>JBBSOH010000008.1:0-31403 GCA_038259945.1 Acidimicrobiales bacterium
GCATACGGCCACTTCGGTCGCGACCAGTTCCCATGGGAACAGCTCGGCAAGCTCGACGAGTTCAGATCCGCCATCGGCGCCTGATCCGACCCGAAACCATTCGGTGTCAGACACCATTTGGTTGTCATCCGGTGTCAGACACCGAATGGTTGACGTCGGATGAACGGGGTCGATCGGCCTCGGTTCGCTCGGGTGTTGCCCGACGTGACCGGGCTCGACAAGCCGTTCGACTACTCGATCCCTGACGACCTGCTCGGTGACGTGCGAGTCGGCACGATCGTGCGTGTGGAACTGCACGGTCGGCGGATCGGTGGCTGGGTCACTGCGGTGCTCGACGAGCCCGGGGTCGACGTCGACGACGTGAAGCCGATCGCCAAGGTCACCGGCCACGGCCCGTCACCGGAAGTGATCGAACTCGCCGAATGGGCCCATGTTCGCTGGGCCGCGCGACGCATCCGCCCGTTCCTCGTGGCGGCGTCGCCCAAGCGCGCGGTCCGCGCCTTGCCATTGCCGCATCGGCGGGCGCAGTCACCCGCTCCGTCGTCACCGGCGACCACGCAACTGCTGATGACCGGCGGGGGCGTGCTGCGGCTGCCACCACGGAGCGACGTTCTGCCCTCGATCCTCTCGGCGATCGGAGTGGGCCCGACGCTCGTCGTCGTCCCCACACACGCCGATGCACAACTCCTCGCATCCAGACTGCGACGATCCGGCGCCACGGTCGCCCTGGTGCCCGACGACTGGGCGATGGCCGCGGGCGGCGTCGACGTGGTCGTCGGCACCCGCTCGGCGGCGTGGATGCCGTGCGCCGGGTTGGCTGCGGCGATCGTCGTCGACGAACACGACGAGGCACTGCAGGAGGAACGGGCGCCCACCTGGCACGCCCGTGACGTGGTGGCCGAGCGATGCCGACGGGCGGGCGTGCCGGCGGTGTTCATCTCACCGATTCCCACCCTCGTCGCCGTGGAGGAACTCGCGGGGCCCGATGGCCCGGTGCACCCGTCGGCCGAACGCGAGCGCCACGGCTGGCCGACCGTGCAGATCGTGGACCGCACCGACGAGGACCCGTGGAAGAAAGGTCTCGTCACCGCCGAACTCATCGAGCGCATTCGCGACCCGCTGCAGCGGGTGCTGTGCATCTCGAACATCACCGGACGCGCCCGAGTCCTCGCGTGCCGGACGTGCAAGGCGCTCATTCGCTGCGAGACGTGCGAGGCGGCAGTCGGGCTCGGCGACGACGGGCGGCTCGCGTGTCGACGGTGCACAACCGTGCGCCCACCCGTGTGCCAGGAGTGCGGCGCAGGCACGTTCGCCAACCTGCGGCCCGGTGTGACGCGCATCGGTGAGGAACTCGAGGCAGCGGCCAATCGGCGGGTCGTGGTCGTGACGGCGAAGGACGACGGGCCACCGGCGCGCTCGGACCTCTACGTCGGCACGGAGGCAGCGTTGTACCGGGTGCCGCCTGTCGATGTGGTCGCGTTCCTCGAGTTCGACTCCGAGATGTTGGCACCGCGGTTCCGGGCGTCGGAGCAGGCGTTGGCGTTGATCGTCCGCGCCGGCCGCCTGGCGCCGACCGTCCTGGTCCAGACCTTCGAGCCCGATCACGAGGTTCTGCATGCGGCGGCGACCGGCGATCCGCAGGTCGTCGTCGACGCCGAGCGGGAACGACGGTCGATGCTCGGGTTGCCCCCCTACGGGGCGCTGGCCTCGGTCACCGGAGCGTTCAGTGACGAAGTGGTGTCGCAACTCGATCGGGAACTCGTGCAGGTCGGAGGCGACGGAGACGATCGTCACCTGCTCCGTGCTCGGGACTGGACCACCCTCGGCACAGCGGTCAACGCGACCACACGCCCGCCCGGTTCACGAGTTCGCGTCGCCGTCGACCCACCGCGCATCTGACGCCTGTCGATCGAGTCGGGTGTCTGCGTTGCGTCGGGTGTTTCGCCGCGGACACGCCGCGCCGAAACACCCGACTCAACCGGCGATCGACCGGACGAAGCGACTGACCAGCCCGGTCCAGGCAGTGAGATCGTCGGCGGTGGAGGCGACGTGCTGCTCGGCGTGTGGGATGAGCCGGACCAGTTCGTCCGCCGTCGCAACCGGATGGACGGCGTCGCCGGTCCATGCGAGGATCAGGGTCGGGCAGGTGATCTCGGCGATGCGCTCCCGGTCGGGGAGCTGGGCTCGTGTCGCACCGCGCATCGCATGGGCGAGCCGCTGCGGATCCCAGCTCCGCATTCCGTCCGCTCGACGTTGCCGGTACTCGGGGTCTCCGACGAACGGATCGGGTGGCGGCATCGCGGCGCCTGCGGTGATCAGGGGCTCGACACCGGAGGTCTCCACGATCTGCGCTCCCTGTTCGTACACGTCGGTCTGGCCCGAGCGTGCCTCCCATCCGGTGGGTGGGATGACGAGCACGAGCCCGAGGATCCGATCCGGGGCGGTGACCGCAGCGTGGAGCGCCGTGGCGCTTCCCATCGACGCCCCGCCGGCGACATAGGTGTCGATTCCGACGGCGTCGGCCAGTGCGAGCTGGTCGAGCGCGAGGCGCTCCCAGCCGGAGTCGTCCAGGTCGGGAGTCGACTCGGATTCGCCGTGTCCTCGGGCGTCGTAGCGCAGGACGCAGGCGGGAATGTCGGCCCAGTCGACGAGCCCCATACGGTCCTCCAGCATGCGGCTCTGCGTCAGGCCATGCCCCCAGACGACATCGATTCCCGATCCGGACCGGTCGTGGGCGATCTCGCAACCTCTGACCTGAGATGTGTTCATGCTCGATAGTGTCGCACGCCCTGTGAACCCCGAACTGTTTCCGGAACTCGACGCCGAACGAACGCACCTCGCCTTCGCGCGCACGTCGAGAGACGGGATGATCGAACGTCTCGAAGCGGTCGACCCGGCCGGAGCAGCCGACACGATCACCCAGGAGTACGTCGAGGTCACGGTTGCCGAAGCCCTGGACACGCTGCGCAGCCCGGGCGCCGGTGACTTCTTCGGCCGGATCGACGGCGACGAGGATTCGGGTTTCGATGGCTCCTGGTACGTCGGTCGCCGCCACATCGAGAACGACGCGCACGATCCGGTCGTGGTCGACTGGCGGGCACCGATCGCTGCGCCGTTCTACCGGGCGACTGCCGTGGACCCGTTGGGTGTTGTCTTCCGTCGCCGTTTCACTCTCGACGATGGCGAACTGATCGCGTATCTCGACGAACAACTCGACGATCCGGACGCTGCCGGATCGGCTGCTGGAATCCCGGACCCCGTCCTCGCCGAGATCGGCGCCGAGCGCAGCGGCGAGATGCGCGAGATCGTCGCCACCATCCAGGGCGAACAGGACGTGGTGATCCGCTCCGACATCGACCAGGTGTTGATCGTCCAGGGCGGGCCCGGCACGGGCAAGACGGCGGTGGCGCTGCACCGTGCGGCCTACCTGTTGTTCGAGCACCGAGCCCGTCTGGCACGCGACGGTGTACTCGTCGTGGGTCCGAACAAGGCGTTCCTCGACTACATCTCCAACGTCCTCCCGTCACTCGGCGAGCGCACGGTTCGTCAGGCGACGGCGCACGAACTGTGCATTCCCCGCGTCGAGGTGACCGGCACGGACGATGCCGACGTCGCCCGCTGGAAGGGTGCAGCCGAGCGACTCACCGATCTGGAAACAGCAGCGTTGGGCATGATCAACGGGCCCGACGAGGACGTCGTGGTCCCGATCGGCGTGCGCAACCACGTCGTCACCGCCGACGAATTCGCCGGCTGGATCGCCACGGCGGCGAGTGGGAACGCCCCGATCAACGAACGCCGGGCGAGACTCACGGCGATCGCCAAGCGTGAGATGCTGCGCAGGTCGGGCAAGGACGACGTGTGGCGCAACTGCGGTCCGCTGAAGTCCGCGATCACCAAGGCCTGGCCGACCCAGAAGCCGATCAAGCTCGTGGACGGCATGCTTCCCGGACCCAGAGGCAAGAAGCGGTCGTGGACCGACGCCGACCAGATGCTCGTCGACGAAGCGAACTCGCTGCTCAACGGATCCCCGTTCACGTACGGTCACGTGGTGGTCGACGAAGCCCAGGACCACTCCGACGTCGCACTGCGGGTGATCGGCCGGCGGAGCCCGGCCGGCTCGATGACGCTCGTGGGTGACGTGGCCCAGTCGACCACACCTGCTGGTCAGGAACGGTGGACCGACGTGTTCGCACATCTCAGCCCGAGCGGGTCCCCCGGAGTCGTGGCCGACCTCACCATCGGGTACCGCGTCCCGGAACCGGTGCTGCGGGTGGCCAACCGACTGCTCCCGCTCACGGGCGTCGATGCCACGGAGAGTCGCAGCGTCCGGCTCGGTGGTGATGCTCCGTCCTGGGACATCGGATCGTCAGCGACCGTCGCTCAGCGCACTGCCGATGCCACACGGGCGACCAAGCGGATGCACAAGCTGACCGGAGTCGTCGCACCGATCCAACTGCATGCGTCGATCGCCGCATCGCTCGCCGAGGTCGACCTCGTTGCCGTCGACCACGTCCACGAACTGGCGCCATCAGAGGTCCCGCTCTTCGAACCCCATGCGGTCAAGGGTCTCGAGTTCGACGGCGTGGTCGTCGTGAACCCGCACGACATCCTGAGCGAAGGCGCCGGCGTCGAACACACGGCCCGCGGCGCACGTCTGCTCTACGTGGCGATGACGCGTGCGGTGCAGCGACTCGCGTTCGTGAGCGACGCACCGCCCCCGGCCGTCATCTCGGGCTGAACGTCGGGAGCGCTACGAACCAACGGCGAGGAGGCGGAAACCTGCCTTGCTCGCAATCCGCTCGGTCGGATGCCCCTGAGCGGTCAACCACCGCTGCAACGAGTCGGCACCGAGGTGCTTCTGCACGACCAGGCAGGCGGTACCGTCGTCGTCGAGTCGGGCGAGCCACGCGAGCAGCAGCGCCCGCATCGCCGGCTTGCCGATCCGCACCGGCGGATTCGACCAGATGGTCGAGAATTCGAGGCCGGCCGGCACCTCGTCGGGGTGGGCGACACGAATGTTCGTGAGCTTGTTACGGCGGGCGTTGCGTTCGCACAGGGCGCGAGCCCGGGAATTGACGTCGATCGCCCACACGACGGCCTCCGGTGATCGCCGAGCCATGGTCAACGCCATCGCTCCGGTGCCGCTGCCCAGGTCGAGCACGTGACCGCTCGCCGCCAGCGGAACGTCGGAGCGCAGCAGGAGCGACGTTCCGGCATCGAGATGGCCACGGCTGAACACTCCGGTGTCGGTCTCCATGGTGAACGCCGTGTCGGGAAGCGTCACGTCGACCACGACGGGGTGAGACGCAATCGTCGGGTCCTCGAAGTAGTGCGTGTCGCCGGTCTCCTCTGGCGTCGCTCCCCGTGGCATCTCCGTCATGGCTCGTAGCCTGGCACCAATGTCGTACAAGATCAGGACATACGGCGATCCGGTGCTGAAGAGCAAGGCTGCAGCGGTCGAGAACGTCGACGGCAAGGTCATCCGCCTCGTCGAGGACATGTTCGACACGTTGATCGATTCCGGAAACGGCATCGCCTTGGCGGCCCCGCAGATCGGGGTGCAGAAGCAGGTCGTCGTGTGGGACCTCGACGACGAGCCGCTGGCGATCATCAACCCCGAGATCGTCGAGGGTGACGGTGAGTGGGTGTTCGACGAAGGGTGCCTGTCCATTCCCGGGCTGTACGTCGAGATGCTGCGCCCGAAGCAGGTCCTCGTCCGCGGTGTGAGTCTCGATGGCGAGATCATCGAGATCGAGGCCGACGAACTCGAAGCGCGCATGTTCCAGCACGAGATCGACCACCTCAACGGCGTGCTGATGTTCGATCGCCTCGAAGGCGACCAGCGCAAGGAAGCGCTGAGGGAGTACCGCAAGATCGAAGAGCAGGCCGCCTCGGATGCAGCCGCTGCGCAACGCGGCGGCATCCTGCGCCGTCTGCGCGCCGAGTAGATGCGCCTCGTGTTCTTCGGCACGCCTGACATGGCGGTGTCGCCACTTCGTGCGCTGGTGGCCGCTGGTCATGACATCGTCCGGGTCGTCACCCGTGTGGACAAGAAGCGAGGACGCGGTGGAGCGCTGTCGCCGAGTCCGGTGAAGGCGGCAGCGGCCGACCTGGGGTTGACGGTCTCGCACGACCCCGACGACGCATTGTCAGCTGACGCCGAACTCGGGGTGGTGGTGGCATTCGGGCGGATCATCGAGCCGCATCTCCTCGACGCACTGCCGATGATCAACCTGCACTACTCGCTCCTGCCGCGCTGGCGCGGTGCTGCTCCCGTCGAACGTGCGATTCTCGCCGGCGACGCGGAGACGGGAGTCGACGTGATGCGACTCGAAGAAGGTCTGGACACCGGTGGAATCTACGCGGAAGAACGCCTTGCGATTCGTGACGACACCACGGCCGACGAACTCCGCGTCGAATTGAACGACGTCGGTTGTCGACTCCTCGTCGACACGCTCTCGCGTCCCCTCGACGAATGGATCGACGATGCCCGGCCGCAAGAGGGCGAACCGCTCTACGCGCACAAACTCGACAAGGCCGAGTTCGAGATCGACTGGGAACAGTCACCCGTCGACGTCCACCGGCGGATCCGGGTCGGCGGAGCCTGGACGACCTTCCGGGGCAAGCGCCTCAAGATCCAGGCGGCTGATCTCGTCGACGGTGTCATCGTGCCGGTCACGGTGCAGCCCGAAGGCAAGGGCCCGATGGACTTCGCGGCGTGGCGCAACGGTGCCCAACCGACCGACGGCGAGTTGTTCGCTGATGTGTGAGGCGTGGACAGCGAAATCGTCGTCGACAGCTCGCACTCGGTCGTCGAGTTCGAGAGGGGTGCGGCCGTGAGCGACTTCCCCCCACCAGGCGCAGGCGAGATGTTGCCACCGCCCGCCGGACCGCCCCTGAACCGCAAGCAGCGTCGAGCGATGCTGCAGACCGGTCAGAAGACCGATGCCGGCATCACCGATGCCAAGCCGACGTCTCGATCCGCCGCACGCAAGAAGGCCCGAGGTGTGGCGCTCGACGTGCTGCGACGGATCGAGAACGACGGCGCGTACGCGAACCTCGTGCTCGGACCTGCGCTCGACGCCTCGACCCTCTCGGTCCAGGACCGCAAGTTCACCACCGAACTCGTCTACGGCTCGACTCGGATGCGCCGGGCATGCGATGCCGTCGTCGACCGTTTCGCCCACTCGGCCCCCGACGAACAGACCCGCTCGATCCTGCGACTCGGTGCCTACCAGATGGTGTTCGCCGGGGTCCCCGTGCACGCTGCGGTCAGCGAGACCGTCGACCTCGCACCGACCAAGACCAGGGGCTTCATCAACGCCGTCCTTCGTCAGATCGCCGACTTCGACGTGGCCGACATGGTCTGGCCGTCCGATGCGGCACGGTTGAGCTATCCGGAGTGGATCCTCGACGCGCTCACCACCGACCTCGGTGACGAAGCCGTCGGCGCGTTGGAGAAGATGAACGAGGCCCCCGGTGTCACTGCTCGCGACGACGGATACGTCCAGGACTTCTCATCGCTCTGGGTCGCCTACGCCGTGCAGGCCAAGGCGGGGGAGCGGGTTCTGGACATGTGTTCGGCCCCCGGTGGCAAGGCAACGGCCATGGCCGGTTCGGGCGCGTTGGTCGTGGCCGCCGACCGCCAGGCGCATCGCGCTGTGCTGGTGCAGGAGAACGCCAGCCGTCTCGATCTCGACGTACCGGTGGTGACCGCCGACGGCATCCGGCCACCGTTCCGAGCCGGCACGTTCGACGCCGTGCTGCTCGACGCCCCGTGTTCGGGCCTCGGTGCGCTGCGCCGCCGTGCCGACGCCCGCTGGCGGATCGAACCGAGCGACGTCCGCGACCTGTCCCGACTGCAGGCGCAGTTGCTCACGTCGGCAGCGGCGATGGTCGCACCGGGCGGCCGACTCGTGTACTCGGTGTGCACGCTGCTCGACGCCGAATCGGTCGACCACGCGACGCCCGATGGCTTCGAGGTCGACGACACCGAGCCCCCGTCGGGCCGGTGGCGTCGTCATCAGCAGGGTGGGCGGGTGCTCCCGCAGGATGCCGACACCGACGGCATGGTGATGATTCGGTACCGTCGCACGCCATGAGCGAAGCGACGCAACCGGCCCCGTTCCTGCACAGCAAGGTCCTCACCTGCTCCGACGGCGTGGTCCACGGGACCCGTGAGGACAGGAGCGGTGAAGCTCTGGCCGAGTTCCTCGCTGCCAACGGCTTCGACGTGGTCGAGCGTCGAGTCACCGCGGATGGAACCGACAACGTCGCAGCGGCGTTGACCGACATGTCCGACGGTTTCGCCGGGCTGATCGTGTCCACCGGAGGCACCGGTTTCGCTCCGAGGGATCAGACCCCGGAAGGCACGCGCGCCGTGATCGAACGCGAAGCGCCCGGGCTGGCCGAAGCGATGCGACTGTGCAACCCACTCGGGCGACTGTCCCGCGGTGTCGCCGGGGTTCGCGGCGAGGCGATCATCGTCAACACGCCGGGAAGCACCAAGGGTTGCGTCGAGCAGTTGGGAGCCGTGATCGACGTGCTCCCCCACGCGCTTCGGCTCCTCTGGGACTCCGACAACTCCCACTGATCCGTCCCGCTCATCCGTTTGCGTCGGGAACTTCGAGGACCGGTCCGCAAGCATCCCGACGCAGACGGGAGAGCGGGACGCAAACCTCCACCAGGGTCGCAACGCTGCGCCGGTAGCCTCGGCGGCGTGCTGAGACTGGTCCTTCCGAAGGGTTCGCTGGAGCGGGCCACCCTCGAACTGTTCGAAGCGGCGGATCTGCCCGTCCAACGCAACTCCTCGGTCGACTACCAGGCCACCATCGACGACCCGCGTATCGAATCCGTGCGGATCCTGCGACCGCAGGAGATCCCGACGTACGTGTCGGAAGGACTGTTCGACATCGGGATCACCGGGCGTGACTGGGTCGAGGAGACCGGCAGCGTCGTCGAGAGCCTCGGCGAGTTGAAGTACTCGAAGAACACGTCGCGGCCGATTCGCATGGTGGTGGCCGTTGCGGGTGACTCGACGGCGGAGTCGGTCAAGGATCTGCCCAACGGAGTGCGCGTCCAGACCGAGTACCTCGAATCCACCCGCCGGTTCTTCGAGGCCAACGGTGTCGAGGCCGACATCCGGCTGTCCTACGGCGCCACGGAGGCAAAGATCCCCGACATCGCCGACTGCGTGGTCGAGATCACCGAGACGGGCCGTGCGTTGCGCGCAGCAGGCCTGAAGGTGATCGACACGATCCTGTCCAGCTACACCGAAGTGGTCGCCAACCCGATCGCGTACGCCGACCCGGACAAGCGCAAGGCGATGGAGCAGGTGATGACGCTGCTCAACGGCGTGCTCGATGCCCGAGGCAAGGTGCTCCTCAAGCTCAACGTCGACGAAGAGCACAAGGACGCCGTGCTCGCTGTTCTGCCGTCGATGAAGTCGCCGACCGTCTCGCCGTTGTCCGATGGTGGCTACGCGGTGGAATCGGTGATCGAGAAGTCGACCATCAACCTGGTCATCCCGGACCTCCGCGAGGCCGGCGCCACGGATCTGCTCGAGATGCCGATCTCCAAGATCGTCCCGTGAGCACGATCCGCCGGATGCAGCCGTGACGGAACTGGCGCGTGGGCGCGGCCTGACCGGCCGGGTCGTGTCGTTCGATGCAACTGTCGGCCTCGGCGAGGTCGAGTCGTCGACAGGGGAGCGTCACGTGTTCCACTGCATCGAGATCGCTGACGGCACGAGGGACCTCTCGGTGGGTACCGAGGTCGACTTCGATCTGCTGCACAAGTTCGGCCGAGCCGAAGCTGCGAACATCCGCTCCTGACCCGACGGCAACGACATGGCCGACGAGCGAGCCCTCAGAGAACGGCGGATCATCGACGTGCTGATGTCGCTCGGCGAGGGCGAGGTGACCACCTACGGCGATGTGGCCGATGTGGCCGGGTATCCCAAGCAGTCGAGACTGGTCGGACGGATCCTGCGAGAGACCATGCTCGACGTGCCGTGGTGGCGGGTGGTGAACTCCGAAGGCCGCATCCGAACGTCGAACCCGGCGTTGCAGGCCGAGTTGCTCATCGCCGAGGAGGTGCTCGTGGCCGGTGGGCGGGTGCTCGACGCGCCGGTCGGCCGGTTCCGACGCGACGACCGCTGACCGGCCGGTGCCGGTTGTTCCTTCAGCGCAGCGGGTTCCATCGCAGGGCGGGTTCGGGCTCCCTGCCGGCCAGGAACTCGTCGAATGCAGCCCGGATCTGGACGCGTGGGGCGGTCTCCGGCCACTTCGGCGACAGCCGCCACAGCACGTGCGTCGACGCCGCGGTGCGGAACAGGTGCTCGTGGTCCCACTCGACCTCGGCGAGGTCGAGCAGTTCGTCGACCATCTCGTCACGACCCGCCAGGTGAGCGAGGCGTGCCGCCACCTCGTACTCGACGATGTTGCCCCGCTCGAGTTTTCCGGCTCCGTACATCGGCGCGTACCAGCCGCCGACCCGACAGAACGCTCCGATGGTGAGCCCGATCCGTCGCATCTTGCGCTCGCGCCGGTCGTCTGCTCCGGCGTCGAGGAGACGCAGCATCCGTCGCACGGCACGGCGGTGCCTGATCTCGTCGATCAGGACGCCTTCGAGCATGATGCGATCCGCCGCACGTTTCGTCCGCCACAGCGACCGGCGGTGACCGAGGTAGGCGTATGCGGCGGCGCGTTCACCGGAGTACGCCATCTGCAGCAGCGTGACCAATTCGGCGCGCGCCGCCGACGGGGTCACTCCGGCGTGGCCTGGCCCTTGATCTGGACGAACGCCAGTCGGATGTTCTGGAGGGCGTCGAGCATGGTGGGGGCCTCCGGTCCGAGGCGGCTGCCGAGTCCGTCCACGAGGCAGGCGAGGGCGTCGATCGCCAGCGCGGCCTGCGCCAGATCGGGCTGCTCGGCCGACAGGTGGATCGCTGCCAACTCGTAGAGCCCCATGACGTGGTTCGTCACCACCACCTCGGCCGGCACGCTCGCCAGGCGAGCCCGGGACTCCTCCATCGCCTGCTGCGCTTCGGCGATCTGTTCCTGCTCCTCGGGGCTCATCTGTTCGAACTGGGCCTGGAGTTCGTCGAGGCCCGGGATCTCGCCGGAGAAAGCGGCTGCGCCGTCGTCGATGTGGTCGGTGTGGGTGTTCTCTTCGGTCACGGAGGTCACGTTACCGACAGTCGGCTCCGGAGGTTTCGAGCAGGCGGCGCGGTACCCTCGTCGGGCACAACTGATTCGAAGTGGGAGAATTCCCCACCTGTCCACGACTGGCCCGCTCGAGAGAGCGGTCCGACAGTGTCCAGGTACTGAGGCTGAGACAGCCACCTGAACGCCTTCACCGTACGGTGGACGACGATCGAGTGACGGTCGCTCCGCGGACTTCGCGTCGAGCACCAACATTCGAACATGGGGAGTCCCATTTGCACAGGAGTGAAGTCTCATCGCACCTCGACGACCAGCACCGCGTGCCGAACAGCACCGCATCAACGACCGCATCCGCAGCCGTGAAGTCCGACTGATCGGACCGAGTGGCGATCAACTCGGAATCAAAGCGGTCCCCGAGGCGCTGCGCATGGCACGTGGCCTCGACCTCGACCTCGTCGAAGTGGCACCTCAGGCGAAGCCGCCCGTGTGTCGCATCATGGACTACGGAAAGTTCAAGTACGAGGAAGACCAGAAGGCGAAAGAGGCGCGGAAGAACTCGACCAACGTGTCGGTCAAAGAGGTCAAGTACCGACCCAAGATCGGCAAGGGCGACTTCGACACCAAGACCCGCAACGTCATCCGCTTCATCGACGAAGGCCACAAGGTCAAGGTCACACTGCAGTTCCGAGGCCGCGAGATGGCCCACCCGGACCTCGGTGCGAAGATCCTCGACAACGTGATCGAAGCGGTGGGGCCGGCGGCGAAACTCGACAGCCGGTCACGACTCGAAGGTCGTTCCATGTCGATGGTGTTGTCACCCGACAAACAGGCCCAAGAAGCAATGAAGAAGGCAGCTGCGGACGCTGAGAAGCAAGCCGCTGCCGACGCAGACGCCGCCCCGGCCGATGACGCCGAGGCTGCTGACACAGGATCAGCTGACACAGGATCAGAAGGAGCATGACATGCCGAAGATGAAGACATCGAAGACCGCAGCGAAGCGGTTCAAGAAGACCGGGACGGGCCAACTCCGTCACGAGCAGCAGAACAACCAGCACAAGTTCCAGTCGAAGTCGTCGGCGCGCAAGCACCGCCTCGACCGCGACGCCGATGTGCACCCCGGCGACGTTCGCCGCGTCAAGCGCATGCTGGCCGAGCGCTGAGCACACGAGAACAGAAGCAGTAGAGGAGTAGAGACATGGCACGAGTGAAACGTGGCGTCACCAAGACGAATCGCCACAAGAAGGTCCTCAAGCAGGCGAAGGGCTACTACGGCAACAAGAGCCGTTCGTTCCGCGCCGCGAACGAGCAGGTCATGCGGTCGGGCAACTATGCCTTCCGCGACCGTCGCGCACGCAAGGGCGAGATGCGCCGACTGTGGATCCAGCGGATCAACGCAGCGTGCCGTCTCAACGACATGAGCTACAGCCGTTTCATCGCGGGGCTCAACGCCGCCGGCGTCGAAGTGGATCGCAAGATCCTCGCCGACATCGCCGTCACCGACGCCGCTGCGTTCTCGACGCTGGTTGCGAAGGCCAAGGCATCGCTCTGATCGAGCACTGAGGCGCCCGCCAACCGGGACCTCGACCGAGAGGCCGCACCGCAAGGTGCGGCCTCTCGGCGTTTTCGGGCCGGCACTCCCGATTCGAGGACCGAATCGACGAGTTCGAGATCTTCCACGACGAGCAGACGGCCCGTGCACGGATGCACGGGCCGTTCGCCGGACTTCGGTGGAGCGCCGCAGGAGTGCGGCACCGAGGATCAGGTGTTGCTGGAAGTGGCGTCGATCGCCGAGGGAGTCGGCGAGCTCGATCGTGTCGAGATCGAGATCTTGCGTGGCTGGGCCCGCTCGGCGACCGGGATGCGCAGCGTCAGGACTCCGTCGGAGTAGTCGGCTTCGATCGCATCGGCGTCGAGTCCGTCACCGAGGGTGACCTGTCGGCGGAACGAACCGCGACGACGCTCGCTGAGGTAGAGATGGTCTCCGTCGTGGCGCTGCCAGTTGCGCTCTCCGCTGATCGTCAGCACGTTCCGTTCGACGGAGACGTCGAGGCTGTCGGGGGCAATTCCCGGGAGGTCGATGTGGACCCAGACGTCGGTGTCGCGTCGATATGCGTCCATCGGCGCGGTGTGCGCTTCGCCAGACGACCGGGGTCGGCCGGTGACCTGGTCGAACCAGGAGTCGAGTTCACGGAAGGGGGTGTTCATGACGAGCATGGGATGTCTCCTCTCGAGGTCGGGGTTTGTGGTTGATCTGTATCCTTCTGGATACAGAGAAGATGATACACAGCGACTCATGAAAGTCAACATCGAAGGTGTCGGCGGAGCGGAGCTACGGTGGAGCGGTGAGCGATCGCAGGGTGAATGGATTGGAGTTCAAGAACCCGAAGGTCCAGGCCCTGCGGCGTCTGCTGTCGGATCGGGCGGAACGACGTGAGGCCGGACAGTTCGTGGTCGAAGGGCCGACGTCGACAACCGAGGCGGTCCGCGCCGGAGTCCGTTGCCTCAGGCAGTTCATCCCGGTCGGGTCCGATGCCGCCGTCGACGGGGCGGGGGAGGTCGTGGAGTTGGCCGACGGCGTGCTCGAACGACTCGGCTCCACGATGCGGCCGCAGCCCCCGCTGACGGTCGTGGAGTCCGTCCGCCACGACGTGGCCGTCGTCTTGGCGCACGCCTCCTTCGTCGTGATGCTCGACCGGGTGG
Source organism: Acidimicrobiales bacterium (assembly GCA_038259945.1). Classification (GTDB taxonomy): domain Bacteria; phylum Actinomycetota; class Acidimicrobiia; order Acidimicrobiales; family Ilumatobacteraceae; genus Ilumatobacter_A. Next base: position 13,866 of record JBBSOH010000008.1, read on the forward strand.
GCGACCCGGGCAACCTCGGCACGATCATGCGGTCAGCCGAAGCGGCGGGCGCCGATGTCGTCGTGCTCTCGCCCGGGTCGGTCGACCCCCACAACCCCAAGGTGGTCAGGTCGTCGGCTGGAGCGATCTTCCACGTTCCGGTGATCGAGGGAACCTTCGACGACGTCGTTCGTGCCGGACTGACGCTCGTCGGCACCAGCAGCCACGACGTTCCCGACCGCACCGTCGACCGCTACACCGACGCCGATCTCACCGGTCGGATCGCCGTGGTGATGGGCAACGAGGCCGCCGGCCTCCCCGACGACTGGAACGACGAAGTCGGACCGATTCGTCGCTGGGTCACCATCCCGCACGCGGGCCGGACCGAATCGTTGAACGTCGCCATGGCGGCGACGGTGCTCGCGTTCGAAGCCGCCCGACAGCGTGCGGTCTAGATTCACACCGTGGCCGACTCACTCATCGAGCAACTCGACGCCACAGGGCGTGAGTACGAGATCGTCACGTGCGACCCGGGACTGGCTGACACCGCCGAGTTCTGCGAAGCGTACGGGTACTCGCCGAATGACTCGGCGAACACGATCCTGGTCATCGGCAAGGCCGATCCGGTCACGTACGCCGCATGCGTCGTGCTCGCCACCACGAGACTCGACGTCAACAAGGTCGTCCGCAACCGGCTCGGTACGAAGAAGGCATCGTTCGCCTCGGGCGACGACACCGTGGCGATCACCGGTATGCAGATCGGTGGTGTCACGCCGTTCGGGCTGCCCGCCGACCTGCCCATCTGGGTCGACGCTCGCGTGATGGAACGGGATCGGATCATCCTCGGCGGTGGAACTCGGGATCGCAAGGTGCTCGCCGACCCGGCGGTGCTCCTGGCGATCGGCGCCGATGTGGTGGAGGATCTGGCCAAGGAAGTGGCATGAACTCCTCAACCGAGGTCGGCTGACCACCATGCGACCGCTGACTTCGTTCCGGCTGGGATCTCGGTGAATCCGCCGTCGTGGATCTGGATCGGTGCGGACTGGACGAGCGACGACCAGAGTCGTCTCGTGGGGTGGACGATCGTGATCGGTCGGTCGATCGCGTTCCAGCGTCCGACAATCGAGGCGTCGGATCGCATCCATGCCCACTGGCCCGCGTGGGCGCACTGAGCCGCCTGTTTGCCCCATGACATCTCGAATTCGGGTGTGACCGCCACGAACAGGCCGGTCACCTGGGGCACCGCGTCCATCACGACGACGTCGTCGAGTGGTGTCGACTGGATCTGGAGCTTCCCCAATGCTTCGGGTGCCTGGTCGAGCGGCCCCGGCACGAACGCGCGGACTTCGGCTCCGTCGCGTTCGACCGTCACTCCGTCGGGCTCCTGCGCCCGCTGCCATGCCGACGCGCGACCGCGTCGGACGATCTTGCGGATGCGATCACCGTTCCAGGCGGTCACGGCTGCGTGCCACGGCCCGTCCGGTTGACTCCGCTCGTCCTCGAGCAGGGCGATCGTGGCGAGGATGGATGTCGCACAGATCGCCGCCGTGGTCGGCGGATCGACCTTCTCGACACGAGCAGCCAGCTGGAGTGCGAGCGGGGACTCCGATTCGTGGTCGGTCATCGGACGGATGAGTCCGGTCGTCGACGCCCGGACTCGGCGTCGAGCGTCGTGCTCGCGGTACCGGCGATCGCGAACCGCTCGTGAGCGTCGGCGGCGAAACGATCCATGCGACCACGCTAACCAGCGCGCTACGATCGTCTCCGTGGCGATGCGGTTGCAGCGATTTCAGTTCCCCGGCTGACACCGGGGTCCCCGTTCGCTCCTGCCCACCCCGGTCCCTCGACCCGAATCGTTCCTGTGACCAATCCGTCCCCGTGACCAGTCCCTGTGAAAGGACACCGCTGATCTTCCATGATCTCCGACATCATCTCCGCACGTGATGCGGCGCTCGCACACATCGCCGAGGCAACGTCGCCCGACGAGGTCGCTGCCATGACCACTCGCTACGCCGGGAAGAAGGGCGAACTGGCCGGTCTGAAGAAACAGCTCGGTCAACTCGAGTCGATCGACGACAAGAAGGCAGCGGGCGCAGCGATCAACGAAGCGATGGCGGCCGTCGATTCGGCGCTCGCCGAGCGTCGGGACGCGGTCGCAACGGCAGCTTTGTCCGCCCGGGTCGAGTCGGAACGCCTCGACCTGACCGAGTACGTCGCCAAGCCGACCCGTGGCCACGCTCATCTCGTCACGCAGGCCTGGGAGCGCCTCGAGGACGTGTTCGTCGGGATGGGGTTCCGCGTCGCCGAAGGCCCGGAGATCGAAACCGACTGGCACAACTTCGAAGCTCTGAACATGCCGATCGGGCACCCGGCGCGAGGTGAATGGGACACGCTGTTCGTCGATCACGTGCCGCCCGGGGGACAGGCGGGCACGACCGTGCTGCGCACCCACACGTCGCCCGTCCAGATCCGCACGATGCTCAGCCAGGCGCCACCGATCCACATCATCGCTCCCGGCCGTGTGTTCCGTCGCGACACACCCGACTCCACCCACATGCCGGTGTTCCACCAGATCGAGGGCCTCGTGGTCGATCGTGACATCTCGATGGCTGACCTCGCCGGCACGATCGATGCGTTCACCAAGGCGTTCTTCGGTCAGGAATGGAACTCGCGCCTGCGCCCGAGCTACTTCCCCTTCACCGAACCCTCCGCCGAGTTCGACATCCAGCGACCCGACGGATCGTGGATCGAACTGGGTGGTTGTGGAATGGTGCACCCCGACGTCCTCGCCGCCGGTGGAATCGACCCCGAGGAGTGGAGCGGGTTCGCTTTCGGCTTCGGCATCGATCGCATGGCGATCATGCGCCACGGCGTGGCCGACATCCGCGAGATGTTCACCGACGACCTTCGATTCACGGAGCAGTTCTCATGAAGATCCTGATGTCCTGGTTGAACGACTACGGCGACTTCGGCGATCCGACGAGCGAGGCCGACGTCGCCAGCCTCTCCGATGCGCTGACGTCGCTCGGTCTCGAGGTCGATTCGATCGAGCAGGTCGGCGAAACGGTCGACGGGGTGGTGACGGCGCGCATCGTGCGCCTCGAGTCGCACCCCGACGCGGCGAAGGTCCAGCGGGTGTTCGTCGACGCCGGCGACGGCGTCGAACGTCACGTGTGGTGTGGAGCCGACAACATCTCCGCCGACGACATCGTTCCGCTGGCCACGCTCGGCACGACCATGCCGAACGGCATGACCATCGAGCGCCGCGGCATCCTCGGCATCGACAGCGAGGGCATGTTGTGCTCGGCCCAGGAACTGGGTCTGGGCGAGGACCACTCCGGCATCCGCCTGCTTCCCGCCGACACGCCGCTCGGCCTGCCCTACGGCGATGCTCTCGGCATCACTCCCGACGTGCTGTTCGACGTCGACGTGACCCGGAACCGTCCGGACTGCTGGGGATACGTCGGTATCGCACGCGACGTGGCCGCGAAACTCGGCGTCGAGTTCCGCCCTCCGGTGCCGGTGTTCGCGCCAACCGGTGACGCTCGGTCGGCGCCGGTGGAGATCCTCGCCGGTGACCGGTGTGCTCGCTTCACCTCCACCGTCATCTCGGGAGTCGTCGTCGGCGAATCTGCCCCATGGCTGCAGCGTCGACTGACAGCGGCAGGAATGCGCCCGATCAACAACGTCGTCGACGTGAGCAACTACGTCATGCTCGAACTGAACCAACCGAACCACGCCTACGACCTCGACACGCTCGGCGGCGGCGGGTTCCGCGTCCGGATGGCCGCCGATGGCGAACACCTCGTCACGCTCGACGGCGAGGACCGGACGTTCTCGGCGCAGGACCTGCTGATCTGCGACGCGAACGACATTCCGATCGGTGTGGGCGGTGTGATGGGCGGGCTCGACTCCGAGATCTCGAACAGCACCACGACCGTCGCGCTGGAGATGGCATGGTTCGCTCTGGTCGGAATCGGTCAGACCGTCACCCGCACCGGGATGCGCTCGGAGGCATCGCAACGCTTCGAGCGTGGCGTCGACCCGTACGGGATGCCGACGGCGATCGCCCGGTTCGCCGATCTGCTCGCCGAGACCTGTCCCGACCTCGTGATCCACGACGGCATGGTCGATGCCCGCTCCGACGACCTGATGCCCGAAGAGCGGTCTGTCCAGGTCCGGATCGGCAACGTGAACCGGATCATCGGTTCCGATCTGGCCGCCGACGACCTCCCGGGTCTGCTCGACCCGATCGGGTACACGGTCTCGGGCACGGGTGACACACGGACGGTCGTGTTGCCGACCTGGCGACTCGACTCGACCGCCGAGATCGACGTGATCGAGGAGATCGCGCGCCACCACGGGTACGACAAACTCGGATCGTCGGTCCCGAAACCGGCGGGTCACGGTGGACTCAGCGTTCACCAACAGCGCCGTCGCCAGGTCCGCCAGGTCCTCCTGGGGCTCGGTGTCACCGAAGCGATGCCGAACCCGTTCCTCGCTCCTGACACACTCGAGAGGGCGGGTCTGGCGACCGAAGCGATCAGGATCACGAACCCCCTCGTGAGCGACGAGAGCGTGCTTCGAACCTCGCTGCGCCCCGGTCTCCTTCGCTCGATCGCCTTCAACGAGTCGCACCGACGTGTCCGAGCGTCGCTCTTCGAGATCGGCCACGTCTACCCGCCGGCGGAGGGCGATCTCCCCGGCGAGTTCGAGCAGTTGACGGTGGTACTGGCGGGAGCCGAGGCGCCGGCAGCGATGGCGGTGTGGCGTGAATTGACCGCCTCGCTCGGCGGTGGCGCACGGATCGACCAGTCGAAGGTGCCCGCCGGGCTCCACGCCACACGCAGCGCCACGCTGCAGGCCGGCAAGGACCCGCTGGGCGCGGTCGGTGAGGTCGCACCCGACGTCCTCGCCTCGTTCGGCGTGAGCGAACGGGTGGCGATCCTGGAGGTGGATCTCGACCAGTTCCTCGCTCGCGAGCCGAAGCCGTCACAGTGGAAGTCGACCAGCAGGTATCCGTCGAGCGACCTCGACCTGTCATTCGTCGCCGCCGACGACGTTCCCGCCGAAAAGGTGGAGAAGGCGGTCCGTCAGGGCGCAGGGAAGTTCCTGGTGGACCTCGATCTCTTCGACAACTACCGCGATCCTGCCCGACCGGGCACGCGAGCCCTCGGGTACCGCATCAGGCTCCAGGCGCCCGATCGCAGCCTCACCGACGCCGACGTGTCCGAGGTTCGACGGGGGATCCAGTCCGCCGCCGCCAAGCTCGGCGTCGACCTGCGGAGCTGACCCGAATGCCCGCCCCGGGGGAGATGGACCTGCAGACGATGCTCGATTCGCTCGACGTCGCTCGCCGCCCCGGCACCTTCACCTTCGTCGCCCTGGATGCGCCGACGCCGGAACTGCTCGCGGCGGCTCACGCCATGGTGAACGAGGGCGACACGGCGACGCTGGTACTGCCGGTCGAGGCGGCCCGCCGGGCAGGGCTCGAGGTGGTGCTCGAGATGGCGTGGCTGTCACTGACCGTCCAGTCGAGCCTGGAAGCCGTCGGGCTGACCGCTGCGTTCTCGAAGATCCTCGGCGACGAGGGCATCTCGTGCAACGTGCTCGCCGGATACCACCACGACCACATCCTCGTCCCGGTCGACCGTGCCGACGACGCCATCGCCGCCCTCACACGCCGCTGATCGAACCCGTCGCGCAGACCGCGAACTCACGCCGAGAGTGGATCAGATCGTTCGAGGTCCAGGAAGCATGAACCCGAGTTGCCCTCCGGCAACGAGCGTGAGCGTTCACGCCGAGATCGGGCGATCTGGACGCTCTCGGTCAGTTGAGGCTGAGGTCGTCGGGTGCGAGGGCGAGCCAACTGAGTCGGCCGGGCTGGCGTTTCAGGACCGTGTGCCACAGGTCCTCGGGCCGATCCGAGAAGACGTCGCCCACCTCGGCGTCGAGGACCAGCCAGGCCCCCTGGTCGATCTCGGCGTCGAGTTGGCCGGCCCCCCAGCCGGCGTAGCCGCGGAAGACGCGCACCGAGTCGACATGTGCGGCCACGATCGCCGGGTCGGCCGAGAGATCCGTCGACGCGATCAGGCCGCTGATCGGCGTGATGTGCTCCACCGGTTCGTCGGACACCACTTTCGTCGTGGCCATGCCGATCATCGCGTTGGTGTCCACCGGGCCGCCCGCGAACACCGACGACGGTGCGGTCTGCAGGTCGATCCAACGGTCGAGGGGCGCTTCGAGTGCCTCGTCCGACGGACGGTTGAGGACCAGACCGATGGCACCGTCCTCGTGGTGCTCGAGCACGTACACGACGGATCGGTCGAAGTCGGGATCCTCCAACGGCGGTGTGGCGAGCAGCAACCGGCCCTTGGTCTGCGGAGACGTCAGGAACACGCCTCCAGTGTGGCGCGTCGAGCGGTGCATCGCTCGCCGGATTCGCGGTCATCAGAACGGGTGATTGCGATGACATGGGGCATGCGTCGTACCCCCACTACGTTGTCGGAGTCATGTTCGATTCGATCAAAGCAGGCGGAAAGCTGTTGGTGTTCGGCGCCGGCGCGATGGTGGCCGTCATCGTCGGTGTCTTCCTCGTCGGCCCGAAACTGTTCGACCTCGGGTCGCCGTTCTCGACCGAGACCGTCGACCGCACGCCGCCGGTGGTCCTCACCGAGATCAGCGACCTCGCGGAGTTCCGTGCCGCCGAAGCCCAGTTCGAGGTGCTCCTCGACAAGGAGGACGACGTCCGATGGGTCCCTGACTTCATCGCGGGCGAACGCGTCCAGTACGTCGCGGTGGGTTCGGTCGACGCAACCGTCGACTTCTCCCAACTCACCGACGAGAGCATCGTCTTCGACGAATCGACCGGCAAGGCCGTGATCTACCTGCCTGCGCCCACGTTCGGGCAACCCGTGATCGACTTCGACTCGTCCGGCGTCCTCAACCGCGACCGAGGCGTTCTCGACCGCATCGGTGGCGCGTTCGTCGACAGCCCGACGGGGGAGGAGAGCCTGATCGTGGCGGCGGGGGACAAGATGCTCGAAGCCGTGCCGGCGACCGATCTGTCGGAGCGCGCCGAGGCGAACACCGAGAAGATGCTCGAGACCCTCCTCGGAGGGGTGGGTGTCGAGAGCGTCGACGTGATCTTCGAAGAACCCTCCGTCGTCTGAACCGACTCACCGCCGCGCCTGGCGCACGTCATGATCGTTGCATGACCATGCACAAGTCTGTATGATCATGCGATGACGATCGGGGGGAGCAATCGGGTGACGCTGCGTGCCGGGATCATCGGTGCGTCCGGCTACACGGGCGCCGAGTTGCTCCGGCTGCTGGCCGGCCACCCGGTCCTCGAACTCGTCCTGGCCACCGGCGACTCCATGGCGGGACGCCGCGCCGCTGACCTGTACCCGTCGCTCGCCGCGGCCTATCCGGACCTCCTGTTCGGTGGGTTCGACGTGGATGCAGCACGCGATCTCGACGTGGTGTTCCTCGGACTCCCTCACGAGGCGTCGATGGAACTCGCGCCCCAGTTGGTCGGTGAGGTGGGCTGCGTCGTCGACCTGTCCGCCGCGTTCCGGCTGAAGGACATCTCCCAGTACCCGACGTACTACGGCTTCGAGCACACCCAGCCCGACCTGCTCGCCCGGGCTGTGTTCGGGCTGCCCGAACTGCATCGCGACGCACTGGCCGGCGCGACGTTGATCGCCACGCCGGGATGTCACGTCACCGCAGCAACGCTCGCGCTGCGCCCGTTGGTCGATGCGGATATGGTCGAGCCGACGGGAATCGTGGTCAACAACGTCAGGGGCTTCACCGGAGCCGGGCGAAACCCGACAGAGACCAACGTGTTCACCAACATCGACTCCAACGTCGTCGCCTATGGAGTCGGGCATCACCGGCACACCCCGGAGATGGAGCAGGAGATCGGCGCCCAGGTCACCTTCGTGCCGCACCTGGTCCCGATGAGCAGAGGCATCCTCGCCACCTGCTACGCCCGCCCGACCGCCGACTGCTCGCCCGAGCGATTGATGGGTGCACTTCGCGAATTCTGTGCCAACGAGCCGTTCGCCACCGTGATCGACGCGCCACCCGCCACCAAATCGGTGCTCGGGTCGAACGCCGCACACCTGACAGCGCGACTGGACGAGCGGACCGGCACCGTGATCGCCATGTGTGCGATCGACAACCTCACCAAGGGAGCGTCCGGCGGCGCCGTGCAGGCTGCCAACGTGGCACTCGGCCTCGACGAGACCGCCGGGCTCACCACGATCGGCCTCGCACCGTGATCACGGGAGGACCGCTGTCGAACCAGATGCGCGCCGAGACGCTGGTCGAAGCGTTGCCGTACATCCGTCGGTTCTCGGGCAAGACCGTGGTCGTCAAGTACGGCGGCAACGCACTCGCGGGAACCTCCGAGCACGATGCGCTCGCGCTGTTCGCCGAGGACATCGTGATGATGCGACTCGTCGGAATGCGCCCCGTCGTCGTCCACGGTGGTGGGCCGCAGATCTCTGAACTGATGGCCCGGTTGGGGAAGACGACGGAGTTCGTCGACGGATTGCGGGTCACCGACGCCGAAACGGTCGGAATCGCCCGGATGGTCCTGAAGGGCCAGGTCAACCCGCAGATCGTCGCCGCCATCAACGTCCACGGCAACTATGCCGTCGGCGTGTCGGGGGTCGACGGCGGGCTGATCCGTGCCGAGGCGCGCGATGAACGACTCGGCTACGTGGGCGACGTCACCGAGATCAACACCGAGGTCCTCGACGGGCTGCTCGACCACGAGTTCATCCCGGTGATCGCCACCATCGGCTCCGACGCATCGGGTCAGGCCTACAACATCAACGCCGACACCGTGGCGGGTCGCATCGCCGAGGCGCTCGGTGCCGAGAAGCTGGTGTACCTGACCGACATCGAAGGCCTGCGTTCCCAGGTCGACGACCCAGCCAGCCTGATCCGCCAGACCACGGCCGATCGCCTCGACGGGTGGATCGCCGACGGCACGATCGCCGGCGGGATGATCCCGAAGGTCACCAGTTGTCAGCAGGCGGTGCGCAGCGGCGTACGTCGCTCGCACATCCTCGACGGGCGCGTTGCCCATGTCCTGCTCCTCGAGCTGTTCACCGACGAAGGCGTCGGCACCATGGTCGTGGCCGACCAGGACGCGCTCGACGAACACCTCGCCGAGACGAAGGCCGCTCTGGCCCACACCGCCGGCACGCCGCCAGGCCCCATCAGAGGAACCGACTCATGAGCACCACCACCAGCCACGCGTTCCACCACGCACCGATGGACGCGTGTCCGTTCATGCCGGTGTTCGGTCCCCCTGCGATCATGTTCGACCGAGGTCGCGGCACGGAACTGTGGGACTCCGACGGCAAGCGCTACCTCGACTTCCTGGCCGGGCTCGCCGTCGTGTCGCTCGGCCATGCGAACGACACAGTGGCCGAGGCCATCGGTGACCAGGCCGAGACCCTGCTCCACGTGTCGAACTTCTTCGCCAACCCGGTCGCCACCGAAGCTGCGGTGAAGATCAACGGGCTGCTGAAGGACGCAACGGGTCACAGCGGCCAGGTGTTCTTCACCAACTCGGGCGCGGAGGCGAACGAATGTGCGCTCAAGCTCGCCCGCAAACACGGTGGCCGTGGTCGTCACACCGTCGTCTCGGCACTCGGCAGCTTCCACGGCCGCACGCTCGCCACGCTTGCCGCAACCGGCCAACCAGCGAAGCACGAACCGTTCGCGCCGATGCCCGAAGGCTTTCGTCACGTCGCCTGGGGTGACCTCGACGCGATGCGTTCGGCCGTGGACGGTTCGGTCGCCGCCGTGTTGATCGAGCCGATCCAGGGTGAGGGCGGCGTCAACCCGGCGACCGACGAGTACCTGCAGGGCATTCGCGCACTGTGTGACGAGGTCGGTGCGCTGATGATCGTCGACGAAATCCAGACGGGCTTCTGTCGGACCGGTCGCTGGTTCGGTTTCGAGCACGCCGGCGTGGCGCCCGACGTGGTCACCATGGCCAAGGCGATGGGCAACGGCATGCCGGTCGGAGCGTGCTGGGCGCGCACCGACGTGGCCGCAGCGTTCGAACCCGGGGACCACGGCAGCACCTACTCGGGCACCGCGATCGCCTGCTCGGCAGTGAACGCAGTGATCGACACGATGCAGGAGATCGATGCAGCGTCGCTGGCCGTCGAGCGGGGCGCACAGCTGGTCGCAGCCGTCGGTCGGCTGCCCGGCGTGGTCGGTGTGCGCGGACGCGGCCTGATGCTCGGCGTCGAACTGGCCGACGGGCTCGATGCCCGGCGTGCATATGCCGACCTGCTCGATTCGGGTCTGGTCGTCAACGCCGTGAACCCCCAGACCATCCGGCTGCTCCCGCCGCTCACCGTCACCAGCGACGAGATCGACGAGGCGGTCGCGATGATCGCCGATGCACTCGCCACCCAGATCCACGAGGCCCAGAGCGCAGAAGCCCAGAGCGCAGGGGCACAGCAGTGACGCGGCACCTGCTCGACGTCACCGACTTCACGGTCGAGGAGATCGGGTCGATCCTCGACCTGGCCCAGGCGCCGGTGGAATCGCTCGGTGCTCCGCTCGCAGGGAAGGGTGCGTCGCTGATCTTCGAGAAGCCGTCGAACCGCACCCGCCACTCGATGGAGATGGCGGTGGTGCAACTCGGCGGGCACCCGATCTACACGCGGGGAGAGGAAGTCGGGTTCGACACCCGTGAGCCGGTGGAGGACGTGGCGCGGATCATGGCGGGCTATCACGCGCTGATCGCCGGTCGCGTGTTCGAACACTCGACGCTCGAGCGGATGGTGGCCGCCCTCGACGCCGACGGCATCGACGTGCCGATCGTGAACATGTTGTCGGCCTGGTCGCATCCGCTCCAGGCATTCGCCGATGCTCTCACGATGCGCCAGAGCCTGGGCGAGCTGTCGGGTCGGACCGTTGCGTACATCGGCGACTACGCCAACGTCGCACGGTCGCTCGCCGAGATCTCGCTCCTGCTGGGCATGAGCGTTCGCCTTGCGTGCCCGCACGGGTTCGATGCCGACGGCGCCGAACTCGAACGGCTCGCGATGATCGGCGGCGGCGACGTCACCCAGACCACCCGCCCGCACGAAGCGGCCGACGGGGCCCATGCCGTCCACACCGACACCTGGGTGTCCATGGGCCAGGAAGGCGAGAAGGAGGCCCGTCGTCGAGCATTCGAGGGCTATGCCGTCGACGACTCGGTGATGGCCGCCGCTGCGGACGATGCGGTCTTCATGCACTGCCTCCCGGCGTATCGGGGCTTCGAGGTGACCGCCGACGTGATCGACGGCCCGCAGTCGGTCGTGTTCCAGCAGGGTCACAACCGGATGCACGCCGCCCGAGCGGCGCTCGCCTTCGTGCTCGGTCGAAACGAGCAGGCGTCGAACGATCACGGTCCGGTCGGCGGATCATGACCACCAAGGTGCAGCGTCAGACCACGATCACCCGCCTGGTCGCCGAACACGAGGTCACCAGCCAGCCCGAACTCATCGAGCTGCTCGCCGGGGTCGGCATCGAAGCCACGCAGGCGACCGTGTCGCGCGACCTCGACGACATCGGGGCTGTCAAGGTCCGCGCCGCGAATGGCTCCTCCGTGTATGCCATTCCCGAGTTCGAACCCGATCGCCTGGCACCGCTCGACCATCTCCGACGCGTGATGGGGGAGTGGGTCGCCGAGGTCGCGCTCTCGGGCAACATCGTCGTGCTGCGCACGCCGCCCGGGTGTGCCCACGTCGTCGCATCGGCGCTGGACCGCAGCCGCGTCGACGGCATGATCGGCACGGTCGCAGGCGACGACACGCTGATGTGCGTGTCCGCCGACCCCGACGGCACGTCGCTCGCCACCCATCTCCGGCAACTGGCCGGCATCGACTGAATCGACACGACACATGGATCTCGACGACCAACACGAATTCGCGCGCGACGGAGAACTCCCGGCGAAGGCCAAGACCCTGTGGCACGGCCGTTTCACCGGCGGCCCGTCGGAATCACTTCTCGCCTACACCGTCAGCCTTCCGTACGACCAGCGGATGTGGCGCGACGACATCGCCGGCTCGAAGGCGCACGTGCGCGGCCTCGCTCGCGTCGGACTGCTCAGCGACATCGAACGCGACGAGGTGCTCAGCGCGCTCGACCAGGTCGGCGCCGAGATGGAGACCGGGTCGTTCGACTTCGCCGAGACCGACGAGGACATCCACACCGCGATCGAGCGGCGGGTCACCGAAATCGCACCAGCGGGCGGCAAACTGCACACGGCGCGGTCCCGCAACGACCAGGTCGCGACCGACCTGCGGCTGTGGTGCAAGCGCGAGCTGCGGGATGTGGCGCTGCGACTCGTCGAGATGCAGGAAGCACTCCTCGAGCAGGCGCTGGAGGCGGGTGACACCTACCTTCCCGGCTACACGCACCTTCAGCGTGCCCAGCCCGTCTTGCTGTCGCATCATCTGATGGCCCACGGTTGGGCGCTCGGTCGTGACGTGAGCCGTCTCCTCGACACCATCGATCGCCTCGACGTGTCGCCGCTCGGCGCAGGCGCGTTGGCCGGTTCGTCGCTCCCCATCGACCCGGTGGGCAACGCGGCCGATCTCGGATTCGCACGGGTCTTCGACAACAGCCTCGATGCGGTGAGCGATCGCGACTTCGTGGCCGAAGCGGTCTTCGATCTGGCACTGATCGGCATCCATCTGTCCCGGATCGGTGAAGAGTGGGTGCTGTGGACCTCGGGCGAGTTCGGTTTCGTCCGTCTCGACGATGGATATGCGACCGGTTCGTCGATGCTGCCGCAGAAGAAGAACCCCGACATCGCGGAGTTGGCCCGTGGCAAGAGCGGTCGCCTGATCGGCAACCTCACCGGCCTGCTCGCCACCCTCAAGGGCCTGCCGATGGCGTACAACCGGGATCTCCAAGAGGACAAGGAGCCCTTGTTCGACTCGGTGGAGCAGGTGACGCTCGCCGTAGCCGCGCTGACGGGAATGATCGCCACAGCGACGTTCAACGTCGAGGTGATGCAGGCGGCTGCCGACGAGGAGACCATGGCGGCCACGGACCTCGCTGAATACCTGGTGCGAAACGGCATGCCGTTCCGTGAGGCCCATGCCGTGGTCGGAGCCCACGTGCAGTCGTGCCTGGCCGGCAAGGGTTCGTTGGCCGAACTCGTCCTCGCAGATCCTCGCCTCGGCACAGAAGGGGCAGCTCTCGTGGCGCCCGGGGTCGGGGTGAAGATGCGGACCTCCCGCGGCGCTGCCGGGCCCGACGCCCGAGCCGAGCAGGTCGAGTCCTACCGAGCGATGGTTGCCGCGGAACTGACGTCGATCCGTGCGCTGGCGCCGACGGTGTGACGACCCGACCGGAGCGTCGATGGTTCGAGCGCGACGCTCCCGTGGTCGGGCCGGACCTGTTGAACAAGTTGCTCGTCGTCACCGTCGACGGCGTCACGTGCTCGGGGCGGATCGTCGAGACCGAGGCGTACATGCCCGACGACCCTGCGAGCCACACATTCCGCGGACGCACGCCCCGCAACGCCGTGATGTTCGGCCCGCCGGGTCATCTCTACGTGTACCTCAGCTACGGCATCCACCAGTGCGCGAACGTCGTCACCGGTCCTGCAGGGAGCGGGCAGGCCGTGTTGATCCGAGCCGTGGAGCCGGTCGACGGGTTGGACGTGATGCGAGCGAGGCGACGACGACCGGACCGCGAACTCGCGAACGGTCCCGGGAAGGTGTGCCAGGCGCTCGGCATCGGTGCGGCGCACGACGGTGTCGATCTCCTCTCGTCGGACGTCGCGATCGACGACGACGGAGTGGAATCGCCGAAGGATCCTCTCGTCGGACCCCGCATCGGCATCACGAGGGCAACGGCCACGCCGTGGCGTTTCCGCGTGCCGGTCGCTCGATGAAGCCACCGATCTGCGCGTTCTGCGACTGCATCCGTGACGGATCGCGTCGGCCGCGGTCTGGCGCTGCGGCTCGGCCGACTGATCGGGGCACGCCGACGCTCACACTGGCGAGGCCGACCGACGTCGCCGTGGTCGAGACGGTCACAGCGACGTTCGACTCCTGAGCATCGACCCGGCGGGTCGTGCGGTCACCAGTGCAGGAAGGCCGATCACGAACACGACGAGGACGACCACGATCGTTGCGTGGGCGCTGCTGGCGTCGATGATCTCACCGGTTGCGAACGGGATGACGATGGCACCCAGGTTCGCAGCCAGCAGTTGCCAGCCCGACACCTGCTGAGCATGTTCGGTGCCCACCCGGTCGGCGGTTCGGGCGGACAGGGTGGGGACGATCGCGGACAGCGACAGCCCGACCAGCGAGGTCGTGACGACCACGGACGGACCCGGGGCCACGGCGGTGAGGAGCGTGAACACGATGCCGGCCACGGCGAGCACCGGCATCCCCGCACGGTCGGCGAGCAATCGGACACGCTCGGACACCAACGCGAGGCGACCGATCATCGTCCCTCCCCAGAACCCGGAGACGCCGATCGCGGCGACGGTGTCGCCGATGGAACGCGCCTCGGTGAGGTACGTGAACAGCCAGTTCCCGAACGTCACCTCGAGCGCCACGAAGGCGAAGAACATCGTCAACGACACGATGGTCGGGCGGACGGGAGGGGCCCCGACCACGTCGACGACCGATGTGTCACTCGGAGCAGCGGGCGGCGCCGGCCACGCGCGACGAGCGACCACCGCGACCACGAGCGCAGCAACGGCGACGACCGCGGCGACGACGAGCGACAGTCGCCAGTCGGGCACCGCTGCCACCACCAGCGGGCCGATCGTGGCGCCGATGCCGTACGAGCCGTGGATGATCCCTGCGCTGCCGACGTCACCCAGCGTCGCGATGACGCCGGCGCCGACCGAGTCGAGGAACCCCGACACCACGCCGATCGTCGCAACGCCGGCGAGGAACATCGGCCACGACGTCGCCGACCCCACGAGGAGGTCGGCGGCCACGAGACCGATCAGAGCGACGACGAAGGAGGCCCCGATGCCGAATCGTCGTGTCGCGGTGCGGCCGAGCCCGGAGGTCGACATCCGGGCGATGCCGTACACGAGCGACACCGTTCCCAGCGCGCCGAGTGACTGGCCGAAGCGGTCGCGCACGTCGGGCCACATCACGCCGAACATCGAGACCGGCATCGCGAAGGCGAGGAAGGTCAGCGCCGACGAGCGCACCGAGAGCGGCATTTCGGCGACCGTACCGCCAACCGCTGGGATCCCGTCCCGGATCGGACAACCGTGGTTCCGCTTGAGTCGGAGGTGTCCGCGCGATCTACGGTCGCTCGCCATGCAGGACTTCGCAGGAAAGATCGCCGTCGTCACGGGAGGCGGTACCGGGATGGGCCGCGAACTGGTGGTCCAACTCGCAGCCGCGGGCGCCCACGTCTCGATGTGTGACGTGTCGGAGCCGAACATGGCCGAGACGGCACGCCTCGCACGGGCGGCCGCGCCGGCATCGGACATCCGCATCTCCTCTCACACCGCAGATGTGTCCGACGAGGACGCGATGCTCGTGTTCCGTGACGAAGCGCTGGCTGCGCACGACACCGAGCACGTCGATCTGCTGTTCAACAACGCCGGTTTGAGCGGCGGCGGTTCATTGTTCACCGACACCCGCGAATCGTGGGATCGCTGTTTCGACGTGTGTTTCCACGGGGTGCGATACGGCACGCTCGCCTTCCTCGATGCGCTGGTCGCGTCCGAGGAGGGCCACATCGTCAACACGTCGAGCGTCAACGGCTTCTGGGCGTCGATCGGCAACGACCGGCCTCACACCGCCTACTCGGCGGCGAAGTTCGCAGTCAAGGGGTTCACCGAAGCGCTGATGACCGATCTCGCAGTCAACGCTCCACACGTGAAGGCGTCGGTCGTGATGCCGGGCCACATCGGGACCTCCATCGTGCAGAACTCGGTGGACTTCGGGGCTCGAAGCCTCACCGAGGAGGAACGCGAGATGGCCTCGGTCGCCGACCGCCTCTTCCACGACATGGCACCGATGACCGCCGCCCAGGCGTCCGCTGTGATCCTCGACGGCGTGCGAGCCGGGAAGTGGCGCATCCTCGTCGGTGACGATGCCCATCGTCTCGACGAGGCGGTGCGGGCGAACCCCGAAGGCGCCTACGAGGCGAATTTCGGGGACGTGCTGTTCGCCGAACTGCGAGCCGCCACCGACGAACTCCTCGCCGCCGACCCCGAGGGCTGATCCGACATCCCGCCACCACCCGTCGGCCTTCAGCCGCGAGCCGCCGTCCGCCCAGCGATCGCCGGTGTGAGTCGTCGACCGCGAAATCGCGGTCCAGGGCTCACACTGCGGTCAGGGGCCGGACCACTGCGGGGGTCGCTTCTCGGCGAAGGCGGCCTTCGCCTCGGCGACGTCGCCGTTGCTGCTGCACATGATCTGTGTGCGGTTCTCGATGTCGAGTGCGTGACGCAGGGAGGGCGCGTCGAGGGTCTGCCACATGGTCTCCTTCGTCATCCACGTCGCGAACGGCGAGTTGGACCGGATCAAACGGGCGGTGTCGACCGCCCGCGCCACGGGGTCGTCGTCGAGTGCGCTCAGCAGGCCGATCCGATCGGCCTCGGCGGAATCGAAGATCCGTGCGGTGAGCAGCAGTTCCGCCGATCGGGAGGCCCCGACGAGGCGGGGGAGGAAGTAGCTGGTGCCCATGTCGCAGTTCGACACGCCGATCTTCATGAACACCGCACCGAAGGTGGCGCTCACCGACGCGGTGCGGATGTCGCATGCAAGCGCCATCGCGAAGCCCCCGCCGACGCACGGCCCGTTCACCGCTGCGATCCAGGGCTTGCGAGAGCGGTGGATGCGTTCGTGCAGAGTGGCCAGGTGGTCCTGCCACATGAATCCCGCCACGACCGGCCGAACGCCGTGCGCTCCGGGCGCCGTTCCCTGCTCCATCAGGTCCAGTCCGGCGCAGAAGCCGCGGCCGGCACCGGTCAGCACGACCGCACGAAGGTCCGGATCGAGGTCGACCGCCGTGACGACTCGGTCGAGCTCGTCGATCATCGTCGACGTGATCGCATTCAGGCGATCGGGCCGATCGAGCGTGACGAGCGCGATCCCGTCGTCGATCTCGTCGAGTGTGATGGTCGTCAGGTCGGACACCGCATCGAAGCACGTCATGGCGTTCGACGGTACCGATCCGGAGTGACCTCAGCGCCAGTGGAGCCAGTACCCGTGCGGGTGGCACGTTGCCAGGTGTTCGACGCGTTGCTCGCCGTTGCGCCACCGCACCAGCACCAGCGCTGTCGTGTGCTCGCCGATCAGGTCTGCAGCGTGCGGCAGTTCGGGCGTGAGCGCCGGAGACTCGGCGAAGATCCAGCTGATGTCCCGCCCCGCACCGATGGCGTCGAGTTCGTCGAGAAAGGCCCGACGAGATTCCGGGACCAGGTAGTTCAGCACCCATGACGAGGTGACCACCGGGTGCTGATCCACAGGAATCCGGTCGATCGTGGATCGGATCGTCGTCACCGCGTCGCCGGTGACGATCTCGGGTGGA
>JBBSOH010000009.1:0-31116 GCA_038259945.1 Acidimicrobiales bacterium
CCGTTCGAGTGGCGCACGATGTGGCTGACCGGCGACGAGTAGCGGATCGTGACCCCGGCCTTCTCGACTGCTTCGGCGAGTCCGGCGGCCATCTGGTGCATGCCGCCCTCGGGGACGAAGACCCCCTCCACGGAATCCATGTACGTGATGACGGCGTAGATCGCCAGCGCCTCGTACGGTGCGAGCCCGGCGTACATCGACTGGAAGCTGAAGATCTGCTGGAGTCGCTGGTCGTCGAAGAACGAGGCCACCTTCTTGTCGAGCTTGCCGAATCCGCCCATCCTCAAGATGGCCAGTCCGTCACGCCACGGTTTGATCAGGTCGAGCGGCGAGTCGAGGTTGGTGTCGATGTACGACCGCATCTCGGCCTTGTACAGACCTTCGAGCCAGTCCGAGAAGCGCCCGAATGCGTCGGCTTCCTTCTGGTTCGCGAACCGGGCGATCTCCTCGGTCATCGCCTCGCGCCCGTGCTTGACCATCAGCGTCGAACCGTCGGCGTAGCAGGCCCGGTACATCGGGTCGACCGGCTTGATCGTGACGTGATCGGCCATGTTCGCGCCGCACGCGATGAACGCCTCCTCCAACAGGTCGGGCATCGTCAACACCGTCGGGCCGTTGTCGAGGCTGAACCCGTGGGAGCGAATCATCCCGGCTCGTCCGCCGGGGATCGCTTCGCGCTCGACGATCGTGATGTCGTGGCCTCGCTTGGTGAGGTGCGCAGCGGCCGACAGACCGCCGAGGCCGGCACCGATGACGACGACCTTCATGACTGGCTCCAGACCGGTTGCGGTGAGTTCGGGTCGGCCAGGGAGCGACACAGACTCACCGAACGAACGAGGCCCGGATCGTCGGTGAGGCTCCCTCGGCTCTGGGGCGACGCAGTCTCGCCGGAGGACGAACGACGACCCTCCATCAGACGGTGCGCTGACTGACGAATTCGGCGAGTTCCACCAACTCAGTCTTGGCGACCTGGGTGATCGGTGCTGCGTCGAGCGATGTGACAGCCGACTCGGTGAGATCCGAGATGTGCGCTTCGAGTTCGGCGAGGCCGCCGGTGTCCACGATCGCTTGCTGGATCCGGGCGACGGTCTCGGGCGACATGTCGGGGTCGCCGACGAGTTCGAGCACCTCGCGCTGAACGTCGGTGGCGAGTCGCGTCGAGCGTGCGAGCAGCGGCGTGGGCTTGCCTTCGATCAGGTCGCCACCGACCGGCTTTCCCGTGAGAACTTCGTCACCGAATGCGCCCATCACGTCGTCGCGCATCTGGAATGCATCGCCGAGCGGCAGCCCGTAGTTGCTGAGGTGTGGGAGCAACTCGTCCATCCGCTCCGGCGCTGCCAGTACGGCGCCGAGGTGCAGGGGGCGTTCGATCGTGTACTTTCCGGACTTGTACCGGCAGATCCGTTCCGACCGCACGACATCACGTGTCCGACTGACGCCGCCGAGGATGTCGAGGTACTGGCCGATGTTCAGTTCGATCCGCAGCTCGTTCCAGATCCTCGCCGCCTGCGGCGTGGCCTCTTCGAGCAACTGGTCGGCGTAGACGAAGGCGAGGTCTCCCACGAGGATCGCCACCCCTTCGCCGAACCGGCGTGATTCGCCGGCCCAGCCCTTCTCTGCGTGTTCCGCTGCGGCGACCGTGTGGGTGGTGGGCTGGTTGCGACGCGAGTCGGCGTCGTCCATCACGTCGTCGTGGAAGAGGGCGAACGCGTGCATCAACTCGAAGGCGGCACCTGCGTCGATGTCGACCTGGTCGTCGTCGCCGCCACCCGCACCGACGTAACCCCAGTGGCAGAAACCGGGACGCAAGCGCTTGCCGCCAGACAGCACGAGACGCCGGATCTCGTCGATCGGTTGCGCCAGTTCCGGGTCGAACGACGCCCAGCGGTCGCGTTCGGCAGCCAGGAACTCGTCGAGCCGAGCATCGACCCGCTCGGCGAGGCGACGAAGTGATGCGGGAGCTCCGGCCATTGCAGCCGAGGCTACTCACAGCGCTCGCAGTCCGTCCCCCGTCGACGCTGCCGTCAACCAAACGGTGTCTCAACCAAACGGTGTCAGCACACCGTTTGGTTGTCAATCGGTGTCTGACACCGATTGGTGGGCGAGGTCGGCGGCGGCGTCGAGGTCGGCGGTGACCTGGCGGATCTGCAGTTCGGCGCTGATGATCTTGTCGCGGCAGACCGTGATCAGTTCCGATGCGCGTGCGACGCGCTCGCCGAGATGGTCGACGTCGACGTCGGAGCCTTCGAGTTCGCGCAGGATGCCGTCGAGTTCGCGCAGCGCATCGGCGTAGCCGAGGACGGCGTCGGTGGTGTCGCTGGAGTCAGTCATCGGGGGTTCCTCGGGGGTTCGCTGACTCGGTGGCGGTGGCGGTGGCGGTGGCGGTGGTGGTGGTGATGTCGGTGATGTCGGTGATCGTGCTCGTGACCCGCCCGTCGACGAAATCGGTGGTCAGGGCCGATCCGGTCGAGACGTCGGCGGCGGAACGGACGATGCCTCCGGCCGCGTCGCGGGTGATCGACCAGCCCCGTGCGAGCTGCACCGCCGGATCCACGGCCGACGCCCGAGCGGCGAACACGTCGAGGCGCCCCGACTCGCGATCGATGGCGCTGCTGGACCGTTCGAGCACACGAGCGGTCGTGGCGTCGAGCCGTTCGGTTGCGCGGGTGAGTGCGGCCGGAGCGAGTGCCTCGAGTCGAGCGCGCCTCATCGTGAGCCGCTCGTCGGCCCGTTCGATCGCGGTCGTGGTGTGCCCTGCGAGTCGGCGTGCGGTGTGGGAGAGGCGGTGGTCGGCAGCGTCGGTGAGCGCGAGTGCGCGTCGGGCGATGGCGTCGAACGCCATCTCGGTGTCGTTGACGTAGGCGGCGACTCGTCCGATCAGTTCGCCGGCACATGCCGTCGGCGTCTTCAGTGCCGTGTGTGCGACCTCGTCCGCGATGGTCCGGTCGATCTCGTGGCCGATGCCCGTGAGTACGGGGCACGGCACCATGGCGATCGTGGTGGCGATCCGTTCGCTGTCGAAGACGGCGAGTTCGTTCTTCGCGCCGCCGCCACGGATGACGACGATCGCGTCGAGCACACCCTTGCGCGCCCCGCGGGCGAGCGTGCCGATCGAGCCGGCCACCATCCGGTCGGCGCCGTCACCCTGCACTCGCGTGTCGGCGACGACGAGCCGGAATCCGAATCCGCTGTTGGCGAGTTCGCTGTGGAAATCGGCGAACCCGGCCGATTCGACGCTCGCAGCGACGCCGATCCGCAGAGGGATGGGTGACAGCACGTGGCGCTTGTTGGCGCCCGTGAGTCCGCTGGCGATGAGCCGTTTCAGGATCTCTTCACGCGACTGTGCGATCTCACCGAGCGTGTAGCGGGGGTCGATGTCGTCCATGACGATGCTGAGTGCACCGCGCTGCTTGTAGAAGTCGAGCTGCCCGTGGATCCTGACCTTCATGCCGTCGCGCAGGTCGAGCCGGTTGGAGCGCAGCTTCGGTGTGAGCCGGGCCAGTTTGTTGGCGAACAACTTGACGTCGAGCTTCGCCTCCGAGCGGCGGTCCTTTTCGACGAGTGCGAAGTAGATGTGTTGGCCGCTGCGCTTGAGCCCGTTGATCTCGCCGCGTACCCAGACGCCGTCGCGGAACCCACTGCGCAGTCGCTCGTCGATCGCGTCGGCCAGTTCGCCGACGGTGAAGGTCAGGTCGCCGGGTTCGTCGACGGGAGGATCGTCGAACTCGAAAGCGGGCTGGGACACGTCGTCAGCCTGCCACGGGAACGTACGGGACCGTCGGGATCAGGCGCCGGAGCCGCCGCCGAGGTGACGGACGTTGCCGGACGGTGGCGTTTCGTCTTCTTCGTCTGCGTCGAGGGCGAACAATTCGCCGTCGACCGGAAGACCGCGCTGCAGGCGGATGGCCTCGAGGTCACGCAGCGGTCGCTCCAGCTGGCGCTTGCGCGTGCCGGTCAACACCTCGAAGTCCTTCTCGACGCCTTCGAAACGACGCTTGATCTTCTCCATCTGGTCGGCGTACTTCGTCCACTGCGTGCCGAACTTGCCGATCAGCGACAGGATCTCGTCGCTGGTGCGTTCGATCGTGAAGTTGTCGTGGGCCTGGCGGATGACGCCGAGGAACGCGAACAGCGTCATCGGTGAGCACATCACGATCTGCTGGCCCATCGCGTCTTCGATCAGTGACGGGTCGTGCTCGTGGATGAATCCGCTCAACTGCTCGTTCGGGATGAACAGCAGGACGTTGTCCAGCATCGACCCGCCACCCTCGACGGCGTACTCGCGCTTGGCCAGTTCCTTGACCCGGGCGCGCACGTCCTGGAGGAAGCGCTTGAGGTGAGCGTCGCGTTCGGCGTCGGTGCCGGCTTCGAGATACCGGAGGTACGCGGCCATGGGGAACTTGACGTCCATGAACAGGGTCTGGCCCTTGGGCATGTTGAACGTGTAGTCGGGCCGACCCGAACCGCCGTCGATCTGGGTCTGCTTGGTGTAGTTGACGTGTTCGACGAACCCGGCGAGACGAAGCACGTCCTCGGCCATGCGCTCACCCCACTGGCCTCGCGCCTGGGGGTTGGCCAGCGCCGACTTCAGGGCCTGCGTGGACTCCGACAGGGTGTTGGCGATCTCCATGTGCGCTTTGAGCGACGAATCGACCTCGCCGAAACGGCGGGCATTCGTTTCCCCGAGCGTGGCGAGCATCTCGGACACCTTGGCCAACTCGCTGCGCATCTCGGCGTGCACCTGGTCGAGCCGACTGTCGATGACGTCCTTCTTCGCTCCGAGATCGGCCGAGGTCTGCTCCTTGAGCTGCGCGCTGGTGCCCGCCAACTGCTCACGCATGTGTGCCGTGGTCGTGTCGAGCTGCTGCTTGACCTGGCTGGTGGTGGACGCCAGCTGCGCCTCCTGGCGCTCCATGGTGGCGTCGAACTGCTCGCGCTGGAGCGTGGCGGCCTGTTGCAGCGCAGCGGACACCGCAGCATCGCGTTCGGCGCTGGCGTGAAGGCGGGCCTCGGTGACCGCCCGGGTGACCGCTGCATCGACAGCGGCCTGGACGGATTCGTGGGTGGCGGCGAGATTCTCGGCGCGTTCCGCCACTGCCCGCTCGGTGGACAGCGTGTGCTGGTGGTCCGCCCGGCGGGTGGCGAAAACGAATGCGACCGCGGCGGCCACGACGAGCGCCAGGACGGCGACGAGGAACAGGACGGCGAGCAACATGTCACCCATCTTGACGTGGGGGTACTCCAGAGTTCGCGGACCCTTGCGAATCCGAGGTCTGATGGGCCGGTGGCGACCGAGCGACACGACCGGTTCGTCACGTGGCATGCGGCACGCAGCCGTTTCCGGGGGTCGGTGGCGGGTAGTCCGCCAGGATGACGACCGAAACGCCCGACATCCGGATCCACGACACCACGACGTTCGAACTCGGGGGCACCACCTCGATCCGCCGCCTCGGCTACGGCGCGATGCAGTTGACCGGCGAAGGCGTGTGGGGTGTTCCCGACGATCGCGAGGGTGCCATCGCCGTCCTGAGAGCTGCCGTCGAGATGGGTGTCAACTTCTTCGACACGGCCGACTCGTACGGCCCCGACGTGAGCGAGACCCTGATCGGCGAGGCGCTCGCCCCGTACGCCGACGACGTGATCATCGCCACCAAGGCCGGCCTGGTGCGTCCCGGACCCGGCGACTGGCAGCCCGACGGTCGCCCCGAACACATCCGGCTCGCGTGCGAAGGAAGCCTCGAACGCTTGAAGCTCGACCGGATCCCGCTGTACCAGTTGCACCGCATCGACCCCGACGTGCCGGTGGCCGAGTCGATCGGGACGATGCTGGAACTGCGCGACGAAGGCAAGATCGACATGATCGGCATCTCCGAGGTGACCGTCGACGAGTTGCGTCAGGTCCAGCAACTCTGCGACGTGGCCGCCGTCCAGAACAGGTTCAACGTCGGCGACCGCGAGTGGTCCGACGTGGTGGACGCGTGTGCAGCGGACGGCATCGCGTTCATCCCCTGGTTCCCGCTCGGCTCCGACGATCTGGGTGATGCCGTCGAGGTGCTCGACGCCGTCGCCGATGCACACGCAGCGACGCGACACGGCGTGGCGCTCGCCTGGCTTCTCCACCGGTCCCCGACCATGGTTCCGATCCCGGGAACCAAGACCATGTCGCACCTCGTCGACAACGTGTCGTCGGCGCACCTCGTCGACGCCGTCACCGACGACGAATGGGCGACGCTCGACGCACTCGCCTGACGGTCGACGGATCCGGGTCGCACCCGGCGGCCAGTGAACAGGTTGCCTCGGATGGGACCCCCTGCCACCTCGAGTGAGCGGCGCGAGGTCATGCCCGAGTCGCGTTGATCTCCGTGGCCTTCACGGCGGCCCACACCGCAGAGCCGGGAGAGAGGCCGAGAGCGGCGACCGCGCCAGGCGTGACGTCGACGGCCATCGGCATCGGAGCCGAGAGGGTGACCCGCACGGTGTCTCCGAGCGGCTCGATCAGGTCGACCGTGGTCTGCCACACGTTGCGCTGACTTCCACTCGGTCGTGCGGGGTGCAGCGAGATCGCTGTCGGATGGATGGTGACGAGCACGTCCCCGTCCAGAGTGGTGTCGGCGATCGTGAGGGTGTGGTCGTGGTCGATCATCAGGACCGAGCCCGTCTCGGCGCGACCTGCGAACAGGTTCGTGCCGGCGAGTGCGGCGACGTAGGGCGTTGCGGGCGCCCGTCGGATGTCGTCGGGTGAACCGGACTGGGTGATCCGACCGGCCTCGAGCACGTACAGGCGGTCGGCCAGCAGGAACGCATCGGACGGATCGTGGGTCACCAGGAGGCGTGGACCGTGGAACGCGTCGAGATGCGTCCGCAGCATCCGGCGCACCTCCGAACGCGACGACACGTCGAGCGCCGACAGCGGCTCGTCCAGGAGCAGCATCTCCGGCTCCGCGGCGAGTGCACGTGCGATTGCGACGCGCTGGGCTTCGCCACCGGAGAGGTCAGCGGGACGCCGATCGGCCAAGGAGACCAGATCGAGTCGCTCCAACCACGAGTGCGCTGCGGCCCGCGACGATCGCTTCGACGCGCCGCCGGACCGAACCGGGAACGCGATGTTGTCGACCACGGACAGGTGCTCGAAGAGCAGCGCGTCCTGGAACACCACACCGATCCGCCGCCGTTCCGGTCGGACGAATCGGTCGGGGGCATCGAGCGTGCGTGTGCCGAGCACGATCTCGGTCCCGACGGTCTCGCCGTCGAAGTCGGCGCCGCTGAGTGCATCCACCGTCGTCGACTTGCCCGCACCGTTCGGCCCGAGCAGCGCAACGGTCTGCCCCGGCTCGATCCGGATCGACACGTCGAGGTCGAGGCCGCCGATGCGCCGCACGATGCGTGCGTCCAGTGCATTCATCGCCCGACCCCTCCGGTCCACCAGCGCCCGCGCAGCGCGGTCAGGACACTGACCGACAGCACCACCATCAGCAGGCTGATCGCGATCGCCGCGTCACGATCGGCCTCCAGCGACACGAACACGGCGAGCGGCAACGTCTGGGTCCGGCCCTGCAGGTTGCCCGCGAACGTGATCGTGGCGCCGAACTCGCCCAGCGCCCGCGCCCAGGCGAGCACGATCCCCGCGCGCAGCGACGGCCCGATCATCGGGAGGGTCACCCGGCGGAACACGGTGACCGGCGCAGCGCCGAGCACGGCGGCGGCGTGCTCCCGGCGGTGGTCGACCGACGACAGCGCACCCTCGACCGTGATCACGAGGAACGGCATCGCCACGAAGGTGTTGGCGATGATCACACCCCACGTGGAGAACGGGAGGACCAGGCCGGTCGCGTCGGCGAGCGGCTCGCCGAGCACCCCGCGGCGCCCGAGCGCGAAGAGTAGTGCGGCTCCACCGACGACCGGCGGCAGGACCATCGGCAGGGTGACGATCGCCCGCAGGAGGCCACGCCCCGGGAAGGAGACCCGACTCAGCACCCAGGCCAGCGGCACCCCCAGCACCGTCGCGAGCGCAGCGGCGGAGAGTGAGGTGATCAGGGACAGCCGGAGCGCATCGAGCACCACGTCGTCGGTCGCCAGTTCACCGAGACGCGACCACGGCGTGACGCCGAGCAGTCCCACCAGTGGCAACAGGAACAGAGTTGCGCCGACCGCTCCGAGCCCCACGAGCACGGCCGGGGGGCGGCGCCGGGGGGTGGTCACGGTGGGCCGAACCCCGCCGCCTCCAGAATCGACTGGCCCTCGGCGGAGAGCACGAACGCGACGAACGCCGCGGCCTCGTCGGCGTTCGGCGCATCGGTGAGCGGCGCGATCGGATAGCGGACGTCGGCCCCCTCGAGCGGCGCGACCACGACGATGTCGCCGGGCCGCGACGCCACGTCGGTGGCGTACACGACGCCCGCGTCGAGTTCACCGAGCGCCAGCTTCGTCGTCAGCGAGCGGACGTCGTCCTCGTAGGTGTCGACGCTCGCCTCGACGCCGGCGAGCGCCAGCGCGTCGACTGCGTACTGTCCGCACGGCACCTGGACCGCACACAGCCCAATGAGCAGGTCAGGGTCGGCCAGGCTCTGAGGGCCGGTCACGTCGGCCGTCGCATCGACCGAGGCTGCGATCACGAGTTGGTTGGTCGCGAAGTCCGTGGGGACCTCGACGTGGCCCTCGCCCGCGAGTTCGGTCATCACCTGTTCGTTCGCGACGGCGACCACGTCGGCGGGCGCGCCCTGGTCGATCTGGAGTCGCAGCGAACTGCTGCCGGCGAACGCGACTTCGATGTCGATGTCGGGATTGGCCGCCTCGAACGCCGTCTCCATCTCCTGGAACGCATCGGTGAGCGACGAGGCGGCGAGCACCAGCGTCGTGTCGTCGCCACCGCTTCCGCACGATGCGACGACGAGGCCCGTCGCGAGCAGCACCGGTGTCCAACGACGCATCATGACCGCCAGACGATACTTGCAGTCGCCTCCGGACACCCGCGTGCACGGTCGCAGCCCGCTGGCCGCAGCCCGCATGCCGACGGCCGGCGACCGGATCGAGTTCCCGACACGCAGTGGGTGCGCAGCGTGGACGGATCGCCGCCCTGCGGTTCAGCGCAGCGGGATGACGAAGCAGCGGTCGGTCAGCGCGCCGAGAGCGTAGGACCCGTAGTCGACGCCGAAGTCGGAGTACAGCGCCCGACACGGTTCGCTCCAGGCGAGCGCTTCGGGTGACGACATGCGGTGGACGACCTGCATGACCCCACCGTCGAACACGCGGTACTCGGCCCACGTTCCCGGGAAGTCCTTGGTGCATCCGACCTCGATGCTCGGAGCCCCCGACATGGTCATGGTGCGGACCCGGTGCCGGTGGGTGTGGCCGGCGGCGTATCCGACGATCGACGTTCGTCGTGCGCAGACCTCGTCGAGTCGATCGCTCGCATCGGGGTGCAGACCGAAGTAGTCGTCGCTGCGCTTGGACTCGCTGGGGTCGGCGCTCGTTCCGGCGATCCACTGCTGATGGTGGCCCATCGCGATCACGGGCTTCGTGGCCTCCGCCGCGAGAGCGTCGAGCCAGTCGACCTGCTCCGTCGTGATGTTGCCGGTGGTCGCCCCGGGGATGGCGGTGTCGAGCAGTGCGATGGTGATGCCGGGCAGATCGATCCGCTGGTCGCCGGCGTAGGCCTCCTGATGGCGGTAGCTGTCGTGGTTGCCGCGCACGACGTGAAGGCGATCGCCGAACGGTTCGCGGTAGCAGTTCTCGAACGCCGCCCACTCCTCGCCGGTGCCGTCGAGTGAGAGGTCGCCCTTGACGATCACCGCGGCGGGGTCGATCGCCGACATCTCGGCGACCGCCGACCGGTTCATCACCTCGGGATAGGGCTCTGCTCCGGGGAGAGTCCGACGGATCGGACCCTGCTCGAGATCGTCGATCTGACCGGCGCTCAATTCGCCGAAGTGGACGTCGTTCACCGTGGTGAACACGCAACGCAGATCGCCGCTCGGCCGCGCCAGTGTGCAGATCGCCAGTTCACGGACCACCGCGGGGTCGGTCGGATCGGGCACCTCGACGACGGTCTCGGAGTCGGGTTCGAGACCGTCGATGCGGTGGACGACGACGGGCGCGCCATCGGCATCGGGCGTGACATGGACGACGGCACCCGAGTCGGTGACAGTCGTGACGTCGATCATCTTCATCGGACCGGCTTCATCGGACTGCATTCGTCGGGGCGCCCGTTCACGGGATCGCTCACACCGGTCGCCGTCACCGGTAGGGGCGCTCGCGGCGTGCGGTCAGTGGCACGCTCCACCAGCGGCCCGAGAATCGCCATGTTCGTGAAGGCGGCGCCTCCCTGGCGGGTCCGAGAACGACCGGCCGGGGCCACAGTGCTTCCATCGCCGCCATGATCGCCACCGCTTCCTCGTCGGAGGGAGTCGGCGACACCGAGGTCCCGGTCGGCGGCGGCAGAGCTTCGAGCGACACGATTCGAGCGTACCCGTCAGGCCCCGGCGCCCGGAAGTCGCCGTGGATCACGCCCGGTCGGCTGTTCACGAGTCGTCGGCGTTCCACACCTCACGCGAACGCCGGATCACCACGGTGCCGGCGAGTCGATCGTGGAAGGTCCGACGCTGCCCGTCGAAGAAGGCGACGACGTAGCCGAGCAGCAGGATGGGTGACAGGACGTGTCGGCCGATCATTCTGAACCCGGCTCGCCCCGGGTCGACGAACGATCCGTTGATCCCGTCGACCACGGTGGTGCCGGTGACCCGGTTGCCGATCCACTTCCCGCTGGAGGCGATGGATCTCGCGGCGAGCACGACGACCGCGGTGAAGCCGGCGATCATGAGCAACAGTGCGAGGAGCGCGATTCCGGCGCCGTGCGTGAGACGCAGCAGAACCAATCCGGGGAGAATCGCGAGGTTGACGACGACGGTGTCGATGATCGCGCCGATCGCGCGTTGACCGAAGGTCGCGAACGTCGGGTCGAACCCGACCCCCGAGCCGACCTCCACGACGATGCCCGACGCCGACGACGGCCGCGCCAGGTCGCGCGGATCGGTCAGTCGCGCACCGACGGTGGGATTGCTCGATGTCGATGGAGGAGTCGACGTGCCGGGTGACGACGCCGTGGATGAAGGACGAATGGACTGCGGCCCAGTCGACTGGGATGGCGAGGTCCGTGAGGCGGTCGACTCGTCGGTTTCCCAGTTCTCCTCGCCCATTCGGGCGAGGATGTCATCGAGGTCGGCGTCGTGTCCCGACGATGTCGAGATCGAAGTCGACGGGGTCGATGCGGCCGGCTCCACGACGGAATCGGGCACCACTGCGGGGGCGGTTGACGCCGTGGCCCCGTCGGGGCCCACCGGACGTGGCGCGGGTGGCGGCGGAGGCGCGCTCGGCGGCGCCGGAGCCGCAACAGGAGGAGCCACCGGCGTCGCTCCGGGTGGCAGCGATGGGGGAGGCGGCGGTGGAGGACCCGGCGGCGGGGGACTCGGCGACATCGCAGCAGGAGCCTGGGGCCGAGGGGTCGCCGTCGAGTTGCCCGGTGCGGGTGACGCGAAGGGCGGCGGTTGCGGGAGGAGTTGGCTCGACATCGCGGCCGACATCGGTGGCGGGGGTGGCGGGGGTGGCGGCGGTGCCGGTGACGTCGATGGTGTCCCCGGTGCGGCCGGGATGTTCGCCGGCGGCGCGACATCCACTGCGGGAAGTGGTGGTGGTGGCGGCGTTGGTTCGGGCGGCGTGACGAAGTCCGAACTCATCGCTCACATCCTTGCACGGTGGCCCGCCCGATCCCGGTCGTTCCTGGCGCCCGATTCAGAGTGGGACGTTGCCGTGCTTGCGCTTGGGCAGGTCTTCGCGCTTCGTGCTCAGCATCCGCAGCCCGGCGACGAGCTTCCTGCGGGTGTCGGCCGGGTCGATCACGTCGTCGATGTAGCCCCGCTCCGCTGCGGCGTAGGGGTTGGCGTACTTCTCGGTGTAGTCGGCGACCAACTCGGCGCGCCGCACAACGGGGTCGGCGGCCTGCTGCAGTTCGCGGCGGTACACGATCTCGACCGCGCCCTGGGGGCCCATCACGGCCAGTTCGGCCGACGGCCAGGCAAACGCGAGGTCGGAGCCGATCGACTTGGAGTCCATCACCACGTAGGCGCCGCCGTAGGCCTTGCGGGTGATGATCGAGATGCGCGGCACCGTCGCTTCGCAGTAGGCGTAGAGCAGCTTGGCGCCGTGGCGGATGATGCCGCCGTACTCCTGGTCGACGCCCGGGAGGAAGCCGGGGACGTCGACGAACGTGATCAGCGGGATGTTGAACGAGTCGCACGTGCGCACGCAGCGGGCGGCCTTCTCGGCGGACTCGATGTCGAGTACGCCGGCGAGGATCTTGGGCTGGTTGCCCACGACGCCGACCGGCTTGCCGTCGATGCGGGCGAAGCCGCACACGATCGACTTCGCCCAGTGCGGGAAGTACTCGAAGAACTCGCCGTTGTCCACGCAGTGAGCGATGACCTCGATCATGTCGTAGGGCAGGTTCGACGAGTCGGGCAGGATCGTGCGCAGTTCGGGGCACTCTCGGTCGGGATCGTCGCCAAGGTCCTCGACGGGTGGTTCCTCCATGTTGTTCGACGGCAGGAAGCCGAGCAGGAATCGGACATCGTCGAGGCACGACTTCTCGTCGGCCGACACGAACGTGGCCACGCCCGACTTCGACGCATGGCTCATCGCGCCGCCGAGTTCTTCGAGCGTGACGTCCTCGCCGGTGACGGTCTTCACCACGTCGGGCCCGGTGATGAACATGTGGCTGGTCTCGCGGACCATGAAGATGAAGTCGGTCATGGCAGGGGAGTAGACGGCGCCACCGGCGCACGGGCCGAGGATCACCGAGATCTGCGGCACGACGCCGGATGCCTGCACGTTGCGGCGGAAGATGCCGCCGTACGAGGCGAGGCTGACGACGCCCTCCTGGATGCGCGCGCCAGCACCGTCGTTGAGGCCGATGACCGGCGCACCGACCTTGGCTGCGAGGTCCATCATCTTGTGGATCTTCTCGGCGAACACCTCGCCGAGTGCACCGCCGAACACGGTGAAGTCCTGGGAGAACACGAACACCTTGCGGCCCTCGACGGTACCCCAGCCGGTGACCACGCCGTCGGTGTAGGGGCGGTCCTCGAGGCCCGAGGTGTGGGCGCGGTGGCGGGCGAGCAGGTCGAGTTCGTGGAACGAGCCGTCGTCGAGGAAGTAGTCGAGACGCTCCCGAGCGAGCATCTTGCCCTTCTCGTGCTGGCGTTCGACCGAGCGCTGGGAACCGGCGTGCAGCGCCTGCTCACGCCGGTCGGCGAGGTCGTTGATCTTCTCGTCCATACTCACGCCGACGAAGCTAGCCCGTCGCCCGGTTCCGAGCGCCTTTCGCCGAGGACGTCGATCGTCGTCTTCGTCATAAACGATCGTTCTGTGGCCGATTCGTCCCGGAAGCCGAGACGAATCGGCCACAGAATCCGTCGTGGAGGGCGTTCCGGTCGACCGCTCCAACCGCTCCGTCCACCGGGCGCGACCCCTCGGGCCGCGACGGACTCGCCGACGTCGGGTCGGGGCGGGGCGGGTCGGGCAGACTGGTGACGTGGACGATGCGCCGTGGAACCTGCCGATCCAGCCGCCGGTGGAGCCGATGCTGGCCAAGTTGGCCCGAACCATCCCGAATCCCGATCCCGATCCCGATGCAGATCCCGGCGCGGACGGGGGATGGCTGTTCGAGCCGAAGTGGGACGGATTCCGCTGCATCGTGTTCCGCGACAGTGACCGGATCGAGCTGTTCTCCCGCAAGCTCAAGCCACTCGGCCGGTACTTCCCGGAACTGCTCGATCCCCTGCTGAGCGCCCTGCCCGAACGCTGCGTCGTCGACGGCGAGATCGTCGTCCCCGACGGCGAAGGACGCGGGCTCGACTTCGACGCTCTGCTCCAGCGGATCCACCCGGCCGAGTCCCGGATCAACCGGTTGGCGGCCGAGACGCCGTCGGAGTTCGTCGCCTTCGACGTGCTGGCGGTCGATGACGAGTCGTTGATGGAGCTCACGATGCGTGATCGGCGTGCCCGCCTCGTCGAGATCGTCAGCACGAACGAACGCGTGCGGGTCACCCCGGCCTCGACTGATCGGGCCCGAGCGGAGGAGTGGTTCTCCACGTTCGAGGGAGCGGGCCTCGACGGGATCATCGCCAAGCCGCTCGACGGCACCTACGAACCGAAGAAGCGGTCGCTGATCAAGGTCAAACACCAGCGAACCGGCGTGGTCGTCGTGCCGGGATACCGCGTCCACAAGGACGGCAACGGTGTCGGGTCGCTGATGTGTGCGCTCTTCGACGGCGCCGACGACGACCTGCGCTCGGTCGGCGTGGCCGCATCGTTCTCGGTGAAGCGTCGCGCCGAACTGCTCGACGAACTCGCACCGCACACCGTCGATGCCGCCGGCGGCGACGCGTACCAGCAGCACCCGTGGAGTGACTGGATGGCCTGGCAGGACGACCGCAAGGCGAAGGTCGATGCCGGCGAGTCGACGTCGGCGACCGACCGTGCCGCAGGTGGCAGCCGGTGGAACATGGGCAAGGACACGTCGTTCGTGCCGCTCGCCACCACTGCGGACGCCGGGCTCGTGGCCGAGGTGACGTTCGGGCAGCTCGAAGGCGGTCGCTTCCGACACGGCGTGTCGTTCGTGCAGTGGCGCCCCGACCTGACGCCGGCCGACTGCCGAATCGATCAACTCGACGTGGCCGAGCCGGTGCGGTTCGCCGACCTCTTCACCGACGACTGATCCACCGACGACTGGTCGGGTCTGCCGGTCAGCCTTCGGTGGTGGGGGTCTCGGTCACGGGGACCTCGACGATGCTCACCGCCGGCGCCGTCACGACGGTCTCCACGGCAGCGCCGTCGGCATCGAGCACCCGGAAGATCTGTGGTGTGCTCACGACAGCGCCGCTCGTCGTGTTCGCCTCGACCGTGACGACCCAGTCACCGGCCACGGTGAGGGGGAACCCGACAGCCTCGTCCCGCACTGCGAAGCCGGGACCGGTGATCGGGATCGACTGGCGGTAGCCGACGAGCGTGGGATTGTCGGGTGCGGTCAGCACGATGTCGAGCCCGGTCAGGCCCTCCGCCGGCGCCTTTACTTCGACCTGCATGCCGACGGTGCCCACCATGTCATCGGTGAAGCTGACCTCCACTTCGATGATCCCGCCCACGTCGGTGTGTGTCTGGCTGACCTCGTAGCCGACGCGTGCCACCGCATCGACGTTCGGTGGCGTGAACGCCAGCAGCCAGGCGCTGAGGACCAGAGCGACGATGCCGATGGCCGCCTCGGCGCCGAACGCCCGACGGAGGCGCGTCGACAGGGCGACGCTCATCTGTTGGGCCCGGTTGAGACGCTGCGCAACGAACTGGCGGGCGGAGAACGCCACGAAGATCATCACCGCCACCACCACGGTCTTCAACACCACGACGCGCCCGTGGCCGGACTGGAACAGTTCGCCGCCGTCGAGGCGGAACATCTGGACGAGGCCGGTGACGATGGTGACGACGATTGCGGGCGTGGAGATCCGCCCGAACCCGCGCACGGCGTGGATCAGGTCCTCGTCGCCCGGGCCCGCGAGCACGACACGAGCGAGGAGGATCACGCCTCCGACCCAGACCGACATGGCGAGAGCGTGGAGCACGCCCATCAGCACGCCGAGCGCCGCGAGGTCGCCGACGGTGCGCGAGATGCCGAGCGTCGCCGCGGCGAGGCCGGGGATGCCGAGTGCAGCGAGCTGCGTGGTCGGGTCGATCGCCCGGTCCGGTCGGAACGCAGCCCACGCCGAGGCGATCAGCAGCACGAGACGCAACAGCGTCAGACGCCCGGCCCACCCTGCGTCGAGCAGATCGGTCCAGGTGCCCGGACTGAACGGGCCTCCACCGCCGTCGGGTGTGACCGCCGCGGATGCGAAGGCGACGTAGAGCAGCGTGCCGATCATCGCCACGACCCACACCGCACGCAGGAACTTGATGGTGACCAGGTACTCCACGCCTTCCGGCCAGGCAGCGGTGATCACCAGAAGCGAACCGAACAGGGTGGCGATGCCGAGCGTGGAGATGAGCCGGCCGAGCCACACGGCCGCGTTGCCGCTCCCGGCGACGGAGAGGTCGACCACGACCGGGTCGGCGGCGGCCGTGGCGATCGGCGTGCCGTCGGCAGAGACGGTCGGTGCGGGGATGGTGGCGGTGTCGGGGGTGGCCGCTGCGTCAGTGGTGGCAGCGTCGCCCGTCGTGCCGCTGTCGGCGGCCGCACCGTCGGAGGAGGGGTCGGTGGTGACCGTGTCGTTCTCGATGATGAAGGTGAGGTTTCCGTTGCCGTTGGGTTGGTCCTCGATGCCGGTCACGGCCCAACTGGCGACGCAGGTGCCCTGCGGCAACGGCGTGCCGACCTCCACCTCGAGCGTCGTGTCGTCGACGACTTCTGCTCCGGCGGCGAGCGTCACGGGTTCGCCGTCGCACGTGACCGAGATCGAGTTGCTGGCTCCGAGCTCGTCGGCGAAGACGATGATGATCGCATCCGGCGACGTCCCGATCGATCCGCCGTTGTCGGGCGACGAACTGACGACGGTGTTCTCCGCGGCGGGCGACCCTGCCACCGAGCCTGGCGCCAGCCCCAGCAGGACGATCACGGACACGACTGCAGCGAGCAGGACGCGGACGATCGATCGTCGACCGGCGCCGGACGCGGCGCTCGGGCCGAGTGGGAACAGAGGTGGGATCACGATGCGCCGAGGATAGTGGTGGTGGTCCTGCACCCGGTGTGATCGGTCTCATCGGCCGACCCGATGGTGCGGAGCCGGAGCGTCATCCGAACGTCCGCTCGCGACAGCCACCGATGCCGAGTTCGGCGGCGAGTTCGATGCGCCCGCCGGACAATTCGAGGATTTCGGTCCGGGCGGCATCGATCCCTGTTGCGTCGCCGGCCGCGATCGCCCCGGACAGGGCGCTCCACTGGGCGGCCTGGTCGCGGGTGTTGGTGACGAAGGTGCGGTGGTCCTCGCGCACGGCGCTGATCGTGCCGACGTCGCCCAGCGAATCGGCTTCGGCGTCCAACGCCATTCCCACTTCGGCTGCCCAGTCGGCTTCGGAGATCCCGTCCCCGGGAGAGGGGAGACCAGCGAGTCGTTCGTCGGTCGCTGCGCAGACCCGGCTCACGGCAGCCGGGTAGAAGTTGGCGTCGAGTGCGGGAGCGCCGTCCTCGTCCCGGCCCGCCTCTCCGGTGTCGGACGTGGTCGAGCAGCCGACGGCGGCGATGGCGATCACCACGACGATCGACGCAGCTGCGACGGTCCTTCCGCCCGCCCGACACCCGGACTCCGCCGTGCCTCCACGGAGGGATCGGTGGTGGGTTCGGCGGCGCGGAGCTCTGTCGATTCGGGCCATCGATGCGAAATCTATGCCGATTCACCGGCGCTGCCCGGTCGGCTCGCCGCGTCGCGAGCGCTGGGTAGGGTGACGGGCGATGGCCACCAAGTCGCTGTACCGCCGCTACCGGCCCCGCCGATTCTCGGAACTGAAGGGTCAGGACCACATCGTGCGGGCCTTGCGCACCTCGGTCGCCGAAGGTCGCGAAGGTCAGGCGTACCTGTTCTCCGGCCCGCGAGGGACCGGCAAGACCACCACGGCACGGATCATGGCCAAGGTCCTGAACTGTCAGGACCCCGTCGACGGGGAGCCGTGCTGCGAGTGCGACTCGTGCCTGTCGGTCGAGGCCGGTACGAGCTACGACGTCCACGAACTCGACGCCGCCTCGAACAACGGTGTCGACGCGATGCGCGACCTGATCGAGAAGGCATCGCTCGGCACGCCGGGTCGCCACAAGGTGTACATCCTCGACGAGGTCCACATGCTGTCGAAGGGCGCCGAAGCGGCGCTGCTGAAGACGCTCGAGGAACCGCCGCCGCACGTGGTGTTCGTGCTCGCCACCACCGACCCGCAGAAGATGTCGGACACGATCCGCAGCCGCACGCAACAC
Source organism: Acidimicrobiales bacterium (assembly GCA_038259945.1). Lineage (GTDB taxonomy): Bacteria > Actinomycetota > Acidimicrobiia > Acidimicrobiales > Ilumatobacteraceae > Ilumatobacter_A. The sequence goes on from JBBSOH010000009.1 coordinate 17,999, forward strand.
CTCCAGTTCCACCTGCTGGCGCCCGACACACTCGAACAGCACGTCCGGTGGGTGGCCGAGGATGCCGGGCTGACGGTGACCGACGAGGCGATCGAGCAGGTCGTGGCCCAGGGTGCCGGGTCACCGCGTGACACGCTGTCCTTCCTGGAGTTGGCGTCGAACTCGGGCGGTGGCGCAGCCGAGGTCATTGCGCTCGACGACTTCGTCGAGTCGATGATCGACCACGACCCCGGCCGGGCACTCAAGATGGTCGCCCACGCCATCAGTCGCGGCCGCGATCCGCGCACCGTGACCGAGGAACTGATCGGCTTCCTGCGCAACGGATTCCTGGCGCTCATGGCGCCGGACCTCGTGCAGTTGCCGTCGCAGAGGATCGACGCGCTCACGGACCTGGCGCAGCGCCTCGGTGCTGCCGGCCTGGTGCGCGGCATCGAGACGCTCGGGGAGGCGCTGACCGAGATGCGCCAAGCCCCCGATCCACGGGTGCTGCTCGACGTCGCCACCGTGCAGTTGACGTCGGAACAGGTGGGCGCTGCCGACATCGCTGCGCTCGTCGCACGCGTCCAGAAACTGGAACGCAAGCTCGCCGACGGTGTCCCCGCTGCACCAGCCGCACCGGCAACTGCGGCTCCGTCCGGAGTCACCTCGACCGGTGCTGATCCCGCAGCTTCGACGGCGCCGGAAGCACCGGCCGCGCCTGCCGTCGACCCGTCGACCGGGCGAGCCAAGCTCGGGTCCCGCGTCGGCACACCGCCCGCCCAAGCCGCTCCGGCGTCGCCACCGGCAGCGGCAGCCGCACCGTCGCAACCGAGCCCACAGCCGGCCGACCGACCCGTCGCGAATCCGGCCGATCGATCGGCTGCCGGTGACGTTCTCCCGGTGGAGTCCGGGCTTCCGGTGGAGTCCGGGCCCTCTGCACAGGTGCCGTCCGCGGAGCCCGACGCGTCGGAGCCCGAGTCCGTCGGGGGGCAGATCTCGTCGGCGGACTGGGACTCGGTTCGCCCTCGACTGAAGGGCATGGCCCGGGCGGTCTACTCGCCGGCGACCTACGTGTCATCTGCACCGGGGTCCGTCACGTTGGCGGCGCCCAACGACGCTCACCGGGCGAAGTGTGAGCAGCACCGCAACGCGGTCGAGAAGGCGCTGGCCGATCACAACGGATCGGCCGTGACGATCGAACTGGTCGTGGATGGCGGTGGCGGGAGCGCTGGCGGCGGTGGGGCCGAGGATGCCGGCGGAGGCGGAGGCCGATCCGCGAACGGGGCGACCGGTTCGCAAGCCGTCGACCGCAGCAGTCCATCGGCTCCGGCTCCAACGGGTTTGACGTCGACCGACGCAGCTCGTTCGGATTCATCGGTGCCCCGAGCCTCTGCGCAGACTTCGACCGGTTCGGGTGCGTCCGGTTCGGGTTCGGGTGCGCCGGGGCCGAACGGGCACGCCGTGATGAAGACCAGCGGCTCGCTCGCCCACGACGACGATCCTGCACCCGCCGGCATCGTGGATCCGCCATCGCTGAGTGTGGTCCCCGACGTGCGGGCCCTCGAAGCCCCTGCCACCGAAGCCCCGTTGGCAGTGGACCGCGCCTCCGACGTCGATGATGCATCGCCTGTCGACCTTGCCGTGGTGCCCGCGACCGACGCGACGGCGCCGGTCCTGAACGGACGTGCGATCGCCGACAGGGCACGCAGCGAAGGTCCGGCCCCCGACCCCGACGAGGCGCTGCAGCGTTTCGCCGACACGCTCCCCGACGACGACGAGGTCGACCTCGATGACCTCGTCGACGCACCGCCCGAATCCGTGCGGACCCCGATCGACCGTCTCGCCGATGCTTTTCCCGGCTCCGAGATGGTCGACGACCAGTACTGATCGACGATCGGACACCTCGAATCATGGCCAGCACCTACACCGCCCCCGTCCAGACGTTGATCGACGAACTCGGTCGCCTCCCCGGTGTCGGGCCGAAGTCGGCTCAGCGGATCGCGTTCCATCTGTTGAAGATCCCGGCCGACGACGTCGGCCGGCTCGCCGAGGCGATCACCGATGCCAAGGCGCGGGTCCGATTCTGCGAGCGGTGCTTCAACGTTGCGGACGACACGCTGTGTCCGATCTGTCAGGACGACGGGCGCGACACCAGCCTGGTGTGCGTCGTCGAGGAGTCGCGCGACATCGTCGCGTTGGAGAAGACCGGTGAGTTCCGCGGCCGATACCACGTGCTGCTCGGAGCAATGAGCCCGCTGGAGGGGATCGGCCCGGAGGACCTGAAGATCCGTGAACTCGTGGCACGGATCGAACCGGAGGGCATCGAGGAGATCATCCTCTGCACGAACCCCAACACGGAGGGCGAGGTCACCGCGATGTACCTGGCGCGGTTGCTCAAGCCGATCGGTCTCACCGTGACCCGGATCGCCAGCGGACTCCCTGTGGGCGGTGACCTCGAGTACGCCGACGAATTGACGCTGGGGCGTGCCCTCGAAGGCCGCCGAGCGGTCTGACGACTGCTGGATCCGCGATGTCGCATCGACCTCGAGCACTCGCGTCAACGATCGACCGCATGCGGGGATCGGAGAGACAGACGACATGTCCGGATTGATCGGCGCGACGCTCGCTGCGTTCGGTGTGGTGTTCCTCGCCGAGTTGGGTGACAAGACGCAGTTGCTCGCGGCGAACTTCGGATCGCGCCATTCGTTCCGCAAGGTGGTCGCGGGCCTCGCCCTCGGGTATGGCGCAGCGAGTCTCGTGGCGGTCGCCGTCGGCGGTGTGCTCGGAGCGAACCTGCCGCAACGTCCGATCGAGATCGTGGGAGGTGCGATCTTCATCGTCTTCGGTCTGCTCGCGCTCCGATCCGACGATGACGAGGGCGATGACGGCGCACGTTCTGCGATGGTCCGTTCGTCGGTGGTGGTGACGATCGCGTTGGCGATCTTCGTCGCCGAGATGGGTGACAAGACCCAGATCGCCACGGCGACCCTCGCAGCACGGTCGAACCCGGTCGGTACCTGGATGGGTGCAACCGTCGGCGAAGTCGCGAGCGGGTCGATCGGCGTGATCGCAGGATCCCTGGTCGGTGACCGGATTCCACCGGCCGTTCTGCGGTGGGTGTCGGCCGTGCTGTTCGTGGCGTTCGGCGTCGCCATGCTCGCCGGTTGGCCGTGAGCGGAATGCGTCGGCGAGTCAGCGGAAAATGAACTGAGGCACCATCTCGACGAACCGGTAGCGGGCGGACGGGCCGGTTCATTTCGATGGTGCCTCAGAGGCTGTCGACCGGTTGCCGTGGGGCTCCCGACCGAGCGATCAAGTTGTTGCAGTTACATTACGAAGCCGGAGGGTGAAAGTCAACCTTTTGGATCAAAAGTCATCCCCTCCGCCAACAAAGCGACAGAAAGTCACGATGAACCCACCTGAAGTGGTGAGATCGGCCCGAAAAGTCCGACAGCGGGCGTTCGTCGAAGACCGACGGCGCACGAACTCTCGATGTGTGATCGAGACTCGGTGGCCTCCGGCACGAATGGATCAGACCGTCTTGAGGATGATCGCGTCGCCTTGGCCGCCACCGCCGCACAAGGCCGCTGCGCCGATGCCGCCGCCGCGTCGCTGCAGTTCGTGGAGCAGCGTCAGTGCCAGCCGGTTCCCGCTCATCCCGATCGGGTGCCCGAGTGCGATTGCCCCTCCGTTCACGTTGACGATCTCGTCGGAGATGCCGAGTTCCGCGATCGAAGCGATCCCGACGGCGGCGAACGCTTCGTTCAACTCGAACAGGTCGATGTCGGCGATCGCGATGCCCGCCTTGTCTGCCGCACGCATCACCGCACGGCTCGGCTGAGTGAGCAGTGATGCGTTGTCGGGCCCGGCGACCATGCCGTACGACACGAACTCACCGAGCGGGGTGACCCCGCGCTTCTCGGCCTCGGCCTTCGACATCACGACCACGGCCGAGGCGCCGTCGGAGAGTTGCGACGCGTTCGCTGCGGTGATCGTGCCGTCCTTGTCGAACGCCGGCCGCATGCCGGCGAGCGACTCGATCGTCGTGTCGGCCCGCACACCTTCGTCATGTTCGACGACGACCGGGTCTCCCTTGCGCTGCGGCACGCTCACGGCCACGATCTCCTCGGCGAGCTTGCCCGACTCGATCGCCGCAGCCGCCCGCTGGTTCGACGCAGCCGCCAGTTCGTCCTGCTGCTCGCGGGTGATCGACGTTTCGCCCGTGTACCGCTCGGTGCCCAGGCCCATCAGGCACGAGTCGAACGAGCACCAGAGACCGTCGGCGATGATCGCGTCACGCAGCTCCGTGTTGCCGTAGCGGAAGCCGCCGCGGGCGCCGTCGGCGAGGTACGGAGCGTTCGTCATCGACTCCATGCCGCCGGCGACCACGATGTCGGCGTCGCCCATCGCGACCATCTGATGGGCGAGGTAGATCGAGTTGAGGCCCGACAGGCACACCTTGTTGACGTTGACCGAGGGCGTGCTCATCGGGATGCCGGCCTTGCTGGCGGCCTGGCGGGCGGGCACCTGACCTGCGCCGGCCATCAGCACCTGGCCCATGATCACGTGGTCGACGTCCTCGGGAGCGACTCCTGAACGCGACAGGGCCTCGGCGATCGCGAGGGCGCCGAGATCGGCGCCGGAGAAGGAGGCGAGTGCCCCACTCATCTTGCCGATCGGGGTGCGGGCGCCTGCGATGATGTACGAACCTTGAGTCATGCTCGAAAGGTAGCCGCGCCCTGTCGGGCGGCGACAATGCCGGGGATGCAGGCCTGCTGCGAACGGGTCGGTGCGGTGGACTCGGTGGACGCCATCGAGAACCTCTGGAGCGATGCACAGCTCGCATCGAACCGAATCGAGGTCGACCAGATCGTCGAACTCGACTCGGTCACCGCCGAGGGATCGGTCGTCACCGTGGTCGCCCGACCGCTCGAAGGACGCAGCACGCGCGTCGGCCAGGATTTCCTGTTCTCGCGCGATGTGATGTTCCAGCATCGTTGAGCCACCGAACGGCGATTTCCGACGGCTGGTTACCCGCCGGTAACGTCGCCCGACATGAAGCAGATCCTCGAAGCGATCCAGTCCGGTGCGAGTGGCGACGACATCGCCAACCTCCCGATCCCCGAGAGCTATCGAGCTGCATTCGTGCAGCGCGACGAAGTGGCGATGTTCGAAGGTGTGGACTCGTGGGACAAGGACCCTCGCAAGAGCCTGCACGTCGACGCAGTACGCACGCCGGATCTGACACCCGACGAGGTGTACATCGCCGTCATGGCGTCGAGCATCAACTTCAACACGGTGTGGACGTCGATCTTCGAGCCGGTCTCCACGTTCGGGTTCCTCGACCGCCTTGCACGCGAGTCCGAATTCGCCGAGCGCCACCAGCGCGACGAGCACATCGTCGGCTCCGACGCCTCGGGTGTGGTGCTGCGCGTCGGCGCGGCGGTGCGGAACTGGAAGCCCGGCGACCGCGTCACCGTGCAGTGCAACCACGTCGACGATCAGGACCCGACCGCCCACGACGACTCGATGCTCGCGGCCAACCAGCGGATCTGGGGCTTCGAGACCAACTTCGGTGGGCTCGCCGACCTGTCGGTCGTGAAGGCCAACCAGTTGATGCCCAAGCCCACCCACCTCACGTGGGAGGAGTCGGCGGTCAACGGACTGTGCAGCTCGACCTCGTACCGCATGCTGGTCAGTGACAACGCAGCTCGGATGAAGCAGGGCGACAGCGTCCTGATCTGGGGCGCGACCGGCGGCATCGGCGGGTACGCCGTGCAGTACGTGCTCAATGGTGGCGGCACGCCGATCGGCGTCGTCTCCTCGCCCGAGCGCGCCGAGATCCTGAACCGGATGGGCTGCGAAGCGGTCATCGACCGCAAGGCGGCGAACTACCAGTTCTGGTCCGACGAGCACACTCAGGACGAGTCGGAATGGCGCCGGTTCGGCAAGGACATCCGAACCGTGAACAACGGCGAGGACGTCGACATCGTGTTCGAGCACCCCGGCCGCTCCACGATGGGCGCCTCGGTGTTCGCTGCCAAGCGCGGCGGAACGATCGTCACCTGTGCCGCCACCTCCGGCTACATGGTCGAGTTCGACAACCGCCACTTCTGGATGAAGCTGAAGAAGCTCGTGTCGTCGCACTTCGCCAACTACTCCGAGTCGTGGGCCGCCAACAAGCTGTTGTGTGAGGGCAAGATCCAGCCTCTGCTCACCGACACGTACGCACTCGAACAGGTGGGCGAAGCAGCGCTGGCCGTGCACCACAACGAGGCCGAGGGCAAACTCGGCGTGCTGTGCCTCTCGCCCGAAGAGGGCCTCGGCATCGACGACCCCGAGCGCCGCGCCGCCATCGGCGAAGACAAGATCACCGTCTTCCGCAACTGACAACCATCCGGTGTCAGCACACCATTTGGTTGTCAAACGGTGTCTGACACCATTTGGTTGGACGGCACACTGCCGGGGTGACACTTCCGGATGCTCTGCTGATCGACATGGACGGCACGATCGTCGACTCCGAGCCGTACTGGATCTCCACGGAACACGAACTCGTGGAGTCGTTCGGCGGCACGTGGAGTGCCGATGACGCCCACTCGATCGTGGGGTTCGACCTGCTCGACGCAGCGGCCGAGTTGCGTGAACGCGGCGGCGTCGACCTGGACCCACCGTCGATCGTGGATCGCCTCCTCGACGGCGTGATCGCCAAGTGTCGGACGCACCTTCCGTGGCGCCCGGGTGCTCGGGAACTGTTGATCGAGGCACGCAACGCCGGTGTCCCGTGCGTTCTCGTGACGATGTCGTGGCGCCGGTTCGCCGATGCCGTACTGGCCGAAGCTCCGGAGGGGGTGTTCGTTGGTTCGATCACCGGGGACGAGGTCGCCACGGGCAAGCCTGCTCCCGACCCGTACCTGGCGGCTGCAGCGCTCGTCGGCGTGGACCCGGCCCGGTGCGTGGCCATCGAGGATTCGCCGACCGGCGTGGCGTCGGCGATGGCGGCGGGGTGCCGCACGATTGCCGTTCCCCACGTCGTCGCCGTCGACCCGCGACCGGGCCTCACCGTGCTCGACACGCTCGAAGGCGTCCGCCTCGCCGACCTGCCCTGAACCACCGGCCTCCCGTCGAGTCGGGCGTGACACACTCGGGAGGTGCAACGCTCCGACCCCCAGCTCCAGGTCGACGAACTCACCTCGCTGGTCCAGTTCCTCGACTACCACCGCACGACCTTCCTGAGCCGGATCGAAGGCCTGGACCACGAACAGGCGAATCGACGGCTGGCGTCGTCGGATCTCACCATCGCCTCACTCGCCAAGCACCTGGCGTTCGTCGAGGACTCGTGGTTCCAGGACGACTTCCTCGGGCAGCCGATGCCGGCACCGTGGATCGATGCCCCGTTCGACGACGACCCCGATTGGGAGTTGCACTCGGCAGGCGATGACTCGCCGGACGAACTGATCGCCCTCTATCGAGCGGCGTGCGACCGGAGCCGAGCAGCCGTTGCATCGGCAGCGTCGCTCGATGCTCTTTCGAACCGCCTCTCCTCCGATGGCGAGGCCTTCTCGCTGCGGTGGATCATGCTGCACCTGATCGAGGAGACGGCTCGCCACAACGGCCATGCCGACCTGATCCGCGAGTCGATCGACGGTCTCGTGGGCGAGTGAAGACGACGCCACATCTCGTGGCGTGTCACATTCGATGCAGCTGTCTCGTCGAACTGACATGACCCACCACATCGACCGCATCCATCGACCCCGGTCCGACGTCCACGTGATCGGGGGTGGACTCGGCGGACTGGCCGCCGCCGCGCTCGTGGCGCGCGCCGGCCTCAGCGTGACCGTCCACGAGAGCCGCAATCGCCTCGGTGGTCAGGCAGCCACGGACTCCCACGACGGGTACCTCTTCAATCGCGGCCCTCATGCGTTCTATGTCGACGGCGATGGAGCGCGTGTTCTCCGCGCGATCGGGATCTGCGCGGCCGGCCGTGCTCCTGTCACGACAGGGATGCGGATGGTCGCCGCCGACCGTGTCGGCGTGGCGCCGAGTGGGCCTGGGAGTCTGTTGCGCAGTCGACTGCTCGGTCCCCGAGACAAGCTCGCCCTGGCGCACGTGCTCGGCCGATTGGATCGAGTCGACCCACGGTCCGTCGCGACCATTGCCGTCGATGAATGGGTCGATGGAGCGACCGACCGTCCGCGAGTGCGTCAGATCCTGCACGCCGTGATCCGGCTCGCGACGTACTCCAACGCGCCAGCGGTGCTGTCGGCGGAGGTCGCATTGATGCAGGTCCAACTGGCTCTCGGCGGTGGAGTGCTCTACCTCGACGGAGGATGGGAGCAACTCGTCCGTGGGCTCGCGGCTGTCCCGGGGCTCGATGTCGTGAGGAGCGACCGGCTCACGGAACTGCCCGATGCTGCGACGGTGATCGTGGCCGTCGGGGGACCGCGAGCGACCGCAGCGATGACGGGAGCCGACTTCGAGGTCGGTCCGGCGGCGGAGGTCTCGGTCCTCGACGTCGGCTTGACGCGAGCCCCACGTCACGACTTCGTGCTCGGTATCGACCCGCCGATGTACCTGTCGAACCATGGAATCCCGTCGGCGATGACGCCGACGAATCGGTCTTCGGTGACCGTCGCCGAGTACCTGACCCCGACCGCGTCCCCCGACCGAGGCCGGCTTCGCGACTTCCTCGACCACGCCGGGATCGAACCCGAGACGATCGAGACCGAGCGGTACCTTCATCGGATGCCTGCAGTGACCGCCATCGCCACCGCCGCTGCCGGCGGGCTCGGTGGACGACCCTCCGGCACCGTCGCCGCCCGCCCCGGCGTCTTCGTCGTCGGGGACTGGGTCGGCCCACGGGGTCACCTCCTCGACGCAGTTCTTGCGAGCGCGGAGGATGCGGCCCGGCGCGCCGTCGCCCATCTCGACCGGCTCCCAGCGATCCGATGACGGAACCAGCCACCGCCGCGTTCGAGGCCGAACGTTCGCGGTTGACGCGACTGGCGTATCGCATGGTGGGCACCCCCGACGACGCCGACGACGTCGTCCAGGACGCATGGCTGCGATGGCAACAGACACCCTTCGACGACATCGACAATCCGGCCGCATGGCTGACCACGATCACGACCCGGTTGGCGATCGATCGACTCAGGTCGGCGCAACGCCGTCGCGAGGTGTACGTGGGCCCGTGGATTCCCGAACCGTTCACGATCGGTCCGGTCGACGGATCGGCGTCGGTCGGATCGACGCGCTCATGGTCGGAGTCGTCGGCCGATCACCCCGCCGCAGCCGTGGTCGGCGAGGAGGCGCTGGAACTCGGGCTGCTCCGTGTCCTCGAGACGCTCGGACCCGTCGAACGGGCGGTGTTCCTCCTCCACGACGTGTTCGGCTACCCCTTTGCGGACGTCGCGTCGGTGGTGGACAGATCGACGGCAGCGACGCGACAGATCGCCGTGCGAGCGCGGGACCGGGTCCGCACCGGTCGACCGAGACTCACCGCCGAGCCGATGGAGCTGGAGAAGTGGTCGACGGCATTCCTGGGCGCGGTGCTCGACGGAGACGTCGATTCACTCATGGGCATGTTGGCCGACGACGTCGTCCACGTCTCCGACGGCGGTGCTGAACGCCACGCGGCGCGGCGGCCCGTGGTCGGTCCGGACAGAGTGGCACGGCTGTTGGTCAACCTGACCAGTCGCGACCTTCGCCCCGACGACTCCCTGCACTGGTTGCGAGTGAACGGCCAGGTCGCCCTGTACGTCGTACGCAACGGTTCTCCGTTCCTCCTGACGGTCGTGGGCTGGCGCGACGGTCGGGCCGCAGAACTGCTGGCGCTGGTCAACCCCGGGAAGCTGGCACGCTTCCACGAGCGATGGACGCGGTGGAACGAGCCCTGACATCGATCGGGAGTTGACCCTCGACGGGTGACGTGGCGGTGACGTGCGAGCGGGACCAGGCGAGCGGAACCAGGCGCGTCGGATCAGGATTGATCGGCGATGGCGTCAGGGTGGTGCTGTGCAACGTTCGCCGGGTAGCTACGCACGAAGTAGTTCCAGAGTTGCGCGCCGTACGTGTCGGCGTGATGACTGCTGCCCATGTCGCTCACGCCGGATTGCGTCTCCGACGCGCTGGCCATGAACCCGGCCGACGAGTGCCGCTGGCTCGCCGCAACGGCATCGGCGAACCGAGGATCGAGATCGATCGGATCGAGCGGTGTGTCGAGTGAGGGGCCGTGGAAGTACGCAGCCGACATCCGGGGCTCGGTCGTGATGACGCGGTGCTTGGTGGCCACGAAGTAGTTGCCGGTCATCGACTGCAACATCTCGCCGAGGTTGACGACGAACGACCTCTCCACGATCGGCACGGTGATCCACTCGCCGGCCGGGTTCGCGACCTCGAGACCTGCAACGGACCCGGGCGCCAGCAGCGTGAGGAACCCGGTGTCGTGATGGGCGTTCACTCCGGCACCGCCGGAGGGCGTGGGTGGGTAGTTGATCATCTTGGTCAACGACATCGGCCGATCGCCGAACAGATCGACGAAGAAGTCGTTGCGCAGTCCGAGGTGGTCGGCGAGCAGCCCGAGGATGCGATCGGCGAGGTTCGAGAGCGTGCTCATCCATCGCTCGGTGACCTCACGCTGTCCAGCCAGCACGTCGGTGGGCATCCACTGGTTCGGGCCGTGGAGCCGGTCGTCGACCGCTCCGTCGATCGCATCCGACACCGGCCACTCGGACCAGATGTCGATCTGTTCGCGGACGTCCACCCGATTGTTGGTGAACTCTGAGCCGACGGCCTCCCATCCACGGAAGTGCGGTGACCTGCGCTTGTCGATCAGCGAACGCTCCGCCTCGTCGAGAGCGAAGAACCGTCGCATCAGGTCGAACACGTCCTCGACGACCGAGTCGGGAACACCGTGGTCGGTCACCACCATGAAGCCGACCTCGTGGCACACCCGCCCGACGGTGTCGGCGAGATCCTGCCGCTGTTGCGGTGTTCCGTCGATCCCGGCGAGGCTGACGATCGGGATCTCGTCGAAGCCGGACGTGGTCATGGCCGAGACTCAGTTGTACTGGTCGAGGATGGCGGACTCGGTCACTCGGGCGAGCGTCTCACGAACGTCGGCAGCCGTGGCCGCGTCGATTCCTGCCACTGCGGTGAGTTCGTCGATCGTGGCCCGCTGCAGCTTGGAGAGCCCGTTGAAGTGCTGAGCGATGGCTGCTGCGGATTCGGCGTCGAGTCGTCCGGTCCGGTTGAGGAGTCGGAGTCCGCGGGGTGCGACGGACTGGCCGAGGTCGGTCGAGTCGGCGATGCGGTGCAGCGCGTTGGCGGCGAGGCGGAGATCGTGGATCTCGTCGTCCGTGAGGCTGGACATCTCCGTCAGCGTCTGCGTGGCGGTGTGATCGTCGGCGACGTAGTCCGTGACCACCAGTTCCAGTTCGTCGTCGATCTCGCCGTACAACTCGTCGAGTTGGAGGCGCAGCAGTCGGGCGTCGACGCCGAGTTCGACGATCATCGTCTCGATCTCGTCGGCGATGCGGTGAACCATCTCCCCGCGCTGCACGACAGCCGCGACGTCGCGCAGCGTGGCGACGTCCTCGACCTCGACGGCGGTGAGGTTGGCGATGGCGTCGTCGAGTCGGATCTTGTAGCGCTCGAGGGTCTGGAGTGCCTGGTTCGCCCGTTCCAGCAACCGCCCGACTTCCTGCAGTTGGCGCTTGCCGCCGCCGGCGTAGACGTTGATGACGCCCATCTCCTCGCTGGCCGACACGACCGGCACGCCCAGCGACCGGGCGACACGCTCGGCCGTGCGGTGCCGGGTGCCGGTCTCGCTCGTGGGCACGGTGGGGTCAGGGACGAGATGCACGTTGGCGCGCGCGATGCGGCCGCCGTCGAGGGAGATGATGATCGCGCCGTCCATCTTGGCGAGTTCGGACAGGCGCTGCGGGCTGTACGGGGCGTCGACGAGGAACCCGCCCGAACAGATCGACAGGACGTCAGGCCCGTCGTCGAGGACCAGGAGGGCGCCCGCCTGGGCACGGACCACACGATCGATGCCGTCACGGAGCGGGGTGCCCGGTGCGACCCGAGCGAGCGCATCGCGCATCTTCTCGTTCGCACTCCCGTATCGCACTCCCATGCGTCGAGTCTAGTTGGCGGGCTCGGGGTGCGGACCGGTGATCGCAAACCCGACGATGGAGTTCGGTGTCGGCCGCGCCCGGCGGGGGGTTCGTCGGTGCGCCTGGTGACCGGAGGTGGGCGTCCGGCGGCGATCAGCCGGGGAAGCCGGGGACCCCGTCGTCGAGTTGGACGCCGGTGCTGTTGAGGACCCCCGAGACCAGTCGATAGAAGCCGGCGACGACCAGCAGTTCCGCCAGTTCGGCCTCACTCCAGCGGGTGTCGAGCGACGCCCAGGTGGCGTCGCTGACACAGTCGTCTGCGTGGAGGTCGTCGGCGAGGGCGATCAGTGCGAGATCGCCATCCGACCAGTCGTGGTCTCCCGGGTCCCGAACGAGAGCATCGATCTCCTCCTGCGTGAGGCCGCAGTCCAGGCCGATCACGGTGTGCTGGCCGAACTCGTACTCGGCCCGAGCGTTGGCACCGACCCTCAGGATCACGAGTTCGCGCTCGCGCGCGGGCAGCAGGCCTTTGTTGAGCAGGAAGCCGCCGAGCAGGTTGAACCGCTTCAGCAGTTTGGGGTGGTGGCCGAGCGTGCCGAAGATGTTCAGCGGCTTGCCGTCGCGGGTGAGGGCGGTGGAGAGGATCTCTGCGAGTTCTCCGTCGAACTCGGTGATCGGCTCGATGCGTGGCTGGGTCGGTCGGCTGGACTGGTCGGTCATCGGCACGACGGTAGCGAGCGTCCGTCAGCTGTCGAGCAGCGCAGCGATGTCGACCAGATCGAACCCGAGCACGCCCGACGTCGTGACAGGGACCCAGTCGCCGTCGGTGAGGGCGAGCAGCCGGCACGTGCTGTTCGGGAGGTCGACCTCCAGGTACTCGGCGACACCCGACTCGGCGTAGAACGGGAGCTTCTCTCCGGCGATCTCGCGCGGTGACAACACCTCGACCACGAGTTCGGCGGTCGAGGCGAATGCGGGCGAGGTCATCTCGACGTCGGGCCGGAACACTCCGATGTCGGGGACGCG
>JBBSOH010000010.1:0-30654 GCA_038259945.1 Acidimicrobiales bacterium
ACCGATCGCACCCACAGCACCAGCAACACCAGCCGGGCCCATCTCACCGATCGCACCGGCAACACCCGCAACGCCAGCGGGACCCACCTCACCAGCAGGACCAGCCTCACCGGACGCACCGGTTTCACCCGCCGCACCGGTCTCACCCGGCAAACCGCGAGGACCGATCGGACCCATCTCACCATCGGCACCCGCTACCCCAGCAGGACCCACCTCGCCAGCGGGACCGACCTCACCAGCAGGACCGACCTCACCAGCAGGACCAGCCTCACCAGCAGGACCCATCTCACCATCGGCGCCCGCTACCCCGGCAGGACCGGAGTCGCCAGCCGGACCGACGGGGCCGACGGGGCCGACGGGGCCAGCGGGGCCAGCGGGGCCAGTCTGCCCGGGGAGGCCCTGCGGGCCAGCGGGACCCTGCTGGCCACCCGCGCCTGCGCTTGCCGCAGGTGTGTAGTAGCCGAGCACGTCGATGATGACGTTCAGACTTCCGGCTTCGTTGTACAGCGCGAACTGCCCACTCGTCGACAGTGTGATCGACGTGCTGTTCGCACTGACCCCCGACGAATAGCTCGGGTTCAGCTGAGAAGCGTTGGGGCGAGCCTCTCCCGCCGGATAGGCGGTGACGAACGTGCGGGCAGCCGTGGCACCGAGGGCCGTCAGGTTGACGTCGATCGCGGTCGCGCCCACCGGGACGTCACAGTCACCATTGCGTCCGAACACGTCTGCGATCACCGTTTCTCCTGCACCGATCGGTGTGCGACGAGCGCCTGCCGTGCCAGACGGGCGGGTGTCCAACAGTCGGCAGGGTGCGATCGGGGTCACCTCCGAGGTCACGGGAGCCGCAGCTCGTACCAGGCCGATACCGCCCGAACCGAGCGTCACCGCAATCGCTGCACCCACTGCGGCCCAGCGGCTACGGCTCAGTCGACGGGGTCGGTTGCCACCAACCGGATCGCCGGAGTCGGTTTTGCATTTCAGTTGTTCCATGAGACAGCAATCGGCAGTAGCGCTGTCAAAGTTGAATACTTCGTGACGGTGGTCGTCGGGGAACTGCGATCCCCACCGGATGACGAGATCGAACGTCACCATCGCTCCCGAGGGACGCGTCGATCACCGACCGGACCACCGTCATCGTCGGTCTTCCGTTGAGCGTCACCCGGCGACGAAGCCACCGGCTGTGAATGCGTCGTTCATGATGCGCTCCAACTCCGTCGATTCACCCGGGAACTGACCCGCAACGGTGATCGACCAGATCACGCCGTCACCGCGGTTCAGTACCATCGCATGCGTGGACTCGATCGTCCCGGTGTGGCCGTAGCGGTTGTCGCCGTAGGAGATCACTCCGAGGCCGTAACCTCGCTGACCGAGCGTTCCTCCCGGTGGGATCAACATCGCCAGCACCGTCTCCACACCGAGCGGCTTGAACCCTCCGGAATCGACGTCGAGGGAGTCGAAGATCGTGACGAGGTCGGTCGGAGTCGCCACCCAGGCGCCGGCTCCGCCGAGTGTCTCCATGTAGTTCCGACCGGGTGTGGTGACGTGCTGGATCTCGTCGGGGCCGGGGTCGAAGGTCGGTGCGAGTCGCATCCCGGTGATCCCCAGCGGCGTGAGGAGGTACCGGTAGACGGCCTGCTCGTAGTCGAGGCCGGTGACCGCCTCGATGGCGAGGCCCGCGACGCAGAAGTTCATGTTGCTGTAGACGTAGCCGCCACCACCGACGCCGCTCGACAGGCCGGCGCGAGCTGCGTCGATGCAGTCGGCGGCCGCACCGCGAAAGAACGTTCCGTCGTACTTCCCGAATCCCGTGCGATGCGTCAGCAACTGCCGCAGCGTCAGGTTCGCTGATGCACCGTTCGCCTCGGCGAGGCCCACGTGCCGGGCGATCACGTCGCCCAAGGGATCGTCGAGTCCGATGACGCCGTCCTCCACCAACGCCATCACGGTGATCGCCGTGATCGGCTTCGAGATCGATGCGATCCGGAAACGGTCCTGGGTCTCGGCCGGATCACCGGTGACCGGATCGCGAACGCCGAACGCAGCGCTGTGGACCACGTCACCGTCGATCGACACTGCGACAGACGCTGCGGTGTTGCCGGGGCGGATCAGGATCGATTCGAGGAAACGGTCGACGCCCGACCACCCTGCGACGGCGGGTGCCTGGGTTTCGTCGACCGCTTCGCCCGCCGCACCACCGACCGTGTCGTCAGGAGCCGGCGGGATCGGCGGCCCGCCGATCCCGGCATCATCGGGAGGGAACCGGGCGACATCGACGTCGAGCACCACATCGGGACCGAGATCGAACGACGGATCCTCCGTGTCGCCGGCCCCATCTTTGCCGGTCTCCGGCTCTCCGATCTCCGTGCCGTCACCGACCGACTCGACTCCGACCGTGCCGTCCGCGACCGTGCCGCCCTCCGTCGTCGCGCCTGGTGCCGAACCGGTCGATCGTGCGTCACCCGAATCCGAACCGTTCGCCCCGTCGCCGTCGAGAGGAGCGCCGGATCCGTCACCGTTCGTCGGCATCGAATCATCGCTTCTGGAACCTCCGCCTGGGCGCTGCTGAGCGCCGCTGCCGTCTGATGACACGGTCTGACCCCGCTCGTCGGTGACGCCACCGGGGATCGAGGACACCGGGTCGGACACGGCGTCGTCGGCACGCACGGCGCTGCACGACGCGGACAACAGTCCGGCCGTCAGTGCGAGAGCGAGTGCGGTCCTTCGATTCATCGGATGTCCATGATGACCCCGGACGGTGCCTCTCGTGCGGCACCCCTTCTCGAATGCGCCGACATCACCGTCGGCGACCGACGGCGCACACCTCGACTGCGCTTCGCTGATGGGTCGGTCATCCAGCGGTGGGGAGCTCCTGCTCGATCGTGAGGACCGGAGCGAAGAGGTCGCCCATCGCGGCCACGCGTTCGAGGACATCGGCAGACTCGAAGACGAGCTCGACGTCGCCCGACGCACACGCGTCGACCTCGTCCCAGGTGACCGGCGTCGACACGGTCGGTCGATCCCGAGCACGAAGCGAATACGGGGCGATCGTGGTCTTGTGGTGGGCGTTCTGGCTCCAGTCGACGAACACCTTGCCGGGTCGCTCGACCTTGGCCATCACCGTGGTCACGCGTCCGACGAGTTGACGCTCCAGGACCTGGCCGACCGCGAGCGCGAAGTCCGCAGCGCCCTGGTGCGTCACCGTCGGTGTGTTCAGCGGGACGTACATCTGCAAACCCTTCGAACCGGAGGTCTTGCACCATCCCCGTAGCCCGACCGAGTCGAGAACGCCCTGCGCGGCCAGTGCCACCTGACAGCACTCGACCACCGAGGTCTGGGGTCCCGGATCGAAGTCGAAAACCAGCGTGCGCGGGGTGTCGAGGTCGGACGCATACGCCATCGGTGCATGCAGTTCGAGGGCTGCGAGGTTGGCGGCCCACGCCATCGTGGCGGTGTCCTCGACCCGGCAGTACTCGATCCCCCCGCGTCGGTCCCCCGGCCCCAACGACACCGGCACCCACTCCGGGCGGTGCCGGTTGCATCGCTTCTCGAAGAATCCTTCGCTGTCGGATCCATCGGGAAACCTGCGGAACGTGATGCAACGGTGAGCGAGGTGCTGTGTCGCGACCGGGGCGACTCGCACGAAGTAGTCGATCACCTCGGCCTTGGTGAAGCCCGACGGATAGAGCACCTTGTCGAGATTCGTCAGCGTGACCTGGCGCCCCTCGACCTCGATGACGGTCGGCGGACTCACGCAGACTTCTTCGCCGCAGGCGTCCTCGCAGCTTGCTTCTCGGCGGTCGGCGTGCGAGCCGCCCTCTTCTTCGCAGCCGGCTTTGTCGCTGCCGCTTTCTTCGTTGCCGCCTTCTTCGTTGCCGCCTTCTTGGCTGCCGCCTTCTTGGCTGCCGACTTCTTCTCGACGGACTTCTTCGTAGCCGACTTCTTCGCAACAGCCTTCTTCTCGGCCGACTTCTTCGCCGCAGCCCTCTTCGCCGCCGACTTCTTCTTCACTGTCGAGCCCTCGGACGGTTCGGGCGGCGACTCACCAGACGCATCCTCGCCGGAGTCCGCACGGCCCTTGGCTCCCCACTTGGCGGCTGCCGCACGACGCGCCGGGTGGTTCTCGCGCGAGGCCTTGGCTGCAGCGACGCTCGCTTCCAGTGCCGCCATGATGTCGATCACCTTCGGCGCTTCGGCGGCTGCCGCAGGGGCGACCATCTCCTGGCCGTCACGCTTCATCTCGATCAGCGTCATGACCTGCTCGTAGTACTCGTCGTGGTACTTCCACGGCTCGAAGTCGGCGCTCAGCGACTCGACCAGCGACTCGGCCATCAGCACTTCCTTGTCGCTCACCTCGATGTCGGCCAACTCCGCGATCGCATCGATCTCGGCGGGGTCGACCACCTCGTCGGCATACGCCAGTGAGGACATCACCAGCCGGCCCTCCTCTGCCCGGATCGCTGCCGTGTACTGCTTGTTGCGCATCACGTACCGGCCGATGCCGACCTTGCCCGACGCCTCCATCGCCCGTGCGAGCAGTGCATAGGGCTTGACGTTGACGTCGGGGGCCAGGTGATAGGCGGTGTCGAAGTACACCGGATCGATCTGATCGAGGTCGACGAATTCTTCGAGGTCGATCGTTTTGGTGGCCGCCGGCATGAACGGCTCGAGTTCGTCGGGGTCGATCACGATGTAGCTGCCCTTGGACACCTCGTAGGCCTTGACGATGTGTTCCTCGGCCACCTCTTCGCCGGTCTCGCCGTTGACCTTGCGATAGCGGATGCGCGCCATGTTGCGCTCGTCGAGCTGATTGAACGACACCGACTTCTTGCGAACCGCATGGAAGAGCTTGACCGGGATCGCCACCAGCCCGAACGAGATCGTGCCACTCCAGACAGGTCGTGCCATGTCCAGACCTTACCGATCACGCCCGCCTGCAACCGCGCTCTCGCGGCTCACCTTCGGCATCGACGACAGCCTTCGACGGTCAGGTCACCTGGAACGTGTCGACGACCAACTGGCGAACGCCTTGATCGTCCGTCGGGTGGATGAGCAGGAGCATTGCGTACAGCGACTCGTCGGCGGTCGTTCCACCGAGGAGGCGGACGTCGAGGCCGTCCGTCCCGCAGTCGAAACTGCGTTCCTGACCGCTGTAGACGCCATCGTCGTAGTCGGTCTCGGCAAGGACGGCGCAACCGATTCCTTCGAGTTCGGCCTGGAACTCGAGAACGCGGCCGGTGAAACCACCGTCACGGAAACCGCCCTCGCCTCGCAACATCAGCACGCCTGGGGTGGCCAGTCCGTAGAACGTGTCGATGTCGGAGGATGCGACGAGTTGTTGCCGGCCGTCCTCCAGCGACTCCTCGGTCTCCGTCCAGTCGGCCGGGACGGACAGAGTGATGTTCGATGCCTCGTTCGTGATCGGAGTTCCGGGCACCGCCTCCGCCGGAGCTTCGGGTGCAGTCGTCTCACCTGCGGCCGATGCGGCTGCATCGACTGCGCCCTGCGATTGCTCGTCGAGCACGTCACCGTCGGCGCCACAGACTTCGACGAGGAACATCCGGAGGGAGCCGACTGTCTCCGTGAACCCCTCGATGGCATCGAACAGAGCCGCTGGATCAGACAGCTCGGCGACCCGGGTGTTGTCGTATCCGATCTGCTCGAACGCCGGGATGATGACTGAGAGCTGGTCCTGCGCCGCCATCGGCTCGACGGCGAACTCGTCGGACGGTGCGGAGTCGATCACCAGAGGAACGATGGCCGCGAGCGCGACGAACAACTGCTGCAGCGTGCCGACCTGTCCGTCTTGGACGAGGTCGACTGCGTTCGCTGCGGTGTGGAACGATCGACTCGATTCGCAGAACGGCACGATTTCCACCGGCAGCTCGAGCGGGCCGGTGTCGGTCTGAACGGTGGCCCGTTCCCCCGAGGCCCATTCGGGGAGATCCGATGCCGGCTCCGTCGAGAGCGGCTCCGTGGACGGCGGATCGGTGGCTGGCGGCTCGGTCGCCGCGGGCTCCGTCGCCGGAGGCTCGGTCGGTGGCGTGGTGGCGGGCGACGTCGTTTCGACCACTGCCTCCTCGTCGACCGCATCGATGGCAACGGGCTCGCCGCCGCTCCCGCCGCAGGCCGTGAGCAGACCGAAGGTGACGGCCAGTCCTGTACAGAGTCGTGTGCGCTTGTTCACCGGGCCAGCATCCGTTGCACGCGTGAACGACGCGTGAACCGGACAGAGGTTGCGTTGCGACCGCCTTCGTGCAGTGCGGATTCCCGATCAGGCGGCGTCGGTCGAGCAGAGTGCTCGGAGGCGTTCCCGCGCGAGGTGTTGCAGTCGTTTGATCTCGTCGGGGTCGTCGGGTGGGTCGTCGTCTCGATCGAACTGTGGCGTCCGTGCGCCGACGGGCAGGATGACCGTGCCGTCGGGCCGGATCGTGTAGTCGATGCCGTTCGTCGCCCGTTTGCGGTGGAGTCGGAGCCGATGTTTCGCGAGGTTGTGCACTGCGCAGAGCACTCCGGCATTGTTCTGGTTCGTCTCGCCGAGATCGTTCCACTCGTCGTTGTGGTCGACCTGAGACCAACCGGCCGGCAGATCACATCCCGGATGCTGACAGCGTCGGATCAACAGCTTCGCAGCGTCACGGGCCGGACCTTCGAACAGCCGCTTCTTTCGGCCGAAGTCG
This sequence comes from Acidimicrobiales bacterium, assembly GCA_038259945.1. Classification (GTDB taxonomy): domain Bacteria; phylum Actinomycetota; class Acidimicrobiia; order Acidimicrobiales; family Ilumatobacteraceae; genus Ilumatobacter_A. The sequence continues at coordinate 6,678 of JBBSOH010000010.1, forward strand.
ACCACGTGACCGTCGGAGTCGAGCACGACCCGACGCACATGACCGGCCAGCACCGCCCGCAACACGTCGTGAGGGTGCACGTCGATGCCGCGATCGGTCTCACAGCGAATCGAGTTCAGTCCGGCCGGGTCGGCCATCAGATCCTCGAGGAGAGTGTTCGATGCCGCAAGACCGGTGAACGGATCGACCGGCAGCCCGTCGACCGCTGTGGGAGCGAGGCCGGCGGAGGCGAGGATGCGGGCGAACGTGAATGCGTCGATCACGATGTTCACGACGGTGTCGGCAGGCTTGCCTGCTTCTGTTCCGGCAGCGGCGGCGGCGCGAAACACTGCGACCATTGCGTCGTACGAGCGTTGTCCTGCGGTGCGGGCGAGGTCGTGGTTGTGGGCGTCGTCACCGTGCAGATCACGGCGCGCTGCGAGGTCCTTCTGGAACTCGGCCTCGCAGAACGTCTCGAAGATGCCGATCATCTCGTCGGTCACGACACCGTCGCCGCCGAACACCCGCATGTCGAGTGCGTCGCCGTTCTTGTCCACGTGGGCTCGGCGATTCCGGATGGCGTCGTCACGGTCGTCGTGGGACCCGTCGGCATCGGCCTGGGACACGAAGTGCTTCACCGTCTGCACGAAGTCCTCGAAGCACATCTCCTCGGCATTCACCAAGAGGAACGGGAGGAACCGGGGGAACTCGTCGCGTAGACGGCGGTTGCCGTACGTCGTGGCGAGGACCGTGACCTGTGGGGCGCCGATACGCCCTTGGATCCAGGCCTCGCCGATCGACGGATGGGCGTTGATCGCAGCAGCCGTGGACCGCCAGCGGCTCGTTTCGTGATTCGACCAGTTGCACGTCGCCTTCAGGTAGCCCTTCATCGAACGATGCGCATCGACGGCGAACACCTGACGTGCGTCGGCCAGCGCCACGGCCGCTGCGAGTTCTGCGCCGAGTTCACGCCGGGCCAGTTCGAGCTGCCCGATGCGGTCGTCGAGGCCCGAGTCGTCGAGGTCGACCAACCCCGTGATCACTGCTTCGAACATGCCGCCATTCTATCGAACGCGTGATCTGTCACAAGTCCAGTGAAATGGGCCTGAACATGCGATGAACAGCCACCCGGGCATCGAGCGGGATCGGCTGTTCTCGGGCCCGCCACGTCGAGATCAGCAGGCGGACGGCGCCCGTCGGCGAGCGCCTGCGACCGCACCCCAGCGGCGCAACGAGGACGGTCTCGAACAGCTGTGCGAGCACAGATTTCTTCGAAACAATTTGTTGGAGGTCGCCGGCCCGCCTCGCACCTGCCGAGGGCGCGTTCGCTGCCGGATCATGTCTCACGCGCACTCCTGTCCAGGCGCGTCCCATCCATCGTCGACGACACTCAGCCCACGCCGCACCCCGAACATCCGCAGCCGACCCGACGCTGTGTGTCACCGTGGCCCGATGTCGATGAACGAGTCCTACGACGACTTTCCTCGGATCGAGGAGGAATTCGGCCGGCGGCTCGATGAATCACTCGAGCCGATGGGACCGTCGAGTCTGCTCGACGCGTTTTCACGTCTGATCGAGTCAGCACACGCCACGCGTCTTGTCGACATCGGATGCGGCGAAGGCGACGACGCGGTCGAGATCGCACAGCGCTTCGAACTCGACGTCATCGGAGTCGACCCGGCCGAACGGCATCTGCAGCTCGGGCGTGTGACAGCTGCGACTTGCGGCGTCGGCGAGCGGGTGACCTTCCTCTCGGGGACGGCCGAGCACCTCCCGATCGATGACTCCTCGGTCGATGTGATCGTGGCGAAGGAATCCTTGATGTCTGCCGATCTCGACGCGGCCTTCGCGGAGATCGCTCGCATCCTGCGACCAGGCGGCGTCGGCCTCGTCTACCAGGACTTCACGGGCTCGTAGATGAGCGATTCCGAAGCGTCGGACTTCTGGGCAATGAACGCAGGTGCCCGCAGCGTTCGCCCCGAAGATCTCGAACGCGCCATCGGGAATGCTGACCTGACGGTCACCGATCGAACGGACATCGGCAGCCAATGGGCGAGTACGGGCACGAGCAGTCGGGAACTCCGGGCCGCCGGCTCGCCCATGTCGCACGACTCCGGCGTGAACCGGAGCGGTACATCGACGAGTTCGGCCAGACCGCGTACGAGATCATGTTGCACGACTGCCTGTGGCACGTGTACCGGATGCTCGGACGACTCCATGCGGCAACGTTCACCCTCGCCAAGCCGCCGACCTGACGCTGCCGCTGCCGCTGCCGCTGCCGCTGACGACGATGCCGATGCCGATGCCGACGAGGTCGGGCTTCTGGGTCTCCCAGGCCGCGACATCGCCGGTGTGGGAGCCCAGAAGCCCGAGAATCGATCGCACCTTCGGCGATCGGAGCGGTCAGGTCGGGGTCAGAGATGGCCGGTCAGGTCTGGTCGAGGACGGCGCGGGCGACGATGTCGGTGCCGAAGGCCGTGAGGATCGCGAGATAGAGCAGGCCAGTCGCCGCCATGACGGCCGAGTAGTACCGCTCCTTGAGCGCCGCTCGCGTCACCAGGACGAGGATGATCGTGGTGATCGCACACATGCCCCACATCCAGCCGAGCAGGCCCCCCCAGCCGTCGTCGACGGTGCCGAGCCAGACGCTGATCATGCCCGTCGGCAGGAGCAGCGCACCGACCTCGAGTGGCCAGAGCCAGCCGAGTGCGGTGACCATCTCGTTGAGCAGACGGCGTGGAAGCCCGGGCTGGACGAGGTACCAGTGGCCGAGCAGCATCCCGTCGCTGATCGCGCCGATGAACGCGGCACCGATGATGGTGCGCAGCAACGCGACCGTGGTGTTGCCACCGGCGTCGACCGCCGCGGCGATCAGGCCCACCATGCCGATCGCAGCGGGCACGAGGTCGAGGATCGGGTTGAACTCGGGCCCCTTGGCCGACGAACCCCCGGGGTCCGCTCCGCCGTCGTCCACCACCGCTTCGGGAGCAACCTGGCGGTCGATGCCCGTCATTGCGGCGACACGCTCGGATCGACGGTCGAACTCGGCGTCCTGGCCTGACACGCCCGCGCCCTTGCGGACGATCGACACCACGAGGCCGACGAGGCACGCAATGGCGACGCCCGCTGACGCCGCCTCGCGGATCGGATCGAGACCGAGGGCGAGGCCTGCGGCGAACGCTCCGGTGGCGAAGCAAAAGTAGGTGCCCCGCAAGAGCCAGCCGTACCCCAGCCCGACGATGCGGTGGCGGGTGGTGAACCAGCAGAACAGCATCCCGCCGGTCGCCCACTGCAGCAGCACGGTGGCGGCGTCGAGTCGGATCACCGTCACGATCGTAACGGCCGGTCCTGACCGTCGTTCGGGCGGTGCCGCTCGTAGCCTCGGAGTCACATGGCGCACCACCCCGATCTGCCGGTCACGACGTGGCGACGTGTCGCAGCATTCGCCGTCGCCGGGGTCGCACTGGCCGGGTGTTTCACCGGTGCGCGGCCGGAGTTCGAGGACGAGACCGGGGCACCGGTGGCGAGCACCGGCAACGCGGACATCGACAGGGTCCTGGGCCTGCTGGATTCGGTCGACCGCTCGGAGTTCACCGTGGGCTACGACATCGAGACGAAGTTCAACACCGTGTCGTCGACGGGGATCGTGGTGCAGGCGGTCGGTCAGCGCCGCTCGATCACGGTCGAGAACGACGAGCGCACGGTCCGGTTCATCGAGGACGCCGGTGACGAACTGACATGCAACCTCCTCGTCGGAGAGTGCGAGACCTCACTCAACGATGCACGAATCAGCGACACCCAACTCTCACACACGTTCTACGGTCCGGCGTTCGCCAGCCGACTCCGCGCCGACGCCGACCGACGTATCGGTGATCCCGAGGCGTACGCCAAGAACATCGCCGGGCAGGAGGCGCAATGCGTCGACATCGCCGTTGCCGGGGGCACCAAGACCTACTGCGCGTTGGCCACGGGTCCGCTCGCCGAGTTCATCGGCGCCGACGTCACCATCGAGCTCACCAGTTATTCCCCCGAACCCGACTCGACCAAGTTCGAGACGTCCTGAACCGTCGGTTCGCGCCGGGGCACGAACCTGGAGCGCGACCTACTCGTCGCTGAACCAACTGCCGTGAAAGCCATGGGGAACGCGCTGCGGGATGGCGATGGTGGCGACCGGTTCGGCCGTCATGTCCGCTGCGTCGAGCACCACGAACTGTGACGTCTGGTCCGCCTTGTCGTAGACGAACGACATCACCCAGCCGTCATCTTCTCCGGCATGTCCTGCGGCGGGCACGAACACCGGCTCCGACGTCGATCGGCCCGCTCCGAAGTCGTGGAAGGTGGACGATCCGTCGGTGACGTCGTACTTGACCACACCGGTCGCCGCGTCGGTGATCGCCGGTTCACCGGGTCGACCCATCACGGCCCAGCTGTACCGGTTGGCGAGGCCGGTACGCCGATCGTCGATCCTCGGGAAGGCGTGCTCCACGTCGTCGAGCTGCTGTTCGGTGACCGATCCGGTGCGCAGGTCGAAGCGCCAGCGCCACAGGTAGCACGGCTCGAACGCATCGGGGCTGGCGTCCCACATCGACGGATGGCGGCCCGCATCGAGGACCACGACGTTTCCGTCGTCCTCCTCCCACGCGTTCACGATGTGGAACACGTAGCAACTGTCGATGTCGAACCAGCGGGTCTCGACGGGTGCGCCGGTTCCGATCTTGCGGCGGTCGACGAGACCGATGCGCGAGCCGTTGTCGGGCCGCCAGCAGAACGGCATCCCGGCGCCACTCAATGCGACGTCGAGATCGAACACGACCGGCAGGTCGAGGAAGATCGCGTGGTTCCGGCTGATCGCGAAGTCGTGCATCATCACCGGCGAGGGCGTGACGATCGGCTGGGCGTGGATCACCTGTCCGCTTGCGTCGGCCACGTAGTGGGTGACATACGGCTCCGACACGAGGCCATACCCGAAGAAGTGCATCTCGCCCGTCTCGGCGCACACGTGCGGGTGCGCGGTGACCGGTGTGGTGACGGCGCCGCCGAAATCGGTGGGGCCGACCGTGTCGAGATCGGGCGAGATCTCGTTGGGGAAGCTGCCTTCCTCGAGCGCGAAGATTCGGCCTGCGTGGCGAAGCACGTGCGTGTTGGCCCGCCCGGCGTTCAGGTCGAACTCGAACGTCGCCGGGTCGAACCGCTCCTCCCCGGCGAGCAGCTTCGTGCGCACCCAGCGATTCCGGTACCACTCCGCCCTGCCGTCGCGGAGCCGGATGCCGTGGAGCATCCCGTCTCCGTCGAACCAGTGACTCGGGGTGACGCCGTCGGGCGGGTTGGCCCCGTTGCGGAAGAACCTCCCGTTCAACTCCGGCGGCAGTCGACCCACGACAGGCAGGTCGAACGCCTCGATCTCGTCCTGCACGGGCGCATAGTTGCCCTTCATGTAGAACGGCACTGCCGTCCCTGTCTCCTCAATGGCGGTCATGACGCGACGCTAGACCCGATCACCCTCAGCCGTCGGCCCGGAATGTCGAGGTTGGGGTCAGACCCGAACCTCGACATGACCCCAACCTCGACGTCAGGCGTCGACGGACACCAGGGCGCGGTCGGAGTTGTTCAGCGGACGACACCCGTCGTTCGTGGCGACGGCGATGTCCTCCAGTCGCATCCCCCACTCACCCGGCACGTAGATGCCCGGCTCGATACTGAAGGCGTGACCTGCTTCGAGCGGCAGTTCGTTGCCTTCGACGATGTACGGGTCCTCGTGCGCCTCCAGCCCGATGCCGTGCCCGGTGCGGTGGATGAAGTACTCCCCGTACCCCGCACCAGCGATCACCGAGCGGGCAGCGCGGTCGACGTCCTGGCAAGCGGCACCGACGACGGCGGCGGCCGTGGCGGCCTGCTGCGCTTCGTGGAGGACGTCGTACGCCTCGGCGACCTCGGCGGGGACATCACCGGTGAAGACACAGCGCGTGGTGTCCGAGCAGTAGCCGTTCATCGTGCCGCCGAAGTCGGTGAGCACGATCTCGTTCTCCCGGATCATGCGATCACCGGGGTGATGGTGTGGGCTCGATGCGTTCTCCCCGGCGGCCACGATCGCGAAGTTCACCTTCTGGTGACCTTCCTCCACGATCCGTCGCCCGAGTTGATCCGACACCTGCGCCTCCGTCCGACCCACCAGCGGGATCTCACCCCGCTGCAACTCGCCAGCGATCTTGTCGACGGCAGCACCCGCCGCCGCGAGGGCATCGACTTCTGCGCCGTCCTTGCGCATCCGAAGTGCACCCACCACGTCGACCGAGCGCTCGAAGACGACGCCGGGGAGGTGCGGGAGCAGTTCGACCAGGAATCGCGCCCACATCTGGTCACCGACCGCAATGCGCTGCGACCCGGCCGCCAGCTCGGCGACGATCGCCGACGGGTCCTGCGTTTCCGACCAGGGCAGCAGTCCGAACACGCCGGGTTGCTCGACGACCCGTGCGGCTTCCAGTTCCGGGATCACCATCGTCGCGTCGCCCTCGCGCTGCACGACGAGCATCGTCAGTCGCTCGAGCGGCATCGCCAGGTAGCCGCTCAGGTACGGCATGTCCTGACCGATCGAAAGCAGGACGGTGTCGATCTCGTGGACCGCCATGGCGGCACGGACCTTCGCCATGCGATCGAGGTAGACGGACGTGTCCAGGACGGGAGCGCTCATGCTCCGAGTCTGCCATCCGGTCGCCGTCCATCGGGCTCCGTGCGATCGATCCGCATCGCTTCGACGCACCGCCACTCGGGGCTGTCTCGTCGATCCATTCCACGTGGCCGACCACCCGACGGTCGTCTCCGCCCAGCCGCGTCTCCTACATTGATGAACCGTGAGCGCACACCCGTCCGACGGTCCGGCCCGTCACCGTGGATTCACGTCGAACCGGCCGATGTTGTCTCGCACCCGACTGCTCGACCTGATGTCGGCACGGCTCGATCGGAGCGTGACCGTGATCTCTGCCGGCGCAGGGTTCGGCAAGAGCACACTGCTCGCCCAGACGATCGACGACCCGATCACCGCGGATCGCGTCCGCTACGTCGTGCACCGGGTCAGCCCGACCGATCCGAACGGTGAGGCCATGGCCACGGCCCTTGCCGACCAGCTCGCCTCGATCGCCGACGCACTCGTCGCTGTTCCGACGGGCGACACGGCGGCATCGACAACCGGCGCCTCACCCGGCGCCTCACCCTCCGACGTCTCGCTCGCCGATCAGATCTGGCATCTCAGCCCCGCATACGTCACCGTCGTGGTCGACGACATCCACCTGCTCGGCGCCGGGAGCGCCGGCTGGTCGCTGCTCGACGACCTGATCCTCGACCTCCCGGAGAACGGCGACGCCGTGCTCAGCGGTCGCGGCTTCCACGAACTCACCCTCGCCCGGCTCCTCACACGTGGCGAAGCCGTGGAGATCGACGAGGCGATGCTCGCATTCACCGCCGACGAGATCGACGAGTTCGCCCAACTGCGTTCCGTCGACCGAGCCGCCCTCGACGATCACGGCTGGCCGGCCCTGATCGAGTTGGAGGCTCGCGCCGGGGTGGCCGGTGCGCACGCGTTCGTGGCCGAAGAGGTGCTCGACGCACTGGAACCCGAGCGCCTCGATGCGCTGCGCCGGATCGCGCTCCACGATCACGTCGACGACGCACTGGTCCGTGCCACCACCACCTTCCCGGGTTCGGCCGACGACCTGCTCGCCGATCTGCCGCTCACGAGCAGGAGCACCGATGGTGGCTGGACGCTGCACGACCTGTGGAAGAACGTGCTCGTCGCCGGCCTCGACGCCGACGCCAGAACCCAGTCGTTGACCGCCGGCGCCCAGTTGCTCCGCGCACGGGGAGCGGTACGCAACGCCATCGCACTCGCCGTCGAGGCGGGCGACAACGACATCACTCTCGATCTGCTGGCCGACTTCGCTCGCGACCTCCCCCTGACGAACAGCATCGGTGACCGCCGGTTCGTGCTGGAACTGCTCCCCCACTCGCTGTCCGGCACCGCCGAGGCGGAACTGCTGCGCGCCGACATCGTGTTCGCCACCGAGCCGATGCGTGCAGCGGCTCCGCTGCAGCACGCGATCGACGTGGCGACCGCTCAGGATCGCCCCGAAGTGACGGTCCTCGCACTGCTCCGACTCGGCGACATGGCCTACCGTTCGGGTGACCGCGCCGGTCTGCGGGAATCACACGAGCGTCTCGGCCGACTCGATGCGCTCGGTGGCACGGGCGCCGCGGCGGCACTCGTCCTCACCGAGTCCTGGCTACTGCTGCTCGCCAACGACCCGACCTCCGCGATCGCGCTGATGGGGAGCGAGGCGCTCCGGGCCTACCCGCCGGTGGGGTCGATGGCCGACTACTACCGGGCGGTGCAGTTGGGCCACGCGGGCCAGGCCGAGGCGTCACTGCAAGCGCTCGAACATCTCGCATCGACTCCCGATGCGCGCATCCTCGAACGACGCGGTGGCTTCGCCGCCCTGATGCGCTGGTGGACCGGTGCCCTCGACGCCGACGCTCGCACGGCCGCCGACCGACTACTCGATCGCGTCGACGGCGACCATCAGCAGCACTTCTTCGTCGAGGGTGCGGCGACCTCGGCACTCTGGCATGCCGGTGCCGGCGACGTCGCCACCGCTCAGGTGCTGCTCGCCCGAGCCCGGGCGCAGCGCGACCGCGTGCCCGACGGTTCGTGGGCGGCGATCTCGGTGGAAACCGCCGGCGCGGTCATGGAACTCGTCGCCGGCGACGAGTCGGCAGCCGCACTCCGCCTCGAACGGGTCCTTCCCGTCACCGGCCCGTTCGACGGATTCGCCCGCCACGTGTTCGGCAACGTCGGCGCGCTCCTCTACGTGCTCGTGCCGCGGTCGCGACCGTTCTTCGACGAGGAGCTGCCCGGCCCCGACCTGGCCATCGCCACCGACGTGGGTCGGGCGATCGTGGCGCTGCGTGAGCACGGATCGGCGTCACTCGCGTCCAAGCTTCCGTGGCAGGACGTCGCCCGGCTGCGAACATGGGCCTACGAGCCGCACCTCGCCGAACTCGCCATCGCCGCGATGAGCAACGGCGTGATCCAGGCCGGCACCGCACTTGCCGGATTGCGGATCGACCCACGCCGCACGCTTCGTGGGATCGTCGAGCGACACGGCGACCCGTTGGCCTCCATCGCTCGCGACGAGTTGGATCGCACACCGACCCGCCCGTCGCTCACCACTCACGTCCGCATCCTCGGGCCCACCGCTGTGTCGGTCGGATCCGAGCCGGGGTCGGACGCCGCACCCATCCGACGCAAGATGGTCCGCGAACTGCTGCTTCTGCTGGTTCATCGCGGCCGGATGCGGCGGGACGAGATCGCGGCACTGATGTGGCCCGACAGGGACGAGACCTCTGCTCGCAACAACCTGCGGGCAACCCTCAACCATCTTCGCTCGCTGCTCGAACACAGCGCTGACGATGCCGATGCCGACAGCGGGCCTCCCTGGCACGTCCGCTCCGAAGGCGAGTCGCTCGAACTGTTCGCGAGCGATCGACTCGTCATCGACTCGGTTGCCTTCGAGCAGTCGGTCCGGTCGGCCCGTCGTGCCGACGCCGAGCGCCGACCTGCGGACGCACTGGCCCACTGTCGTGACGCGATCGCCCGGTACGGCGGGCCGTACCTCGATGACGCCCTCGACCAGGACTGGGCCTTCAACCATCGCATGACGCTGCATCTCGATCACGTCGAGATGTGCATCCGGGCCAGTGAACTGCTCGACGCACGCGGCGACGTCGGCGAGGCACTCGTGTTGTCACGCACTGCTGTCGAGGCCGAACCGCTGTCGGAGCGGGCTCATCGCGCGCTGATCCGGGCACTCGTCACCTCCGAGGATCGCCCGGGCGCCCGGCGCGCACACGCTCGATGCCTCGAACTGCTCGGCGCCGACGGACTCTCCGCTTCGGCGGACACGATCCGCCTCGGCGCAGGACTCTGAACCGACAGGAAACACACGCACGCCTCGGCGTCGACTCGGGCGGCCTCCGTAGCCTGTGGGCATGGCGACCGACACTCCGACTCCGACCCAGATCGACCTCTACTGGCGGCCCGGCTGCGGGTTCTGCTCGTCGTTGCGTGGGCAGTTGGACGCGCTGGGCATCGAGCGCGTCGAACACAACATCTGGGACGAACCGGACAAGGCAGCAGTGGTGCGCGAGCACGCGAACGGCAACGAAACCGTCCCGACCGTGGTGATCGGCGGCGTCGGCATGGTCAACCCGTCACCTCGTGACCTCGCCGCCCACCTCGCAGCACACGCTCCGCACCTGCTGCCCGACGGTTTCGAAGCGCCCCAGCCCGGCGCCGTCGAACGCACACTCGGCAAGATCTTCCGATAGCCATCTGCCCGCACGTGCCAGGCCACTTTCGGGCCGCGACCTCGGGATCGGCTCCCCACGAAGCGGTGACACGGCGTAGCGTCGGACTCATGACCGACAACGAACGGCACCCGGCCCTCGAAGGCACCGAGATCGTCGACTCCGTCCTCGACCTCATCGGCGAGACGCCGATGGTCCGGATGAAGCGGGTGAGCGAGGACCAGGGCATCCGCTGCGTGCTGGCGATGAAGCACGAGGTGACCAACCCCGGTGGCTCGTCGAAGGACCGCCCGGCCCTCGAGATGATCCTCGCCGCCGAGGCCAGCGGTGAACTGAAGCCCGGTGGCACGATCGTCGAGCCGACCTCGGGCAACACCGGCGTCGGCCTCGCCATCGTCGCCGCCCAGCGTGGCTACAAGTGCGTCTTCGTGATGACCACCAAAGTGGGCAAGGAGAAGGTCGACCTCCTCCGGGCCTACGGGGCCGAGGTCGTGGTGTGCGACGTGGCGGTCGCCCCCGACGATCCGAACAGCTACTACTCCGTGGCCGAGCGACTCACCCACGAGCGCAACGCCTTCCGCCCGAACCAGTACGCCAACCCACACAACGCCACGGCCCACACCAAGACCACGGGCCCCGAGATCTGGCGCCAGACCGGCGGGCGGATCACCCACTTCATCGCGGGTGCGGGAACCTGTGGGTCGATCACCGGCACCGGCCGCTATCTGAAGCAGATGAACCCGGACATCAAGATCATCGCTGCGGACCCCGAGAAATCCGTGTTCTCAGGAGGCTCGGGTCGCCCCTACCTGGTCGAGGGTGTGGGTGAGGACTTCTTCCCCGCCGCGTACGACGGCGACCTGTGGGACGAGGTGATCCCGATCAGCGACGAGGAGAGCTTCCTCACCGCCCGCTACGTCAGCGAGACCGAAGGCATCCTGATCGGCGGTTCGGGCGGGCTCGCCGTCGCTGCGGCGATGAAGGTCGCGAAGGAGGCCGACGACGACGCCGTCGTGGTCATCTTCAACCCCGACTCCGGTCGCGGCTACCTCTCGACGGTGTTCAACGAGGACTGGATGATGAACTTCGGGTTCGTTCAGGAGTGCGACCAGTGCGTCGGCGCCGTGTTGGACACTCGCAACGCCTCCATCGAGAACCTGCTCTACGTGAACCCCCACCAGCCGGTCCGCGACGCCATCGAGATCATGCGCTCGAACGGCGTGAGCCAACTGCCCGTCTGCAAGAACACGCCGCCGTTCGCGAACGCCGAGGTGTCCGGTTCCGTCGACGAGTTGGAGTTGATGGACGTCATCCACCGCGACCCGGGGGCGATGAGCGTCGAGGTCGAGAAGGTGATGAGCGCCAAGTTGCCGACCATCGGCGTGGGCCAGAAGGTCGAACTGGCGGTCTCGATGCTCGAGACGGCACCGGCGCTGCTCGTTCTGTCGGGTGGTCAGCCGCTCAGCGTGCTCACCCGCTCCGACCTGCTCTCCTACTTCACCGCCATCTCCACCGACCTCGACACGGTCCCCGACGAAACGGAGCCCACCGATGGCTGACCAGGACGACAAGACACAACAGGAGACCGGGCTGCAGGGGTTCTCCACGCGAGCGATCCACGCCGGCCAGGAACCCGACCCGACGACGGGTGCCGTGATCACACCGATCTCGCTGTCCACCACGTTCGCGCAGGACGGCGTCGGCAACCACAAGGGCTACGAATACTCGCGATCGGGCAACCCCACGCGCACCGCTGTCGACGCTCAGATCGCCTCCCTCGAGCAGGCCCGCTACGGCATGTCGTTCGCCAGCGGACTCGCCGCGGAGGACAACATCCTGCGGTTGCTCACTCCCCCGCACGCAGGCGGCAAGCGGATCCTGCTCGGCAACGATGCGTACGGCGGCACGTTCCGCCTGATCGCCAAGGTCTGGGAACCGATGGGGTTCCCGTGGACCGCGGTCGACCTGACCGACATCGATGCACTGCGGGCTGACTGGCCCGACGACACCGGCATGATCTGGCTGGAGACGCCGACCAACCCACTCCTCACGTGCTTCGACATCGAGGCGATCGCGTCGATCGCCCACGAACGGGGCGCGATCGTGGTGGTCGACAACACGTTCGCCACCCCGTACCTCCAGCAGCCGATCAACCTCGGCGCCGACATCGTGGTCCACTCGGCCACGAAATACCTCGGCGGCCACAGCGACGTCGTCGGCGGGTTCGTCGCCACGTCGAACGACGAGTATGCGGAACGGATCGCATTCACGCAGAACGCGGCTGGCGCCGTGCCGGCCCCGTTCGACAGCTACCTCGTGCTGCGCGGCGTGAAGACGCTCGCTGTGCGGATGGATCGCCACTGCGAGAACGCCCGCGCGATCGTCGACCTGCTCGTCGATCACCCGAAGGTCGAGCGAGTGCTGTACCCGCAACTGCCTGACCATCCCGGCCACGCCGCCGCTGCGAAGCAGATGAAGGACTTCGGCGGAATGGTGTCGTTCCAGGTTCGAGGCGGGGCGATGTCGGCTCGGGATGCGGCGATGCGCGTCGCCGACGCCACGTCGATCTTCACGCTCGCCGAGTCACTCGGGGCGGTGGAGAGCCTGATCGAGCACCCCGGCGCGATGACCCACATGTCCGCGGCCGGTTCGCCGCTCGAAGTGCCCGACAACCTCGTGCGACTGTCGGTCGGCATCGAGGACTCGACCGACCTCGTCGACGACCTCGCCGCCGCCCTCGACACCATCTGAGGCCATCGGCGCCCCTGCAGAGCGTCTGACCCAGAATCCACGCCGCACGATTGACACCGGCCGTGCGCTGCGCGATCGTGACCACATGATCGAGTACGGCGGGGCCGGGGCACATCGGGTTCTGCTCCGTCAGGCGCTCGGCGGCGACGAGTTCCTGCGCGTCACGTGGCACGAACGCAAGGACGTGTTCGTGTTCTCCCACTGGGTCGGTGACACGTGCACGACGGCAACCCCGGTTCGTGTCTCGGAACTCGGCGATCTCGCTTCCATGACCGTCGCTGCGATCGGTCGACGCGCAGCTTTCACGGAGTCGTCGGAACCCGTGTGGCCCCCACCCGACCCCGCCTGCCAGATTCGGTTCTGGGCGAGCGATACCGGTTGATTCTCCGCCACACGCTCGCGCAGAACGACAGCGGGGTCTCTCTGCGAGCGAAAGTGTCGACGTCGCACGGTCCGGCTCGCCCAGAACAACACCAATCCGACTCTCTGCTCGATCGAGCCGGCGTCGTGCCATGCTGAACCCATGAGCGAGACCTCGTTGTCAGGCCGCCCGATCATCATCGCCGCGAACCGTCTCCCGGTGATGCGAGCCGACGGTGGTCAGTGGACTCCGTCGCCCGGCGGGCTCGTGCGGGCGCTGTACCCGATGCTGCGCGAGTCGGGCGGCACGTGGGTCGGCTGGACCGGCGATCCGGACGACGATCCGGACCCGTTCACCGTCGAGGGCGTCGACCTGCGGCCGATCCCGATCAGCGCCGACGAGATGACGCTGTACTACGAGGGCTTCTCCAACGACGCTCTCTGGCCGCTCTACCACGACGCACTGCGCGAGTCGACCTTCGACAACGACCAGTGGGAGGCCTACCGGTCGGTCAACGAGCGCTTCGCCGCAGAGTTGGCCGAGATCGCTCCGGCCGAATCCGTCGTGTGGGTCCACGACTACCAACTCCAACTGGTGCCAGGGCTCCTGCGCGACCGACGCCCCGATCTGACCATCGGGTTCTTCCTCCACATCCCGTTCCCACCCGTCGACCTGTTCACGAGGCTTCCGTGGCGCGACGAGATCGTCACCGGCCTGCTCGGGTGCGACCTGGTCGGCTTCCAACGCCCCAAGGACGCTGCGAACTTCGTGGCGACCGTCGACCAGTTGCTCGACGTCGAGATCGACGGGAACACCATCGCTCACGGTGGACGCACCACCATCGTCGGCGAGTACCCCATCTCGATCGACGTCGCCGAGGTCGAGGAGATCGCCACCGGACGGGCGACGCGCCAGAGGACGAGTCAGATCCGGGCACGCCTCGGCGACCCCGAGGTGATCATGCTCGGCGTCGACCGACTGGACTACACGAAGGGAATCGGGCTCCGACTCCGGGCGTTCGCCCGGCTCCTCGAGGACGGCCGGCTCGATCCGACCCGGCACGTCATGGTGCAGGTCGCCACCCCGACGCGTGAAGCCGTCGAGCACTATCAGGACGAACGAGCCTCCATCGAGCGACTCGTCGGCGAGATCAACGGACGGTTCAGTCGCATCGGGTTACCCGTGGTCCACTACCTCTACCAGTCGCTTCCCTACGACGAACTCGTGGCGCTCTACCGCGCCGGCGACGTCATGCTCGTCACGCCGTTCCGGGATGGGATGAACCTCGTCGCGAAGGAGTACGCAGCGGCGCACATCGACGGCGACGGCGTGCTCGTGCTGTCGGAGTTCGCCGGCGCCGCCGACGAGTTGACCGACGCGGTGCTGGTCAACCCGCACGACGAGCGGGCGTTGCAGGACGCGATCGTCGAGGCCGTCGAGATGCACCGACACGAGCGACGGGGTCGGATGTCGGGCCTCCGTGACCAGATCCGCAAGAGCGACGTGCAGGGGTGGGCCGACCGGTTCCTCGCAGCACTCGATGCGGCGTCGTCGGCGAAGAAGGATTCATGACGGGGTTGCGGACAGGTCGGCCGGACGACGTCGAGCGCGTCGTGCAGGCCATCACGAGCCTCCCCCGACCGCTGTTGCTCGTGTTCGACTGCGACGGTGTGCTCGCGCCGCTCACCGACCACGCCGACGACTCCGTCCTCCAGGTCGGCGTGGCCGACGATCTGACTCGACTGTCCCTCGTCGACGACGTCACGGTGGCGATCCTCTCGGGTCGGTCGCTGGCAGGACTGGCCCAGTTCCACTTCGGCGACTCGATCGTCGTCGCCGGGAGTTACGGCGGTGAACGGCGAGGGGCCGAGATCGACGCACTCGGCTCCGACGAAGAGCGGCTGCTGGCCGAACTGGACTCCATCGCCGTCCAGGCCGTCAGCGACGCAGGGCCCGGGGCATGGGTCGAACGCAAACCGACGAGCGTGGTGATCCACGTACGCGAAGCCGACCCTGCACTCGCAGCGGCAGCGATCGCTGCGGCCAGGAATCGTCAGGCGCAGTTGCACGGCCACGAGTGCCACGAGGGAAGCAACGTCCTGGAGTTCATGGCCCGCCCCACGGACAAGGGTCGGGGCCTCACGGCTCTGCGCTCGGAGTTCGGGCCCGCAGGCACCGTCTACGTCGGCGACGACGTCCCGGACGAGGATGCGTTCAACGTGCTCGACGTCGGCGACGTCTCGATCAAGGTCGGTGGCGGAGCGACGGCGGCCACGCACCGGCTGGCCGACGCTGCGGCCGTGGCCGAGACGCTCCGCGGCCTGACGACGAGACTCGGCGCCGAGACGCGCGTCGATCCGTCAGAACAACGATGACTGGCCGGCGGGTGGGGTGCGTCTGATCGCCGTCCACGGGACGTAGTTGTCCATGAACACCCACGTCCGTCGGTGGATCGCCGAGGGCCCGTAGCCGGTCAGCGACGCCTTGTGAACGGGGCACGGGTACCCCTTGTTCGTGTCGAACGACCAGTTCGGATAGTCCACGGCGCAGGCCCGCATCTCGCGATCGCGCACGACCTTCGCCAAGATGCTCGCCGCCGCCACGCTGAGGCAACGAAGGTCGGCCTTGACGGCCATCTCGACCTTCACCACCGACGGCGACACGAAGTCCCACGTCCCGTCGGTCACGGCGACGTCGGGACCCACGCTCAGCCCGGCGATCGCGCGACGGGCGGCGAGCTTCTGTGCGGCGGACATTCCGAGCTCGTCGCACTCCTGCTGCGTGGCCGAACCCGTCGACCACGAGATGCACCAGGCGGCGATCCGGTCGAACAGGAACTCGCGGCGTGCCTCGCTCAGCAGCTTCGAGTCACGGATGCCGTTCACCCGTGTGTCACGTGGGACGACCGCTGCGCCGACCGTGAGTGGACCGGCCCATGCGCCACGACCGACTTCGTCGATCCCGACGACGGTCTCGAAACCTCGCGCCCAGAGCGACTTCTCGATCTCGCGTGTGGGCGCCCGCTTCGTCGACCCGGTCCGAGTGCGCGGTGCCATCATGATCCTGTGCTCAGGAGAAGCTGAAGCCGCTGGCGTCAGGATCCTGATCGGCTGCGCGAGCCGTGCCCGATGTGGCGGCCGGCGCCGGATCGCTGTCGCTGTCGACGGTGATCGAGAGCGACGGGCGCGCACGCTCACGCTCGGGTGCGGGCCAGAGTGTCTCGCCGGTCGCATCCGACGTGCTCCACTCGGGATCGACATCGGGAGCCGAGAGTTCGACCAGCGGTGAGCCATTCGTGGAGTGCTGCTCCCAGAGCACTGCGGGCCGCTCACCGTGCCAGCGGACGGCGAACGACACAGTGGACGTCGGCGACGTGGGCACGCCGTGCACTTCGAAGTTGCTGCCGTGCCACGACGTGGGCATGCCGCCCGGCAGCAGCAGCCCGCCGTCGGCGATGCGTCGCTCGATGGAGCGGACGAAACGCCCGACCGACGACCCGCGTCGCACATCGGCGAACGAGGCGATCGCGCCCGCCGAGCCCGCCGAGGCATCGAGCGCTCCGTGCTGGGATGTGAGCCGGTCTGCCGTGCGGTCGATGTCGTTCGCCGCTCGCTCGTCGCCCGCTCGGACCGCCACGATGCGGCAGGCTCCGAGTGCGGCGAGTGCATCTGCGACGTCGTCGTTCGAGGCGCCACGGCGGGCTGCGTGCTTGGCCACCCGCTCGGCCGGTTCGACCACGTCGAGCAGCCAGGCATCGGCGGAGTCGCCACATCGCACCAACTCGGCCACGTCGAGCAGGAATCCCACCGAATCATCGGCTGCACCCACCGGACCTTCGAGCAGCAGGTCGCATCGCGCGGCGACGAGCGCCTCGACCAGGCGTTCGTCGGGCAGCACGAGTCGGCTGGCCTGCTCCACCACACGTGTCCAACCACGTACGACGGCAAGCGCGGGCGGCACGTTGGCCAGTCGAGACGGTCCTGCACCACCGGGAAACGGAAGCGCCACACGCACGATGGCGCGGTGACCGACCGGGAGCACGATCGAACCTTCAGGCAGGTCGATGCCCTGGATCGCCATGTCGGACGGTGGCCGGTCGGTGACGACACGAGGCCCGCTCAGCGCAACGGCGAACGGCAACGGAGACTCGTTCTCGAACTCGACGATCACGTTTCCGTCACCGTCGGGCACCGCCCAGACTCGCTGCACCGCGTCGCCGTCGGGGATGCGCATGCGCGTCTCCACGACCGGAGCGCCGTCGATGCGCACCTGGCGAACGGTTGGTTCACTCGCCGGAACATGCCACCGGTCGTCGGCAGCGATGTACCAGTCCAACGCAACCGGGTGTGCCTGACCCCACGGAACGATCGCACCCCACGGGCTCACGGTCCACCGGGCGAACTGGCCGGTCGAACCCAGCGTGATGCCCTCGGCGACCTGGTTGCTCGCAGGGTTCGCCGGGGTCGCCACGTCACTCACGACGACCAGTCAACCAGCGCCCGCCCCCACCCGGGTCGTTCCGTCCCACCTGGTTACATCCATCCCGGATGGATGTAACCAGGTGGGCGTCAGTGGTGTTCGCTCGTGGCGTCGCGGTCCATCAGCGCGGCCAGAGCAGCTTCGGCGGCACGACCCTCGTGGCACACCGCCACCACCTGCTCGGTGATCGGCATCTCGACTCCGTACTCCGCGGCGAGTTCCAGAACGCTGGGGCACGACTTCACACCTTCGGCGACCATGTTCATCGACGACACGATCTCGTCGATCGATTCGCCCTCGCCGAGGCGACGCCCGACCGTGTTGTTCCGACTCTGGGTCGATGCGCACGTGGCGATGAGGTCGCCCATCCCGGCGAGCCCGGCGAACGTGGCGGTGTCGCCACCCAGTTTCTCGCCGAGTCGCGTCATCTCGGCCAGGCCGCGGGTGATCAGCGTGGCTCGGGTGTTGTCACCGAAGCCCATCCCCTGCGCCATCCCCGACGCGATCGCGATGACGTTCTTCACCACGCCGGCCACCTCGCAGCCGACGACATCAGGATTCGTGTACACGCGCAGCGACGGGCACGAGAACAGGCGCTGGAGTTGTTCGGCGATCCGACGGTCGTCGATCGCCACCACGCTCGCCGCAGGTTGGCCACTGATGATCTCCTTGGCGAGGTTGGGACCGGTGAGGACGGCGATCGGATGGCCGGGCATCTCCTCTTCGGTCACCTGACTCATCCGCAGACGCGTCTCGCGTTCGAGCCCCTTGGCCAGGGTGACCACCGGGACCCACGGACGCAGGTGCTCGGCGACCTGACGGGCGACCTCCCGGTATCCGTGCGATGGGACCGCCATGACGATCACATCGGACCTGCTCACGATCCACTCGAGGTCGCTGGTCGCTTCCAACTCCTGCGGGAGCGTGAACGACGGCAGGTAGTCGCTGTTCGTGTGCGCTTCGTTGATCTCGCTCGCCATGGCCTCGCGTCGCGCCCACAGCCTGGTGGATGCGTTGGCGCAGGTCATCGCCGCCACCGTGGTCCCCCACGATCCGGCCCCGATCACGCCGACTTCGATCCCCTTGGTCCCCATACCACTCCCCCGTCTCCGGTCGGTCCGCCCCGATGCGCACCACCCGCACGAGAACGTAGCGGTTGGCGATGCGTCGTTCCGAGAGGGCTCACTCCGAAGGGTCCCTGCGACGCATGGACTTCCTACACTTCGAGTGTGAACGTCGCCGTCCTCGTGCCCGTCAAAGCGTTCACGCAGGCAAAACAGCGACTCACCGCCGTGCTGTCGCCCGACGACCGCCGCCGCCTCGCACGCACACTCGCCGACGGCGTCCTCGCCGCTGCCGGTGAGGTACCGGCCTTCGTGGTGTGCGACGACGACGAAGTCCGGGACTGGGCCGCGAGCCGTGGGGCCCACCCACTGTGGACCGCCGAACTCGGTTTGAACGGTGCTGTCGACGATGGCGTTCACTCCGTCGCAGCGATGGGTTTCGATCACGTGATCGTGAGCCATGCCGACCTCCCGCTGCCCGCATCGCTCACACATGTCGCACGCCGCGGTGCGGCCACCTTCGTCCCCGACTCACGGTGCGACGGCACCAACGTGATGTCCTTCCCACTCGACCGACCGGTGTCCGCGGCCTACGGGCCAGGCTCGTTCGCCCGCCACCGCGACGCAGCGTCCGGCGCCGGGATGTATGTCGAGGTGCGCCTCGACGGGCACCTCGCTCTGGACATCGACAACGCATCCGATCTCACCCATCCACTCCTGCGAGAGGTACTCCCGACATGGCTGCCAACGATCCCGGTCAACCCCTTCACCCACGCCAAGCCGTGAACGGCACCGACGCCTGGACACGCGATCTGCCCACACCGACCTCGGCCCTCGCGATCGGCGCGCACCCCGACGACGTCGAGTTCGGTTGCGGAGGCCTGCTCGCGAAGTGGGCGGCCGACGGGTGCACGATCCACCACCTCGTGTGCACCGACGGCTCCAAGGGCACGTGGGATGCCGATGCCGACGTGGTCGCCCTCGCAGCGCGCCGCCAGGTGGAGCAGCGTGAGGCTGCTGCGCGATTGGGCGGGGCGAATGCGGGCGAGGTCCGGTTCCTCGGTCACGTCGACGGCGAACTGGACAGCGACCTGACCGCACGAGGCGAAGTCGCACTCGTGATCCGCGAACTGAAGCCGTCGGTCGTGCTGGGCCACGACCCGTGGAAGCGCTACCGATTGCACCCGGACCATCGCCACGCCGGCCTGCTCGCCGTGGAAGGGATCGTCGCAGCCCGCGATCCCCACTTCTTCAAGGAGCAGCCGTTCGCTCACCACCGCCCCGACGCACTCGTGCTGTGGGAGGCCGACGAACCCGACCACGTCGAGGACGTCTCGGCATCGGTCGACACGAAACTCCACGCCCTGCTCGCCCACGAGAGCCAGTTCGAGTCGACGATGAAGGCGGTCGACGACGCGGAGATCGAACGATTCCGCGACAGGATCCGAACCCGGCTGGCCGACCTCGGTGCACCTCACGACATGGATGCCGCCGAGGTCTTCAAGCTGATCCGGAGCCTGTAGCCGATCACGAATTCGACCTGTCGAAAACGGCGAACGGGCGGCGGCCCGGAGGCCACCGCCCGTTCGGCGTGTGTTCGTCGGTGCTGTTCACCGAAGCGACGCAGCTCTACTTCTTGGCAGCAGCCTTCTTGGCCGGAGCCTTCGTCACAGCGGCCTTCTTCGCCGGAGCCTTCTTCGCAACGGCCTTCTTCGCAACGGCCTTCTTGACCGCCGCCTTCTTGGCCGGAGCCTTCTTCGCGACGGCCTTCTTCGCCGTTGCCTTCTTCGCAGCGGCCTTCTTCACCGCCGCCTTCTTGGCCGGAGCCTTCTTCGCAACGGCCTTCTTCACCGTTGCCTTCTTCGCAGCGGCCTTCTTGGCCGGAGCCTTCTTCGCGACGGCCTTCTTGGCCGCCGCCTTCTTCACGGCTGCCTTCTTCACCGCCGCCTTCTTGGCCGGAGCCTTCTTCGCGACGGCCTTCTTGGCCACGGCCTTCTTCTTCGCCGGAGCCTTCTTGGCTGCAGCCTTCTTCGGGGCGGTCTTCTTCACGGCAGCCATCAGGTCACTTCTTCTTCTTGCCGTTGAGGGCTTCCTTGAGCGTCGAACTCGCCGAGAACTTCATCGCGGTCGATGCCTTGATCTGCACCGGAGCGCCGGTCTGCGGGTTGCGACCGGTGCGGGCGCTGCGCTGCGTGGTGGAGAAGCTGCCGAAGCCGGGCCAGGCGACCTTCTCGCCCTTCTTGGCTTCAGCGGTGACGTGATCGAAGAACGCACCGAGCGTCTTCTCCGCGTCAGCCTTCGTGACGCCTGCGGACTCGGCGACTGCGTCGAGCATTTCTGCCTTGGTTGCCATGTTGGAACCCTTTCGTGGATGGATCTGGAGCTGTTGAACCCGGCATGCGCCGGGAGCGACCCGGCCCCTTCGTGGAGCCGAATGACAGCCATGTGACTTGCATCGCACCCCTCAACGCAACCCTACATGTCATTGCAGATGCAACGACCAATTTTCGAACGCTCCGCCGGGGAGCGGGTCGCGCTCCTTTCGCGGCGGCCCCGAACGGCGACGATCGCAGCCCGAGCACCCCCATCACTCCGGTTCCGAGACATTGCACGTTTGTGTCGGGAAGATGAAGAAGTCGCAGCTCAGCGACTCTTTCCCGAACCATCCACGAACGATGCTGACCTCTGCGACACACTGAGCTCCGTTGGAGACGAAGACCATGTTGCACCATCCGATCGACACCTCTCAGGAGTGAATCTTGGCTGACCTTCTCGCTTCCCGTCCCTCGTCTGCCGACTCGGCCGACAACGACATCGAGCGGGGAGGTGAGTCGCAGGTGGGAGCAACGCGCGCATCGATCGAGCAACGAACCCGACTCGTACTCGACACGTCGGTCCTGATCGCCGATCCGATGTGCGTGCTGGAATTCCGCGACGTCGACGTCGTCGTGCCCCTCACCGTCGTCGAGGAACTCGACGGCCTCAAGACCCGATCGGACGACGTCGGACGGGCAGCTCGCACCGCACTGCGCACGCTCGAGGAACTCCGTGTGAAACACGGCGGGTCGCTTGCACATCCGGTCGCCACCGGCACCGGCACCACGACGCTGCAGATCGAGATCAACAACATCCGCAAGCACCTCCTGATCGAGCACGGACTCGATCCGAGCATCCCCGACAACCGCATCATCGGTGCTGCGATCGGACAATCCGATTTCGGCCCGACCACCATGGTCAGCAACGACGCTGCGTTGCGGATCAAGGCGGCGCACCTCGGCGTCACTGCTCAGGCACATGCTCCGAGTCGCTCGGGTCAGCCCATCGCCGCGATCGGCTGGACCACCATCGACGCGACCTACGAGAGCATCGACTGCCTGTACGCCGCAGGTGCCGTTGCATGCGATGCCGTCACGGAACCGGGCATCGACCTCCGGGAGAACGAGTTCGCCGTGCTTCGTTGCGGTTCGCAGTCGGCACTCGCTCGCACGGTCGGCGACGAGTTCGTGCTCCTCCCTCATTCCCCTGCCGAACCGTGGGGCCTGCGTCCTCGCAACAAGGAGCAACGGTTCGCGCTCGAACTCCTTCTCGACCCCGACATCTCGGTCATCGCGCTCGACGGACGTGCCGGCACCGGCAAGACCCTGCTCGCGATCGCCGCCGGTCTGGAGATGGTGGTCGAGCAGCGACGCTACGAACGCTTGGCGATCTACCGACCACTCGTGCCCGTCGGCCGCGCCGACGTCGGCTTCCTCCCCGGCGGTCTGGACGAGAAGCTCGATCCGTGGATGTCGGCCATCCACGATGCGATCGTCGCACTCACCGATCAGGGCAACAGCCACGATGCTCGCCGACTGATCGACGAACTCACCGAACGCGGCCAACTCTCGCTCGAATCGCTGACCTTCCTGCGTGGGCGGTCGCTGCAGCGCCAGTTCGTGCTCGTCGACGAGGCGCAGAACCTCGAGCCCACCACGCTGCGGACGATCCTGACGCGTGTCGGTGACGGCACGAAGGTGATCTTCACCGGCGACACCAGCCAGATCGACGCGCCGTACCTCGGCGAGACGAACAACGCCCTCAGCGTGCTCACCTCGGCATTCGCCGACCAACGGTGCTTCGGCCACATCACGTTGACGGCGTGCGAACGCAGCGACGTCGCGAGCCTCGCAGCCGAACTGCTCTGAACCTCCGGCGCTCATCGCAACGCTGATCCTCGGGTGACCCTCGTCCCTTTCCTTGCGAACGCGTGCCAACGGGTTTAGTGTTAAATGCATCGGTCGAACCTCCCGTAGGAGCGACGACACCCCGAAGCCGCTCAGGACAGGAGTCCACATGGCCATCGACGAGAGCCAGACGTACCCGTTCGACCGATCGTGTGTCGACCACGATCCCGACTGGCGCGATCAGGCGAACTGCAAGGGCGACACGAAGTTGTTCTTCGCGAAGAAGGCCGAGCGGCCCCAGGCACGTGCTCGCCGCGAAGCCAAGGCACAGCGTTTGTGCGACGGATGCGAAGTCCAGGCCGAATGTCGGGACTTCGCACGTGGACATCGAGAGTACGGCTTCTGGGCCGGCGAGTCCGAGGAGGACCGTCACCTGCTCGGCTTCACCGTGTCGGCCCCCATCGGCATCCGCGCCCGCCGCCACCAGACCGCCTCGTAGCTCCACCGCGGCCTGGCGGACGGAAGTCGCACGTCGAGGTCCTGCCGGTCGTGCCGGAGAGGGGCCGACCGCAAGCAGTGGAGGTTCGACGTCAGCGCAGTGTCGCGAAGTCCTGGACCCAGTAGAGGCGACCGTCGACCGAGAACGCAATAGCCACGCCGATGTGGGTGAGCCGAGCGTCGAGAATGTTCGCCCGGTGGCCCTCACTGTTCATCCAGCCCTGCACGACCGCCTCGGGGGTGGGGTGTCCGCACGCAATGTTCTCGGCCCAGCGGCTTGCGTCGAGACCGGTTCGAAGGATTCTGTCAACTCCGCGTGACCCATC
>JBBSOH010000011.1:0-30397 GCA_038259945.1 Acidimicrobiales bacterium
CTGGAACGGCTCGTTGCGATCGAATCGTTCGACCATCTGGCCCACCATCCCGGTCGCCTTGCGTCGATTCACCGGGATCGCACCGACACGTCGCAGCAGCCAGCCGATCGGCGGCTTCAGCCACACGTCCTTGACCATCCAGTTCGAGTCGAGCCCGATCGACCGGGTGAGAAGCACGAGGAGGACGCCGTCCACGTTCGTGGTGTGTGGCACGGCCAACACCACGCTGCGATCCGGCGGCATGTCCGTCGTCTCGATCTTCCACCCGCCCATCAGCCGGAGGACGAATCTCGCCAGCCGGGAGCCGGTGGTCTTCTGTTTCGTCGTGTCGCCGCTCACCCGAGGAACGTACCAGCGGGTTCCGTCACGACCGGAATCACGCATCGATCAGATCCACGATCACCGGTGCGTGGTCGCTCGGTTGCTTTCCTTTGCGAGCGTTGCGATCCACCACGGTCCACGCGGCCCTGTCGACGACCGACGGCGAACACATCAGCAGGTCGATGCGCATGCCCCTCCCCTGGTGGAAGTCGCCGCCCCGGTAGTCCCACCAGGAGTACATGCGGTCGCCGTCGTGGAACCGGCGGAACACGTCGGTGAGTCCCCACGCCTCGAGTTCCGCAAGGCGGTCGCGCTCGGCCTGGCTGCCGTGGGTGGCCCCCACGAGCGCCTTCGGATCGTGCACGTCGCGGTCGTCGGGTGCGATGTTGAAGTCACCGCCCACCACCACCTGCTGGTCCGGTGACGTGTCGGCGTCGAGGTGCTCGAGGAGCCGGCCCAGCCACCACAGCTTGTAGGTGTAGTGGTCGTCGTCGAGGGAGCGGCCGTTCGGAACGTACACGCTGCTCACCCGCACACCGCCACACGTGGCCGTGATGATGCGCGCGTCGGGGTCGGGGTCGCCATCGCCGGCGAAGTTGGACACGACGTCGTCGAGGCCGACCTTGGACAGGATCGCCACACCGTTCCACTGACCCTGGCCGTGGTGGGCACACGAGTATCCGAGCGCTTCGAATGCGAGCGTCGGGAAGGCATCGTCGGCGAGCTTGGTCTCCTGCAGGAGCAGCACGTCGGGCTGGACCTCGTCGAGCCATGCCTCGACGCGCTCCTGGCGGGCGCGCAGCGAGTTGATGTTCCAGGTGACGATCCGCATCAGTTCCCCGTCGCCTTTTTCACCGCTGCCTTCTTGCCGGCCGGTGCCCTTCTCGCTGCGGTCTTCTTCGTCGCAGCCGCCTTCGTGACAGCGGATTTCTTGGCCGCGACCTTCTTCTCCACTGCCTTCTTCACTGCGGTCTTCTTCTCCGCAACCTTCTTCTCCACTGCCTTCTTCTCTGCGGTCTTCTTTGCCGCGACCTTCTTCTCGGCGACCTTCTTCACCGCGGTCTTCTTCGCCGCGACCTTCTTCGCCGCGACCTTCTTCGCCACGACCTTCTTCTCTGCGGTCTTCTTCGCCGCGACCTTCTTCTCCACCGCCTTCTTCACTGCGGTCTTCTTGACTGCGGTCTGCTTCGCCACGGCCTTCTTGGCAGCAGCTTTCTTCGGCGCTGCCTTCCGGGCGGGCGGCTTCTTCGTCGAGGACGTTGCAGCGGCCTTCTTGCGTGCCGGTCGCTTCGAGGCAGGCTTCTCGGCGTGCGTCGAGTCGCCTGCCATGTCGGGGTCTTCCTCCTCGGCTGCCGCTGCTGCGATTGCTTCGTCGGCCATGTCGGGAACCGCACAGTCGATGCTTCGTCGAGCGGGCGCAAAGCTCACCACGACGACGGTGACCGATTCGCCCTGCTTCATGACGCTCTTGGCGCTGCGGGGCATCGGGTCGGCCATCAGACGCAGGGGGATGTATCCGCGTACTCCGGTGTCGGCGATGGTGATGTAGGCGCCGTGTGACGAGTAGGCGTCGACGGTGCCGTTGACACTCGTTCCGATCGGGTGCTGTTCGACGAAGTCGAGGAACGGCATCAAATCGTTGACGGGGTCGCCACCCCGAGGTGCCTTCTTCGGCGGGGCAGTCTTCGCCTTCGGTTCCGCCGGCTTGTTCTCGCTGGCGGGCGACGACGTGGAGCGGCCGGGAGGTGGGGTCTTCGGCTTGGGCATCGGCGACGACGCCTCCTTGCTTCCCGTACGCACCGTGGACTCGTCGTCCTGGCTGCTGCGGCGGCCCCGCCCGGAACCGCGGCGACCGGAGTTGCCACCGCCGCCGCTCCCCCGCGTGGCCTTGCGACTGATCGGTCCGCGGACGGGCACTCGGTCGACCCAGACCCAACCGATGTGCGGCACGGGCTTGCCACCGATCAGGCGACCTTCGTCGAACAGCCACGTGTACTCGCCGTGGAACTCCTGGAACGAGTCGTTCGACAGGATCGAGGCGCCGACCTTGTGGGCGATCCCGAGCACGAATGCGTCGCCGCGGCCGACCGCCCCGGCCGGAGGCGCGACCAGTTCGTTGTTCGAGATTCCCGCTTCGAACTCGGGCACCTCCTTCTTGTCGATCCTGTGGCCGAACGTGGCATCGACCACGACGGTGATGGCGGTGTCCGGGTACTCGTCCATGAAGCTGGAAACGGCCTCACTCAACTGCGCCAGGCTCGGCATCGAGCGGCCTTCGGTGGCGATGTTGGAGCCGTCGACCACGACGTGGGTTGGCCCCTTGCGGTTACTCATCTCGGGTGTTCACTTCCTTGTGCTGGTTGCGGGACCCAGCGGAACGCTCGGGTCTCCGGGACCAGTCCTGCACGTGCACGGGCCGGTCGCTCCCTTCGATGGTAAACGGTCACGGCGTGCGACACACAGATGCTCCGCCGACAGACTCCGAATCGTAAGCTCGCCACGATGAACGACACCGGGATCCGAGCCGTGCTGTGGGACTTCGGTGGGGTGATCCTGTCGAGCCCGTTCGAGGCGTTCAACCGTTACGAGCGGGCCAACTCGCTGCCGAACGATTTCATCCGATCGGTGAACACCGCGAACCCGGGCGACAACGCGTGGGCGAAGCTGGAACGCAACGACGTCACACCGAGCGAGTTCGACGACCTCTTCGCGGTCGAGTCCGACGCGCTCGGTCACCGCGTCCCCGGGAACGACGTCCTGGCACTGCTGTCCGGGGAGGTGCGTTCGGAGATGGTCACGGCCCTCGACCGAGTGATCGCGGCCGGCTATGCGACCGCGTGCCTCACCAACAACGTCGTCTCCGACGACACCGCGACGCACAGGCGGCCCGATGTGGCGGCGGTGATGGCGAGGTTCGACCACGTCGTCGAGTCCAGCAAGGTCGGTGTACGCAAGCCCGAGCCCCGCTTCTACGAGATCGCCTGCGACCTCGTCGGCACCACTCCCGATCGATGCGTGTTCCTCGACGACCTCGGCATCAACCTCAAGCCGGCCAAGGCGATGGGCATGACCACCCTCAAGGTCGGCGCCGCCGATCAGGCGATCACCGACCTCGAACAGGTCCTCGGCATTCCGCTCCGCTGAACCGATCAGCCACGAGCGATCTGGCCCGGCTCAGTCCTCGGATGGCGCAAAGAGTTCGTCCATCAATTGGGCGAGTTCCTGGTCGTGGATGATCTTCGAACCCGTGGCGGGGCTGCCCGATTCGACGCGGGCCACGTGGCGCAGGTCGTATCCCTCGTCCTTGATCCGCCAGACATGGTGTTCGATGAAGTTCCAAGCGCCCATGTTCGCCGGCTCCTCTTGCAGCCAGCGGAGTTCCTTGGCGTTCGGGTACTTCCTCAAGATGTCCAGCATCTGGTCGGTCGGCAGCGGGTAGAGCTGCTCGATGCGCACCACGGCGACCGGTTCGTTGCGCTCGTCTCGAGCCGCGATCGCATCCCACGCAACCTTGCCGGAGCAGAATGCAATGCGCGTGATCGACTGCGGGTCGATGTCACCCGGATCGTCGAGCACTTCCTGGAACGAACCGGTCGTGAGCTCGTCGATCGGCGAACGAGTCTGCTTCATCCGCAGACCCTGCTTCGGTGAGAACACGATCAGCGGGGTCTGACGCTCCTGGTGCACCTGGCGACGCAGGAGGTGGAAGAAGTTCGACGCAGTCGTCGTGTTGACGACCTGCATGTTGTCCTCCGCGGCGAGCGTGAGGAACCGCTCGATCCGCGCCGAGCTGTGCTCGGGTCCCTGGCCCTCGTATCCGTGCGGAAGGAGCAGGACGACGCCGTTCTGCTGCCCCCATTTGTCTTCTGCGGCCACGATGTACTGGTCGATGATGATCTGGGCGCCGTTGATGAAGTCACCGAACTGCGCTTCCCACACCACCAACGCATCACGGTTGGCATGGCTGTAGCCGTACTCGAATCCGAGAGCGGCGTACTCCGACAGCAGGGAGTCGAACACCCAGAACCGGGCATCCGCTCCGTCGAGGCTGTCCAACGGCAGGAACGCATCGCCGTTCTCGTAGTCGATCAGCGCGGCGTGGCGGTGGCTGAACGTGCCGCGGCGGACGTCCTCGCCGGCGTAGCGGACCGAGCTACCCTCGACCACGAGTGACCCGATGGCAAGCGCTTCGCCGAGCGCCCAGTCGATCTCACCGGAGTCGAACATCTTCTGGCGCGTCTCGAACTGCCTGGCCAGCTTCGGGTGGATGGTGAAGCCCTCCGGGTAGTCGGTGAGCTGTGCGAACACCGATTCCAGCACCGCTCTGTCGACGCCGGTCGGGATGTGCGGGAGCACTCCCACCGGAGCGGGTGGGCGCGGCGCCTTGCCGACGACGGGGGCCTGGCTGCGGGTCTCGTCGAGCGCGACCTGGAGCTTGTCGTGGAAGTCGGTCAGCGCGTGCTCGGCCTCCTCGATGGTGATGTCGCCGCGCTTGACGAGCGACTCGACGTACAGCTTGCGCACGCTGCGCTTCTCGGCGATGGCCTTGTACATCAGCGGCTGGGTGTAGCTCGGGTCGTCACCTTCGTTGTGACCGTGGCGGCGGTAGCACACCATGTCGATCACGACGTCCTTGTTGAACGCCTGGCGGTAGTCCCATGCGAGTTGCGCCACGCGGACACAGGCCTCCGGGTCGTCACCGTTGACGTGGAAGATCGGGGCCTGGATGGTCTTGGCCACGTCGGAGCAGTACGGCGACGACCGAGCGTTGCCGGGTGCGGTCGTGAAACCGATCTGGTTGTTGATGATCAGGTGGATGGTGCCACCGATGCGGTACCCGCCGGTGTCGCTCATCGCCAGGCACTCGGCGACCACGCCCTGTCCGGCGAACGCGGCGTCGCCGTGGATCAGCAACGGCAGCACGGGGAACGAACCGGGCGGGTCGATCTGGTCCTGCTTCGCGCGAACGATGCCCATGACGATCGGGTCGACCGTTTCGAGGTGGCTCGGGTTGGCGGCGAGTTCGATGGCGATGTCCGCCCCGGACGGGCTGACGTACTTGCCCTTCGTGCCGAGGTGGTACTTCACGTCGCCGGAGCCCTGCACCGACGTGGGGTCGAGGTGACCTTCGAACTCGCTGAAGATCGCCTCGTAGCTCTTGCCCATGATGTTGGAGAGCACGTTGAGACGCCCGCGGTGTGCCATGCCGAGGATGGCGGAATCGAGCCCGGCGTCCGCGGCGTTGCCGAGGATCACGTCGAGGATCGGGATCGCCGACTCGGCGCCTTCGATGCCGAACCGCTTGGTGCCGACGTACTTGGTCGCGAGGAACTTCTCGAACGACTCGGCGGCGTTGACGCGCTCGAGGATCCGACGTTTGTCGTCGATCCCGAACTCGACCCGCTTGGTCTCGACACGCTCCTGCACCCATCGCTGTTCGTCGGTGCTCTGGATGTGCATGTACTCGACGCCGATCGTGCGGCAGTACGCGTCGCGCAGAACGCCGAGCAGGTCACCGAGCTTCATCTTGTCGCTGCCGCCCACGCCGTCGGTGAGGAACTCGCGGTCGAGGTCCCAGATCGTGAGGCCGTAGGTGGCGGGGTCGAGTTCGACGGGCGTGTGAGGTTCGATCCATCGGAGCGGATCGAGGTCGGCGATGCGGTGGCCGCGCACGCGGTGCACGCGAATCAGCTTGGCCACGGCCATCTGCTTGCGCATCATCGCTTCTTCGCGGTCGCGCGGGTTGATGTCGGGGCGCCACTTGACCGCCTCGTACGGCAGATCGAGGCTGTGGAAGATGTCGTCGTAGAACTCGTGGTCGCCGAGCAGCAGTTCCTTGACGTGCTTCAGGAACAGGCCGGATTCGGCACCCTGGATGATCCGGTGGTCGTAGGTCGACGTGATCGTGACGGTCTTGGACAGTCCCATGTCGGCGAGCGAGGCACGATCTGCGCCCTCGAACTCGGCGGGGAAGTCGATCGAGCCGACACCGACGATGAGACCCTGGCCGGGCATCAGGCGCGGCACGGACTGGACGGTGCCGATGGTGCCGGGGTTGGTGAGCGACACGTTGGCGCCGACGAAGTCGTCGACGGTCAGCTTGTTGCTCTTGACCTTGCGGATCAGTTCGTCGTACGAGGCGAGGAACCCGGCGAAGTCGAGCGTGTCGGCGTCGCGGATGATCGGCGTGAGCAGCGTGCGGCTGCCGTCCTTCTTCTCCACGTCCACGGCCAATGCCATGTTGACGTGGTCGTGCTCGACGAGGCGCGGTTTGCCGTCCTCACCTTCGAGATACCCGTTCTTCATGTTCGGAACGGCGTCGGCGATCGCCCGCACGACGGCCCAGCCGATGAGGTGGGTGAAGCTGATCTTGCCCTGTCCCGAACGGGAACGGAAGCCGTTGATCACCTTGCGGTTGACCTCGAGCAGCTTGGCCGGGACGTTGCGGAAACTCGTGGCGGTGGGGACTTCGAGACTGGCCTCCATGTTGCGCACGATCGCGGCACCGGCACCGCGGATCGGCTTGCCGGCCTCCTCGACGGGCTCGTCGGACGCTGTGGTGGCCGGCTTCGCGGCGGGCCCGTCGGGGGCGGGCGCCGGTGCAGCTCCGGCGGTGGCTGCGTCAGGACGTGGCAACTCCGCCGAGTCGTTCGACGGCGGTCGATGGGCGGCTTCCACGGCACGGACAGCCGGTGATGCTGCAGCGGCTGCAGCGATCGAGGGCGCTGTGGTCTTGTAGTCGGCGAAGAACTCCTGCCACTGCTCACCCACAGATCCCGGGTCGTGTACGAACTTCTCGTACATCTCTTCGACGAGCCAGGAGTTCGCACCGAAATCGGCGCCGGCTCCCCCGGTGGTGTGAGTTTCTGTCGATGCCACGTCGACAGAGTACCGAAGGAGCGCCCTCGGCCAGCAGACCGCAGAGGACGGATAGGGTCGCCGCCATGAGTGAGCGAGATCGCATCCGCCTCACCCAGTTCAGTCACGGAGCTGGTTGAGGCTGCAAGCTCGCCCCCGGCGAGCTGGCGCACGTGGTGCGACACCTGAAATCCGATCATCCCCCCGAACTCCTCGTGGGGCCCGACACCGGCGACGATGCCGCCGTGTGGCAGATCGACGCGGACCGAGCGCTGGTGTCCACGGCCGACTTCATCACCCCCGTCGTCGACGATGCCCGCACCTGGGGCCGCGTCGCCGCGGCGAACAGCGTGTCGGACATCTACGCAATGGGCGGGCGCCCACTGTTCGCACTGAACCTCGTGGGCTGGAACAAGGACGAGTTGCCGATCGAGCTGCTCGGAGAACTCCTCGCAGGCGGGCAGGACATCGCCACGGCGGCCGGATTCGTCATCGTCGGCGGCCACACCATCGACGACCCGGAACCGAAGTACGGCATGGCGGTCACGGGCGAGGTGCACCCCGATCGAATCCTGACCAACGCCGGTCTGCAGGAGGGTCAGGACCTGATTCTCACCAAACCGCTCGGGGTGGGCGTGCTCACGACGGCGATCAAGGCCGACGTCGCATCCGAGGCCGAAGCGGCCGCCGCAATCGACTCGATGACCCGCCTGAACGACGTCGCTTGCCGCGTCGCCCTCGAGGCGGGTGCAACCGGCTGCACCGACGTCACCGGATTCGGGCTGCTCGGCCACCTCGCGCGGATGTCGCTCGAGTCGTCCGTGCGATGCCACCTCGACTTCGACGCGATCCCGTTCCTGCCGGGTGCAGTCGACCATGCTCGCAGCGGGATCATGCCCGGTGGGAGTCGGCGCAACCTGGGGTGGGCCGAGGAGTTCCTCGACGCCCGGGAACACGACGACGTCGACCGGCTGCTGTTCGCCGACGCGCAGACATCGGGCGGACTGATCTTCGGTGTCGATCCCGATCGCACCGTCGACGTGCTGGCCGAACTCGCCGACACCGGGCACACGGCGGCTGCGGTCGGCACCACTCGGGATGCCGACGACGGGGCAGGCATCACGCTGCGCTGAGCGGGCCGTCAGCCAGACGTCCACCGGGCGGCGGCGGCGACTCCGCCCGCTTCGGTGACCAGTGATGCCACCGTGGAGTCGCCCCGCTCCACCAGCAGGCCGAACGCCTCGCCGTGCCCGATCGGTGCGAGGTATTCCAGCTCAGCGGTGCCGCGCCGGTCGCCGATGTCCACGTACTCCTCGACGAAGGACCACGTCGCAGCATTGTTGACGTGCCCGAACGGATCGATGTCCGTGCGCCGGGGAGTCCAGTGCGCTGACCGGTCGGCGGCCGTCGGCGGGTCGATCGACAGCCTGGCCGACACCGTTCGACCGGCAGCTGCTTCGCCGTAGGCGCCGATGAAGTCGTCGGCGACGCGCGCCGGCCGACCCGTGGCGACCTCGATCTGCACCCACAGCGCCACCGTGTCGATGTGGGCACCTCGGGCACCGATGATCTGCGATCGGCGTTCCGCCCAGGCCCGTCCGATGCCCGTGCACCACGTCGAGACCTCGATCGGTTCGCCCAGGATTGCGGGTTCGGTGGTCACGATCTCGGTGCGCCGGACCAGCCATCCGTATCTCCGGTCGAGGCCGGCCTGCGACGCGTCGTCGGTGGCTGCGTCCTGGAGATGTCGAGCGGTCGCATCGAGGCGCATCCGACCGTGCGGGTCGACGTCACCCAGGCGGACTTTCGTCGAGAGCGTGAACACCCGACCCTGCGGCGGGCGCGGGAGCAGTTCGGTTGCGGGCATGACGGTCGACACGCGCCGATCATGGCACGGCGCGAGAGGAACGAAACGGTGACGTCCGACATCCTTCGGTCGTCGAGCCTGTTGCTCTCACGAACTCCCGGCACGCATCGCGTCGAGCAGTCGCCGAGCTGCCGCCGAGGAGGGTCGAACGCCGCGCCACACGACCCGAACGGGTTGGGTCAGCGTGAGCCCCTTCACCGGGACCACCGACAGGAGACCCCGCTCGAGGTCCTGACGGACTCGGCAATGCGGAACGAAGGCCACACCGTCGCCGTTGATCGCCGCAATTCGGGCGGAGGCGAGTGAGTCGACCTCCAGGTGCTCGCCCACCGTGCCCGACTCGTGGTCGGCCAGTGCGGCTTCGATGACGTCGCGTGTGCCCGACCCGCGATGCGGCAACACGAGCGTCTCCGAACTCAACTCGTGCGCCGCGACACCACGTCGCCGATCGGCCCAGCGGTGCGACGATCCGACGACGACCACCAGTTCCTCGGTCGCGAGGATCTCGGAGCGCAGACCGAGTGGAGCGTGCGGGCCTTCGGTGAGACCGAGTTCGGTCTCTCCCGAACGCACCGCCTGCGTGACCTGCAACGTGTCGGTGTCGGTCACGTCGAGGCGCACGCCGTCGAGCGAGGTCGCAGCCACCCAGGCGGGGAGGAAGTGTTCGATCGCATGCCGGGTGGCGGCGATGGACAGGTGGCGCTGTTCGTCGCGCAGCGATTCGGCGCGATCGACCAGCGACTCCGCCGATTCGAGCAGTGCTGCGCACGAGGCAGCGAGGCGAACGCCGGCGGGGGTCACGGTCGATCCCGACGGGCTCCTGTCGAGCAAGGCGACGCCGAGTTGGCGTTCCAACTTCTGGAGCCGCGCCGTCGCCGACGGTTGTGCCATTCCGCTGCGGCGCGCCGCTTTGGACACACTGCCCAACTCGACGACGGACAGGAACATCCTCACCGACGCAAGATCCAGACCATCGACGATCACGATTGAGGCCATCGGCACAGCCTATGACCTTCCAGTGAGAGAGCCGGTTCCCCGGCTGGTCCGACGGCGCGACGCTGGACGCATGACGATCGAGGGATCAGGAACACCCGAACCGGTCCGCTACGGCGTCATCGGGACCGGGATGATGGGAATCGAGCACATCGAGAACATCCGCGCCATCGACGGTGCGGTCATCACCGCGATCGCCGACACCAACCCCGACTCGATCGCCACCGGCCACGCTGCCGCCGGCCATGACGTCACGGTGTTCACGGACCACGGCGACCTGCTGGCGAGCGGGATGTGCGACGCGGTGGTCATCGTCACGCCGAACCACACCCACATCGACATCCTCGGCGACGCACTGGCGACCGACCTCCACGTCCTCGTCGAGAAGCCGCTGTGCACCACCGTCGAGGACTGCCTGCGGATCATCGAACTCGCGGAGCATCGACCAGCCGAGGCGATCACGTGGGTCGGACTCGAGTACCGATACATGCCCCCGGCCGCCGAACTGGTGCGACTCGTCCACGAGGGTGCGGTGGGCACGCCGAGGATGATCGCGATGCGCGAGCACCGCTTCCCGTTCCTGGTCAAGGTCGACCACTGGAACCGCTTCTCGCAGAACACCGGCGGCACCCTCGTGGAGAAGACCTGTCACTTCTTCGACCTGATGAATCTGATCCTGCGGGAACGCCCGGTGCGCGTGATGGCGTCGGGATCGCACGACGTCAACCACTTCGACGAGCACTACGACCAGGGCGTCCCCGACATGCTCGACAACGCCTTCGTGATCGTCGACTACCCGAGTGGGGCGCGTGCGCTGCTCGACCTGTGCATGTTCGCCGAGGCGACCCACAACCAGGAGGAGATCTCCGTCGTCGGCGATCGCGGCAAGGTCGAGGCGCTGATCCCGGAGAACGTCATCCGCACCGGCGTGCGCGGTGAACACTGGATCGGCGGCGTCGAGTCCTACGTCGCGCACGACGACCGGGTCGCCCACGAAGGACTGCACCACGGCTCGAGCTACCTCGAGCACCTCGACTTCATCGGGGCCATCCGCGAGGGTCGCCCAGCCGGCGTGACGCTGGTCGACGGGCTCTGGTCCGTCGCCGCTGGCGAGGCCGCGCACCGCAGCATCGAACTGGGTCGACCGGTCGAGCTGAGCGAACTGCTGCCCGCCGGGTACTTCGACACCACATCCACCACGTCATCCACCACGTCATCGATCACCGAGGAGATCCACGCATGAGCACCGCCACCACCACCCCTGCAACCGACGGCAGCCGACCCCTGGTCGAGATGTCGTGGTTCTCTGCGCTGTGCGACGACGACTACGAGTTCCTCGGGCAACCCGATGCGCAGCTCGCCAGCTCGTACGAACACTGCCGCAACATCGTGCTCACCGCCGACCGCTACGGCTACGACAACGTGTTGCTGCCCTCGGGTTACGCCCTCGGCATCGACAACGCGACGTTCGCGGCGGCGCTCGCCCCGCAGACGACGATGCGGATGCTGCTCGCCATCCGTTGCGGCGAACTGGTCGTGCCACAGTTGGCCCGACAGATCGCGACGCTCGACCAGATGATGGACGGTCGACTGACGATCAACATCATCTCGAGCGACGTTCCGGGCGAGACGCTCGACAGTGAGCCTCGATACCGCCGCTCGACCGAGATCATGTACGCCCTGCGCGAGCTGCTCGACGGCCGCGCCGTGGACTTCCACGGCGACTTCGTGGACCTGGAGGTCCAACCGCCCCGCGTGCGCACCGTCAGCGGATCGAGCCCGCTGTTCTACTTCGGTGGCCTCTCCCCCGCCGCTCGCGAGTGCGCGGCTGCGGGCGCCGACGTCTTCCTGATGTGGCCCGACACGACCGACAAGATGCTCGACGTGAAGGCCGACATGGACGCTCGGGCCGCTGCCAAGGGGCGTTCGCTGCGATACGGCTGGCGCTCGCACGTGATCGTGCGTGAGACCGAGGCCGAGGCACGCCAGGCTGCGACCCGCCTGCTCTCGAAGCTCGACGCCGAGACCGGCGACGCGATCCGTTCCAGGTCGCTCGACTCGAAATCGGCAGGCGTCGCACGCCAGGCCGAACTTCGCGAAGGAGCGGACGACGAGGGGTACGCCGAACGTCACCTGTGGACCGGCGTCGGGCGGGCCCGTTCCGGTGCCGGTGCCGCGATCGTCGGCGACCCGGATCAGGTGCTCGCGAAGATCCACGAGTTGACCGACGCCGGTATCGAGTCGTTCATCCTCTCGGGGTATCCGCACGCAGCGGAGTGCGACCTGTTCGCACGCCACGTGTTGCCCCACATCGATCACGGACGCCTGGAGTTCACCCCCGACGCCGTGAACGTGTCGTGACCCACACCGTGAAGCCCCCCATCGCGCCGACCGACCCGACACCCAGACCTGTCGCCGACGGAGTCATCGCCCGGGCGCGCGAGGTCGCGCCGGGCCTCGGCGTCCTCGTGCTGGTCGCGCTGGCGTCGACGTGGATCGCATCGTTCGCAGAGTTCCTCTCCCCGCTCGTCGTGGGCGTCGTGCTCGGTGCACTCGTCGTCAACGTCATCAGCCTCCCGCCGGCGCTCCTCCCCGGAGCGCGCTTCGGTGCGCGCTCGGTGCTGCGCTTCGGCATCGTGCTGCTGGGGGTCCGGCTCTCGCTGGGCGACCTCGCAGGGCTCGGTGCCAGCGGACTGCTCGTGGTGGCGTTCGTCGTCACGGTCACCTTTGTCGGGACGCGCTGGATCGCCCGACGCATGGGCATCCCCGACGACCTCGGGCTGCTCGTCGCCACCGGCTACTCGATCTGCGGCGCGTCGGCGATCGCCGCGATGGACGGCGTGATCGGCGCCGAGGAGGAGGAGACGGCGTACGCCATCACGCTCGTCACCCTGTGCGGGACGTTGTCGATCTTCCTCCTCCCGCTCCTGGGTGGCCCGCTCGGTCTCGAGGGCGAGATGTTCGGCGCCTGGGTCGGCGGCGCGGTCCACGACGTCGGCCAGGTCGTGGCCACGGCGTCGACCGAAGGTGACGATGCCGTCGCTGCCGCCACTGTGGTCAAGCTGACCCGTGTGGTGCTGCTCGCCCCACTCGTGGCCACCATCGCGATCATGCGGCGTCGAGCTGCAGCGTCTGCTGCCATCGTCGACTCGACCGGGTCGGTCACCGGCGCCGGTGGAGCGCCCACCGTGACCCCGCCACTCGTCCCGTTGTTCGTGGTCGGCTTCCTCGTGGCCATCGTGATCCGTTCGACCGGCGTCCTCGCCGACGGGGTACTCGACTCGATCGCGTCGGTGGAGAAGATCGTCCTGACGATCGCACTCGTCGGTCTGGGGATGGGCGTCCAACTCGGCGACATGCGCCGACTCGGAGCCCGCCCACTGCTGCTCGGACTGATGTCGTGGGTGCTGGTGGCGGGCGCTGCCTACGTCGGCACCGAGCTCGCCCTCTGACGACCCGCTCCCGAATCGGTCAGCGGAAGTCGAGTCCGGCGAAGTCGCCGGAGGACCGCCACCGTTCGATGTGCTCGAAGTACGCGACGGGGCCGTCGGGGTAGCCGAGACTGTTGCGCCGGGCACTGTCGGCGATGCCGTGCCCCTCGTTGTTGTAGTAGCCGGGCGTACAGGTCGGGTCCCCGCCGAACGTGCGGCCACCGGCCTCGAGCAGTTCGACCCAGCGCCGTTCCTCGTCCTCGACGACCTCGACCTCGGTGGCGTCGACCTCGTGTGCGTGGGCGACGATCGTGGCGATGGTCGCACCGGCTTCGGTGAGGTTGTGCGGGACGTTGGAGATCAGGTTCGCACCCTGTGACGGGCTGACGATGTACATGTTCGGGAAGCCGTGGACATGGATGCCGTGCAGGCTCGTCATGCCCTCCTCCCACTTGTCCGACAGTCGCATGCCGTCGCGACCGGTCACGTCGAAGCCCCACCGGCGGGTGAACTCGGTACCGACCTCGAAGCCCGACGCGTAGATCAGGCAGTCGAGTTCGTATTCGGTGCCGTCGACGACGACGCCGAGCGGGGTGATCTTCTCGACGCCCTGGCCATCCGTGTGCACGAGCGTCGTGCTCTTCTCGTTGAACGCCTGCAGGTAATCGTCGTGGAAGCACGGCCGCTTGCACAACTGTCGGTACCAGGGCTTCAGACCGTCGACGGCGTCCGGGTCGTCGACGATCGCCTCCACGCGGCGGCGAATCTCCTCCATCTTCTCGTCGTCGCTGTCGTGGTACGCCTTCAGGAAACCTTCCGGGCTGAGGTCCGGTTCGGGTTCGGACAGGAGGCGGTCACGGATCCGCTGGGAGATGTCGGTCCAGCCGTCCTTGACGAGGTCCTCGTCGGCGAATCCGCCGGTCTGCAGGATGGTGAAGTTCTCCATCCACCGCTTCTGCCATCCGGGTTCGAGCGTGGCGAACCAGTCGGGGTCGATGTCGTGGTTGTTGCGGATGTCGATCGACGACGGAGTGCGCTGGAAGACGAACAGTTCGCCGGCCGATCGAGCGAGGTGCGGGACACACTGCACGGCGGTGGCACCGGTGCCGATGATCCCCACTCGCTTGTCGGCGAGGCCCGTCATCGTCGCTCCGGCGGGGTCGCCTCCGGTGTAGTCGTAGTCCCACCGACTGGTGTGGAAGCTGTGGCCGGCGAAGGTCTCGATTCCCGGGATACCGGGGAGCTTCGGGCGGTGCAGCGGTCCCGTGCCGATCGCCACGTGCCGGGCGCGCATCTCGTCACCGCGGTTGGTGCGGATGATCCAGCGAGACGCGCCGTCGTCCCACTCGAGGCCGGTGACCTCGGTCGAGAAGAGGGCGTTGTCGTAGAGGCCGAAATGGGCGCCGATCCGACGGCAGTGCTCGGCGATCTCGGGGGCGTGGGTGTACTTCTCGCTCGGCATGTGCCCGGTCTCCTCGAGCAGCGGCAGGTAGATGAACGCGGCGGTGTCGCACTGGGCGCCCGGATAGCGGTTCCAGTACCAGGTGCCGCCGAAGTCGCCGCCCTTCTCGATGATGCGGACGTCCTCGACACCGGCCTACTTCAACTTCGCTCCGGTCAGCAGCCCGGCGAACCCGCCACCGACGAAGGCGAACTCGACCTCGTCGTACAACGGTTCGCGTGGTTCGAAGGTGGCGTACGGGTCCTCGGCGTAGTCCGAGAACACGCCGGTGACCTCGACGTACTGCTCGTTGCCGTCGGCCCGGATCCGCTTGTCCCGCTCGGTCGCGTAGCGCTCGTGCAGTTGTCGTCGATCGTCCTCGGTCAGCGTCACGCTGCCCAGTCTCGCCGCCCGCCCGAGTACGGGAGAAACCAGGCGGTGTTTGGTTCAGGCGTAGCGCTGCGCCAGGTCCGAGAGGAGTTGACGGCATTCGGCGGCGCAGCGCTCGATGATGTCGGCGACGGGTTCGATGCTCTCGATCCGTCCGGCGACCTGGCCGGTCAGGGCGAGGCTGGCGTTCATGTCGCCACCGAAGAACAGGTCGTGCGTCGACCCGACGAGCGCCGTCATCGCATTGGTCTCGGTGTCGAGTTCGAGCGCTTCGGAGCGTTCGGTCCGCAGTGCCCGCAGCGCAGGCGACGTGTGGCGGTTGAGGAACACGGTGTCGGTTTCGGCCGCGTCGATGATCGACTGCTTCCAGTTCTGGTGCACGGGCGACTCCGCGGCCGACACCATCCGGGTGCCCATCTGGATGCCTTCCGCCCCGAGCGCGAGTGCGGCGGCCATCGAGGCGCCGTCGATCATTCCGCCGGCGGCGATGATCGGCACGTCGGCCTTCGACGCGATGAGTGGGAGCAGAACCATCAGCGCGACGTCGCGCGGGTTCTTGAACCCGCCTCCCTCACCGCCTTCCACCACCAAGCCGTCGACGCCGGCCTCGACCGCCTTCAGCGCCCCGTACAGCGTGGGAACCACGTGGAACACGGTCAGTCCGGCCGCTTTGAGTTGCGCCGTGTACTTCGTCGGGTTGCCGGCCGATGTCGTGACGAACTTGACGCCTTGGTCCACCACGAACTGGACGATGTCGGGGTCTCGGACGAAGGCCTGCGCGATGTTCACGCCGAAGGGCTTGTCGGTCAGGTCCGCCATCTTCTCGATCTCGATGCGTACTGCGTCCAGTTCGCCCGACGATGTCTCGATGATGCCCATGCCACCGGCGTTGGACACTGCGGACGCGAGTTGGGACCGTGCGATCCACCCCATCGGTGCCTGGACGATCGGATACTCGACGCCCAGCATCTCCGTGACGCGGTTCGGGAACGTGGTGCTCATGGCACGATCATCGTCGGCTCGACCGGCGCGATCCGAATCGGCCGCCCACGGCGCCTCGGCCGTGCGGGCCGGCGGGTTCAGCGTCGAGCCGGCGAGGCCAACAGGTGGCGACCGCGACCCGTGCGCTTGGCCTCCAGCATCGCGTGGTCCGCAGCGTCGAGCGGGTCCGCAGCGTCGAGCGGTGCGTGACCGATGCTCACCGAGATCCGGTGGACCTCGCCGGCGATCTCCATCGGTTGGCCGATGCACTCGATGATGCGCGACGCGATCTGACCGGCCAGGTCGTCGTCGGCTCCCGGCAGCACCACGACGAATTCGTCGCCACCGACGCGCCCGATCCGATCGTGGCCACGACAGACGGACTGAAGGCGACGTGCGATCTCGACCAGCACGGTGTCACCGACGACGTGTCCGAATCGGTCGTTCACCGACTTGAACTCGTCGACGTCGACGTACAGCAGCGATCCGTCGCGTCGATCGGTTTCGAGTTGCGCGAAGAACTGGCGACGGTTGTCCAGTCCAGTGAGTTCGTCGGTGGTGGCAGCGACCCTCAGGGTGTCCTGGTCGCTCCAACGCTCGAGGAGGAGCACTGTTGCTCGCACGAGCGTCTGGACTCGCGCTGCCACGTTGCGCTTGACCTGCACGGCGTCGTAGGTCTCCGGGACTCGCCCGAGCAGGAGGAACGCCGCAACGAGCCGATCTCTCACATGGACCGGAGCGACGATGGAGCGCTGCCAGCCCTGGGCGTCCATGAGCGAACGGACGCTCCGGGGAAATCGCGACACCTCGAGTGAGACGGTCTCGCCTCGGCCGATGTCTTCCCATGGTCTCCACGTGCCGGCGTACAACCCGCCGCGGACGGCGTCGGCGACGCTCTGATCCTCGGCGCGAGCGCAGATCACATCGGGTGACTCCGGATCGTGCAGGTCGATCAGCATCCAACGACTGGTGTAGTTCGCATTGTCGACGCGAAGTTCCTCGCAGAGCATCCGCTGCACCAGTTCACGGGGCGCGCCGGCCATCTCGAGGTCGAGCGACCGGGTGATCGACCCGTTCAGCGCGACAGGCATCAGCAGCACGGTCCACGCCCATTCGTCACCGTCGACCGTACCGGTCGGGACCACGTCGACCGGGTGAGCGAAGCCGGCGACGTCGACGATCGTCATGCGGAACGGCATCGGCAGTGCGATCGTCTCCTCCGACTCTCCGACGCTGTCGAGCAAGTAGAGCGCCAGTTCCTCGGCGTCGCGGGCCGGAATGTGTTCGAACACGTTGCTCCCGGGGAGGGCGGGCAGGTCCAGCCCGAGAAAGCCGCCGAAGCCCCCATGAACCTCCGCGATCGTGCCGTCTCGGAGAACGACGAGAAGCAGCGCTCGCATCGATTCGAATGGTGTCGGAGCCGGCATCGGTCACTTCATCGGTCACATCCGACGTCGACTTGACGATCCGTGGCCAAAACCGTCCGAGGTCAGGAGGTCGAAGCGCTCCATGACCGCAGTCGCCCCGATCGAGCGACCAGGATGATGTCGTGGGTGAGTGTCGGAACTCGTGTGGACGCAACGCTCTCGCCGGATTCGCCGCTGTCGTGTTCACGATCGCATTCGCAGCACTCGTGCCGGCGCAGCTGGCCCTGATGTCGATCCTCGACGCAGGTCGCGCCGAGCGGGCCGCCGCGCAGATCTCCGCATCGCGCTTCACCGCCGATCTCGTCGACCAGACGGTCGTTCGGGCCGTCGCACCCGTGGCCGGTGACGCGCTGGCTCGGCAGGCCGCGACGGTCGCGAGCAGGGACCCGAACGTGCGCAGCGTCGTGGAGAGGTCGTTGCTAAATGCCCATGCTCAGATCGTCGACAGCGACCCACCCGAGGAGGTCATCGACGCCGACACGGCGGTGGGCACGGCGATCGTCTCCTCCATTCTCGACACGGCAGCGGCGAACGGTGTCGATGTGGCTGCTCTCGGTGTGAATGATCGTGGCGTTCCCGATCCGACGGCGATCGCCGTCGATGCCGGCCTGCCCGCGGTCGTTCCGCAGGATCTTCCCCGTCTCGGGCTCCGCTCCGCGGCCGAGACGACGCGCACGATCGCCGCCGTCGCTGCGCTCGCCGCCGGCATGCTGGCCGTACTCGTGCATCCACGGCCGGGCCGATCCCTCCGTGGCATCGGGAGCAAGACCGCGATCGTCTCGAGCGCGTGGCTCGTTGCGCTGCTGGTGATCGGCTGGTTGATCGAGCGGGTGTCCGACACGTTGTTCGGAGAGATGATCGACGCCGTCTGGTCCGATGCCGTTCCCTCGATGCTGCTGCTCGTCGGTGGAGGCGCCCTGATCGGCGTGGCGCTCGCATTCGCAGGGATCGCCCTCGACGGGTTCACCCGAACCGTCGGGCCGGCCGGGTCGATCGGTCACCGACCGCAGCGTCACTGACGAGGCGAGCCGCAGCATCGCCACCTCCTCGAGGCGCCGTTGCGCGAATCGTCGTGGTCGACGGATCAGACCGTGTCGGCGGGTGGAACGACGAGGCGACTCAGGATGTCGCGCAGCGTTCTCAGATCTGCCTCGGGAAGCGCGCCGAGCATTCCCACCGTCGCACGGCGCCGGCGCTCACCGGCTTCGGTCACCGATCGTTTCCCGGCCGCGGTCGCCTCCACGGTCACTGCTCGGCGATCATCGGGGTCGCGCCCACGTCGGGCGAACCCGCGCGACTCGAGGTCGTCGACGAGCGATGTCGCCGAGCGACGAGCGATGTGCAACTCGTCAGCGAGATCGCTCATCCGCGCGTGTGCCGGCAGTCGTTCGAGTGCACGCAGCGCTCGCACCTGCGTCCAAGTCGCGTCGTGCGGACCGACCCCGTCACGCGCTTCGCGACGGAGACGATGTGTGACCGCGTGCAACAGGTCGGCCACGAGCGGGGCCAGTTCGTCGGGTGTGTCACCCGCCACCTCGGGAATGTTCCGGGTCATGTGATGAGTTTAGCTCATCATGGAATTTACTCACCACCCCTCAGGTCCCGACGCTGACGTCGGCACCGGAAAGTCGGCCCCATGCCTCGACCCATGAACTCGTTCTCCCAGGACCGGTCGGTCACCGATCATCGGCTCGCCCCCGGCACGATCCGGCGGATCCTCGGATTCGCCCGTCCGTACCGCGTTGCGATTGCGCTCTTCCTGATCCTCATCGTCCTCGACGCCGCAGCCGGCGCCGCCGTCCCCCTCGTGTACCGCGAGATCATCGACACCGGCATCGCCGACGGTCGCACGGGCCTCGTCATCGGCTTCGCCGTTGCCCTCGCAGCGCTCGCATTCGTCTCGGCCCTGCTGGGACTCGCGCAGCGTTGGTTCTCCGCTCGCATCGGCGAAGGGCTGATCCACGACCTGCGGACCCAGGTCTTCGACCACGTCCAACGGATGCCGATCGGGTTCTTCACCCGCGCTCAGACCGGTGCACTCGTCTCGAGACTGAACTCCGACGTGCAGGGGGCTCAGCAGGCGTTCACGTCGATGCTCAGCAACGT
Organism: Acidimicrobiales bacterium; assembly: GCA_038259945.1. Taxonomy (GTDB): domain Bacteria; phylum Actinomycetota; class Acidimicrobiia; order Acidimicrobiales; family Ilumatobacteraceae; genus Ilumatobacter_A. Next base: position 19,816 of record JBBSOH010000011.1, read on the forward strand.
GGTCGGCAACATCGTCACCGTCGCTGCGACCCTCACGGCGATGTTCGTCCTGTCGTGGCAGATCACCCTGCTCGCACTGATCCTGCTCCCGCTCTTCGTTCTCCCTGCGAAGTGGATCGGACGTCGCCTCGCCGATCTCACCCGCGAGAAGTATCGGCTCAACGGCGAAATGGGTCAGATGATGACCGAGCGCTTCAACGTGTCGGGCGCGCTGCTGGTGAAACTGTTCGGCGACCCCCGTCGCGAATCGTCATCGTTCGATCGTCGAGCTGGTCGCGTCCGTGACATCGGTGTCACGACGGCGATGTACCAACGGGTACTGATGACCGCACTCGGACTCCTCGCTTCGCTGGCGACCGCACTCGTCTACGGGCTCGGTGGAGTCATGGCGATCTCCGGCTCGCTCGGCATCGGAACAGTCGTGGCCCTGACCGCCTACCTCAATCGTCTGTACGGTCCGCTCACCTCGTTGTCCAACGTGCAGGTCGACGTGATGACCACGCTGGTCAGCTTCGAACGGGTCCTCGAAGTGCTCGACCTGAGGCCCGCCATCACCGACGCCGACGACGCCGACGACCTTCCGTCCGGGCCGCTCGCCGTCGAACTCAGCGACGTCACGTTCCGGTATCCCACCGCCGCCGAGGTGTCGCTCGCATCGCTCGAAGGAGTCGCGTACCTCGACGAGACCGTGCCGGAACCGATCCTGCACGGCATCGACCTGACGGTCGAACCCGGACACACGCTGGCGCTCGTCGGGCCGTCGGGAGCGGGCAAGACGACCATCAGCGGGCTGGTGTCGCGGTTGTACGACCCGACGACGGGCACGGTTCGGGTCGGCGGCGTCGACCTGCGGACCGCCACGTCGTCATCGGTGCGCGACCGGATCGGTGTGGTCACCCAGGACTCGCATCTCTTCCACGACACGCTGCGGGCGAACCTGCGTTACGCCCGGCCCGAGGCGACCGACGACGACATCATCGAGGCCCTCCGTGCCGCACAGGTGTGGGAGGTCGTGCGAGCACTACCCGACGGCCTCGACACCATGGTCGGTGACCGGGGTCATCGAATGTCGGGCGGCGAGAAGCAGCGCATCGCGATCGCCCGACTCCTGTTGAAGGACCCGTCGATCGTCATCCTCGACGAAGCGACCGCCCACCTCGACGCCGGGTCCGAAGCCCTCGTCCAGCAGGCACTGACGACGGCACTCGAGGGCCGGACCTCGATCGTCATCGCCCACCGCCTCGCCACGGTGCGTGCCGCCGACACGATCGCCGTGATCGACGGCGGCCGGGTCGTCGAACGCGGCACTCACACCGAGTTGCTCGAACGCAACGGCTTGTACGCACGGCTCGCTCGAACCCAGTTCGCCGACCACGACGTGGCGAGCGCCGCCTGACCCTTCCCCCGGGTTCGGTTCGACGAGGGGTGCGCCGAGAACACCGCCGCTCGCCGACGGCTACCTTGACCGCCATGCCCGGGGATGCGGAGGTTCCGGCGCCTTCGCCCCGCGATCCTGTCGTGGTCGTTCACGGTCTCAACACGCGGTCCGACGTGATGGACGAACTGGTGGGCGTCCTCGAGCGCGCCGGACTCCTGTGCGTTCGGGTCTCCCTGTACTCCGAGGCGATCACCTCGCGGAGCCGACCGGCAGAGGTGGTCGATGCGTGGAGCGCCGCCATCGAGCAGGGCATCGATCGTGCGGCTCGACTGGCTCCGGACCGTCCGGTCAGCGTGGTCGCGTTCTCGGTGGGGGCGCTCGCCACGATCCGACTCCTGGATATCGGAGGTACCGAGTGTGTCGGCCGACTGTGTCTACTCGCCCCACCGGTCTCGCTGCGCCGGGCCGCCAGGCTCGTGCGCTGGTTGACGCCGCTGTGGCGACTCGGGCTGGGACTGCCGAGCGCAGCACCTCGCTCGGTGCGCCAGCGGAGGTGGACACCGTTCAACGAGTACCGAGCACTGTTGGCGATGCACGACGACATGCAGGCGACCTTCTTGTCGGATCGACTTCGCTCCACGCCCAGCCTGATCTGCGTGCACCCGCGAGACGAGCTCGTGAGCGCCGCAGGCGTGAAGAACTGGGTCGACCGCCGGCGTCTCCCGGAGTGGACGGTCGAGGTCGCTCGGGATCGGTCGTCGGCCGGCAGGGGGCCTCGACACCTTCTGGTCACACGCGCTGCGCTCGGCGATGACGCCTGGACGACGATGACCGACCGAATGGTGGGCTTCCTCCGCTGACGACGAGTGGAACCGCCGACCCGGAGACCAGCGCGGACGTCATGTTCGGCGATGGCCGGCAAACAGCGTCGATACACCGACCTCGCACGTACAGGTGGGCCGACTCATCAATGCTGGCGAGTTGGACGCACAGCGGTTCGGGCGGAGCTGGGTCATCGACCCTGAATCGCTTCACCGCTACCGCATCTTGAGGCCTCGACGAGGTCGACCGCTCTCGGAACGAGCCGCATGGCAGGGTCGAGACCGGAAAGGGGCGCGTCGCCAGGCACCTGGCGCCACACAGGCGGTTCGGCGTGCGGAGCCCGACATCGTCGAACTCGCGGGTGAGCGGTTCGAGGTTCGCACCCCGAGCCTGCTCGGAGCAATCGTCGCGAAGTCGGCTGCGGAGCTCCGCCTGATCCGAAAAAGACGCTGACCAGGGCCGGAGCCCTGGTCAGTGTGGTGTCGAAGGGGGGACTTGAACCCCCACGCCCTAAAGGGCACTAGCCCCTCAAGCTAGCGCGTCTGCCAATTCCGCCACTTCGACGTGGTGTGGGCTTGGATGATAGCTGCGCACTCCCCCGGTCACACCGAAAGCGGCGTCACTCATCCGTGTCGTTCGCGACGATCAGCGCATCGCGCCGCTCACGACGCTCGCGCTGTTCCTGTGGATTCGGTACCGGCACCGCAGCGATGAGCCGCTGCGTGTACAGCTCACGCGGTCGGTTGAGGATCTGATCCCGAGTCCCTTCCTCGACGACTGCACCCTTGCGGAGCACGATGATCCGCTCGGCCAGGATCTCCACGACGGCGAGGTCGTGGGAGATGAACAGGCATGCGAACCCGATCTCCCGCTGCAGGTCCTGGAACAGGTCGAGCACTCTGGACTGGACCGACACGTCGAGCGCCGATGTCGGCTCATCGGCGATCAGCAACTTCGGACCCAGCGCCAACGCCCGGGCCAGCCCGACGCGCTGACGTTGCCCACCGCTCAACTCGTGCGGGTAGCGGTTGCGGAGATGGCGCGAGAGTTCCACTTGATCGAGCAGTTCCTCGACCCGGCGATCGAGCGCATCACCCTTGGCGACCCTCGCCAACTTCAGCGGTTCGCCGATGGATTCACCGATCGGCAGACGCGGGTTCAACGACGAACCCGGGTCCTGGAACACGAAGCTCACGTCGCTGCGAACGGCGCCGAGATCCTTGCGCGAGATGCCGACCATGTCGTGGCCGAGCACGGCTGCCTCGCCCTCGACGAAGGGCAGCAACCCGACCAGGGCCCGTCCGATGGTGGTCTTGCCCGAACCGGACTCCCCTACCAGACCGAGAACCTCCCCCCGGCGGATCGACAGCGACACACCGTCGATCGCCCGGAACGCCGGTGTCCGGCCGCGCTTGGGGTACTCGATCGCGATGTTGCGCAGGTCGACGACCGTCTCGACGTCGCTCGACGTGGATGCGGCCGGGGCGGCGTCTCGAGTGTTCGATGAGCGGACGGCGTCCGGGTCGACGCCGTCGGGAGCGACGTCACCGGCGAGGCCAGCGGTGGTACCGAGGTGCGGGACAGCTGCGAGCAGGGACTGCGTGTAGGAATCGACCGGGTGCTCGTACACCTGCTGAGTCGTGCCCGTCTCCACGATCCGGCCACGCTGCATCACGATCACGTCGTCTGCGAGGTCGGCGACCACACCCATGTCGTGGGTGATGAGCACGATGCCCGCATCGATGCGGTCGCGCAGATCGCGCAGCAGCTTGAGGATCTCGGCCTGCACGGTCACGTCGAGCGCCGTGGTCGGCTCGTCGGCGACGATGAGGTACGGATCACATGCCAACGCCTGGGCGATCATCGCCCGCTGGCGCTGACCGCCCGACAACTCGTGGGGGTAGCTCTCGATCCGTCGCTCCGGATCGTTGATCTCGACCAATTCGAGCAGTTCGATCGCACGCTCCCGCGCCCGGCGGGGCGACATCGACTGATGACTCCGCAACATCTCGCCGATCTGGAATCCGATGGTGTACACCGGGTTCAACGCCGTCATCGGCTCCTGGAAGATCATCGACACGCTGCGACCGCGCATCGCGCGCAGCGCCCGCTCGTCGAGCCCCACGATCTCGGTCTCACCGACCCGGATCGACCCCTTCACGTGGGCGTTGTTCGGGAGCAGCCCCATCATTGCGAGTGCGATCGTCGACTTGCCGGAGCCCGATTCGCCCACGATCGCGACCGTTTGGCCCGCCTTCACGTCGAACGAGGCGTCGACGACGGCGGGGAACCACGTTCCGTCCACCCAGAACTCGACGCCGAGTCCACGGACCTCTGCGATGTTCGTGACCCCTCGGACCAATTCTGGCACGGTCACCCTGTCGCCGGTGATTTCGGTGTCAGACATGATCACTCCAGCTGTCGGCTCTGGTGTCGCCAGCACTCGTTGCCCGGCAAAACGCTCGACGATCGTCGAGTTTTGGCAGGATGGTCGTGTGCATGAGGAGTTCCGTCCCGGCTTCGGTCGTGGTCTCACGATGTCCGTGGCACTGTTGGCTGCGGTCAGCGGCGTGGTCGCTCTGTGGACCGCCGGCGTGACCGACACCCTGCTGACGCTGCCCTGGCTCGCTCTGCTCGTGGCGACCTGCTGGGCGTTGTTCTGGCGCCCGAGCGTGATCGTGAACGACGCCGGGGTGCGACTGGTGAACGTCACCCGCACCATCGACCTCCCGTGGCCGGCCGTGCACGAGGTCGACACCCGGTTCGCTCTGACGCTGCACACCGCGTACGGCCGATTCGCAGCATGGGCTGCACCAGCACCCGGCGCCGGGACGGCGCTGCGATCCTCGATGAAGGCTCGACGCCGACCGAGCGACGACCCCGACGATCCGGTCGTCATCGAGACGTCGAGCATGGGCGACATGGCCGGGACGCCGTCCGGCGAAGCAGCCACGATCGTTCGACGACGATGGGAGCGGTTGCGAGACGACGGCTTCCTCGACGACCCGATGCTCGAGTTCGAGAAGGCACCGATCACCTGGCACTGGCGAACCGCAACGTGCATCGGAGCACTCGTCGTGCTGTGCGGCGCAACGCTCTTCCTCGGCTGACCGACCGACGGCGGTCATGCGCCCGAGCCGAGACTTCTCGCCACCGTCGTGCCGATCGCCCGGGCTTGCGCATCGCGCTTCGCCTCGCCGCCTCCGTCGCGATCGAGGTCCTTACGATTCGGGATCCGCTTCTGGCGCGGGTCGAACGCGTCACGCAGACCGTCGCCGATGAACTGCAGGCACAGAACGATGGCCACGATCAGAATGCCCGGCCAGATGAACAGCCACGGGCGCGTCTCGTACGCGCCCTGGTACTGGTTGACCAGCGTGCCGAGCGATGTCTCCGGCGCACGCACCCCGAATCCGAGGAAGCCGAGCGCGGCCTCGGTGAGCAGGCCAGCACCCATGAGCAGCGTGGTGCTGACCACGATCGTTCCAACGGTGTTCGGCAGGATGTGCTTGAAGATGATCCGCATGTTCGATGCGTTTGCCACGCGAGCGGCATCGACGAATTCCCTCTCACGCAGCGCGAGGAACTCGGCCCGCACCAGACGCGCCAATCCGGTCCAGGTGAACGCGCCCAGTGCGATCGCCACCGACCACTTGCCGCTGAAGCCGAGTGCGAACCCGGCCACGGCCGCGATCACGAGCAGAGGGATGACGATGATCACGTCGGTGAAGCGCATCAGCAGCGAGTCGACCCACTTGCCGTAGTAGCCAGACAGGGCACCGACGACCACACCGATGCTCGTCGACATCAGACCGAGCACCACGATGATCGTGAGGCTGGTCTGGACGCCGCGCATGTTGAGGGCGAACATGTCCTTGCCGAGTTCGTTGTCGACGCCGAGCGGGTGCTCGCCGAGACCGATGCCCGAGCCGCCCAACCACTGCGGGCGCAGCGACATCGTCGGGCCACCGTCGTCGCCCGTGCGGGGAACGAGGTCGTCGTAGCTGTACTTCCACCAGCCGGGGATGGGTCCCCACCCGACGCTCGTGGCAGCAAGGATGACGATGAACGCCAGGATCAACAGCGACACCATCGCTCCCTTGTGACGAAAGAACCGTCGCCGGACGATCTGGCTCTGGCTGAGCCCGGCGACCTCGGCCATCTCGCCGGCGATCTCGGGGTCGAGCACGGCCCCCATGGCGAGGTCGTCCGGTGGTTGGGGTGTGTCGCTCACGACGTGATCACTCTCCGACTCGGATCCGGGGATCGAGGAACGCGTAACCGACATCCGCGATCAGGTTGAACACGACGGCGAACGTTCCGGTGACGACGAAGAAGGCCATCACCCGGTTCGGGTCGATCTCGCGGAGCCCATCGATGAACAGTCGGCCCATGCCGTCCCACTGGAACACGGACTCGGTGATGACGGCACCACCGATGATCCCGCTGATGTCGAAGGCCACGATGGTCGCGAGGGGGATGAGCGCGTTGCGCAGCGCATGGCGCACGACGACCGTGCGCTTCGTGAGGCCCTTGGCCTGAGCGGTGCGGATGTAGTCCTGGTCGAGCACCTCGAGCATGCTGCCCCTCGAGAATCGTGTGTACGACGCCACCGAGATCAACATCAGCGCGAGGGTCGGGAGGAAGAGGTGGCTGAACGTGTCGTTCGCGACCAGCCAGAACGATCCGTCCAGGCGTTCTTCCTGGTGGCCGATGGTCTTGATCGGGCGATTGCGGATCACGGACGACGCCGAGTACGCAGCCCACGACTGCATCATGCGGTCGACGAACATCAGCACGCCCATCAGCAGCGCCACGATCGAGGCCGTACGCGCCGACTGGCCCTTGTCGAAGCCGCCGACCGCGTAGCCGACCGCCGTGGCGACACCGATCGCGATCGCCATCCAACCCAGCAGCATCCAGATGTTGATCGCGTCGTCGAACACCGACTGCATCGGGAGGTACGACACGATGCCGATGGCGGCGGTGATCAGTGCTGCGTTACGAGCCCGGGCGTTGCGCCACCCCGACATGACCGCCACGACACCGGCGGCGATGCCGAAGCCGAGCACTGCGAACAGGATCGGCCCGAAGCCAGGGTCGAGCAACCATTGCGTGGAGGACATCCACGACATCAGGAGCGCAGCGATCGCGCCGCTGATCGCGCCCGTCACCGTTTTCCGCAACTTCGTACCGCCGGCGAACGACGCACCGACCACGCCGGCGAAGATCGACATGACGACGATGAACGTGACCGAGAAGTGGGCTCCGTCACGGAGCCAGTCGTTGAGGTTGATGCCACCCCATGCCTTGAGGATCACAGCCACCCAGAACACCGGCAGCGAAAAGAACACGAACGTGGTGAAGGTGACGATGTAGTCGAATCCGGAGTACTGACGAAGCGCCGAGAGCATGCCGGTCATCACGCCGAACACGATCGACAACAGGGTTGCCGTGCTGACGAGCTTGAGGGTCAACGGGACCCGGCGGGTCAGTTCGTCCCACACCGGCTGCTGGGTCGTGGACACCAGCCCGAAGTCCTGCTCGAGCACGAGCCTGCTGAGCCATTGCAGGTACCGCTCGACCGGGGGTACGTCGAGACTCAGCGTCTCGGTGACCGTGCCGATGACGGCAGCACGCTGCGTGGGGTTCGAGATCTGCAGTGTGAAGGCCAGCGGATCTCCGGCCTTGGTCATCAACAGGTAGAGGATGAACGACGCTCCGACCATCACGAATGCGCCGGCGACGATGCGCCGACAGATGTACACGAACATAGGACTCCAAACGAGAATCGCGAGCACCACGACGGATTCGGGTGCAGAGCGTGCCGACGAGCGGCGGGAGTTCGAAACACACATCGGTGGGGCGCCGGGAATGTGCCCGGCGCCCCACCGATCATGTCATGAGGTCAGGCTGCGGCCCAGTCCCACACGTTGAAGAACACCGTCGGAGCGATGGCGATACTGCTCACTCCGTCGACGTAGTTGCTGTTGTACGCCGTGACCTCCGGGAACTGGAAGATCGGCAACCCGAACGCATCCTCGAACAGCACGGCTTCGACCTCACCGAGGATCTCGTCCTGACGGGCCGGGTCGGTCGTGGAGTTCAGCTCCTCGTACAGGGCATCCACTTCCTCGTTGCTGTAGCCGTAGAAGTTGTTCTGGCCCTCGGTCACGAAGTTCGGACCGGTGTCGGCCACGGCGATCGCCGTGGTCTGCCAACCGAAGTGGACAGCGTCGTACAGCGACGGGTTCGACAGGTTCGAGCCCCAGTTGATGTCGCGGCCGTCGATGAGGTTGAAGCCGGCCTGTGACACGGAGTCACGGATCAGCTCGTACTCCGATGCACGGCGGGGGTTGTCGTCGGCGAACATGTTGCGTACGTCGATCGGGGTCTCCACTCCGGCGTCGGCCAGCAACTGCGCTGCAGCTTCCGGATCTGCCTCGGCGTAGAAGTCCGAACCGTTCGATGCGACGATGCCGTCGTAGGCCGGCGAGCCGGGAACCTGGGTCAGCGAGTTGCGCACCACGGCGTTCTCGTTGAGCGGCAGGATCAGACGATCGACAATTTCCTGACGGGGAACCGACAGCAGGAACGCCTGACGCACGACGCGGGCCGTCTCCTCGTCGCCACCGTAGGTGGCCGGATCGAAGGGGCCGCCGTTGGCGACGGCCAGGTCGATGTGCTCGTAGGTGGCACCGTCGCCTTGGCGCACCTCGACACCGCGATCGGCGATGCCTTCGAGCTGCGTGAGGATGTCTGCGGTGACCTGCGGCTGGATGACGTCGACCTCTTCGTTGGCCATGGCCTGCACGGCTGCGGTCGGGTCACCGATGATCGAGTAGACGAGGGTCTGCACGCCGGGTTGCGGGCCCCACGTGTAGTCCTCGCGGGCCTCGAACACCATCGTGCCGTCCTCGCTGAAGTCGGTCAGGTCGTACGGACCGAACCCGGCGTACACCGACGGGTTGTCCGGCAGCGACGTGGCGTCGAAGTCGCGGTTCCACGACTCGGAGATCGCCTTGACGTCCTCGGAGCCCGACTGGAGCGCCTCGATCATCGCAGCCTTGGCTTCGGTCGGGTCATCGATGCCAAGTGCGTTCTGTGCCACGACGTGGGCGGGAACGCCCGGGAACAGGCCGGCGCTCGCGTAGTCGACGTAGAAACTGTCCCACGTTCCGGTGATGGAGAGACCGTCCTCGGAGATCGTCGGGATCTCGGTGATCAGTTCGAGCGATTCACTCGAGGAGTCGAACGACGTGCCGGTCGATTCCTTGTAGGTGAAACCGTCGAGCAGCGTGCCCTCCTCGGGATCGAAGGCAGCGTCGTAGCCGTCGTCGGCCGAGGTGAGGTCGCCATCGGGACCCACCACGACTGCTGCACCGTCGGCGTCGGCCTGCGCGGTGACACCGGTGTCGGTGACGACCGTTTCGGCGTCGTTGTAGGCGCCGCCCTGGGCGGCCCACGTGAGAAGCATGTCGGCGGCGTCGACCTGGACACCGTCGTTCCAGGTGACCCCTTCGTTGATCGTGTAGGTGATGGTCAATGGATCGAGCGAGTCGATCGTGCAGGTACCGAACTGATCGTTGTTGATGTAGTTCAGGTCGGCGTCGTAGTACGAGAAGCCACCCGCGTTCATGATGTAGAGCGGGTTGTTGTTGGCTGTTGCGTTCCCGCGGTTGGTGGCGGAGTTGAAGGAGTACGCAGCCTGGTTCCAGGCGATGCGGACTTCGCCGGCCGGGGCGTCCTTCTCGTCGTACGGGCCGTGCGGCGTGCCGCAGGCGCTGCCACCGACCTCGCCGTCGTTGCCCGCTTCCACCGGCTCGGCGTCGTCACCCTCGGCTTCGGTCGTGGCCGGCTCGGCGTCGTCACCCTCGGCTTCGGTCGTGGCCGGCTCGGCGTCGTCACTCTCGGCTTCGGTCGTGGCGGGCTCGGCGCCGTCGGTGGTGTCGACGGCGTCGGTGGCGTCCGGTTCGTCGATCGTGGCGCTGTCGTCGCTGGCACACGCCGCAACGACGAGAGACGACGCAGCAAGTGCTGCGAGGAGCGTGCGGCTCCGTCGGGTGGTGTTCACGTGGGAATCCTCCTGGATTGTTGTCGACCGACGAGGTGCACGTGGGAGCGCCCGCCACGGCTCTCGACGAATCGAGTGCACAGCGACCTCATCGATCAGGCTGAAACGTTGGATCGGGACCGTAGCAAACGCAGGAGGACGCGCATAGGTCATCGCATGTCGGCACGATGACGAAGATGTTTCGCAATCACGTCCGTGGGCCGGTCACGACAGACCCGCCCGCACGTCGAGATCGGTACGCACCACAACGGGCGTCGACCATAGTGACGAGCAATCCCAAGGAACTCTCGGCGGCGCGGAGTCGGGAC
>JBBSOH010000012.1:0-29353 GCA_038259945.1 Acidimicrobiales bacterium
AGTTCGCAGGACGGCCGGGCACCGGAGACGACGGCCCGAACGGCGCCTCTCTCGACGCTCGTGCGCAGGCCGACCTCGGACGGCTCATGGCCGAAGCGATGGAACGAATGCGGGCCATCACGATCGCGGCGATCAAGGGTCCGTGCGTCGGCGGAGGAGTGGTGCTGGCCGGTGTGTGCGACCTGCGGATCGCCGCCGACGACACCGTGTTCTCGATCCCCGAGGTCGACCTCGGGATCCCGCTCGCCTGGGGCGGAATCCCGCGGCTCCTCAGGGAGATTCCGCCGGCGATCGTGCGTGAACTCGTCCTCACCTGTCGGCCCTTCGACGCTGCCGAGGCGCATTCGCTCGGCTTCGTCAACCGGGTCGTGCCGCGCAGCGATCTCGAAGCAGACGTCGACGAACTGGCCGAGCAGCTCGCACTCAAGGCGCCGTCGGTGGTCCGTGCGACCAAGCGTCAGGTCAACGCTGCACTCGACGACATGGCCTCGACCGCCGGAGCGTGGGCCGACGCCGACCAGTTGGGCGCAGCGATGCGCGACCCCGAAGCCCGTGCCGCTGCACGCGACTACCTGGCGCGTCGTCAGGCGTAGGAGGCCAAGGCGTCGGCGAGGGTCGCCTCGACCACGCCGGGCGAGTCGATCACGGCTTCCAACCATTTCGGCCGGAAGCTGCTCGCCACCGTGATCGGGTTGGCGATGAGGGCGCCGGCGTTGGCCAGGTTGACGAATGACACGGCATAGTCGCCGGGCCGCAGATCACGGCCGAGTTCCACCAGCGCGTACGGGTCGGGCGTGGTGCCGTTCGTCTGCAATGCGAACACCGCCTGGGAACTCGGTCCGGTCGGCCCGCCTGCCAACCCGGGCCCGTCGACGAGGATCGCGCCGTGCACCTGCGAGGCGCGTGCGCCCGCGATCTGCAGTGCGATGTACGCGCCGAGGCCGCGGCCGAGCACGGTGATCGAGCGGTCGGCGTCGTCGTCGGTGAGATGAGCGAGCGCCTGGTCCACGTCGGCCATCAGCATCTCGGGGGAGTACCCGCCGCTGGCAGGGCAGGTGGAGGCGCCGTGGCCGGTGAAGTCGAGCGCTGCGATCGGGCCGGGCCAGGCGGCGACCCACGCGGGGACCGACTCGGGCGACCGGTCACCCAGTCCGTGCAGGAGGAGCAGTGGCCGGCTGGACGATCCTGGATCGACCGGTTCGGCGCGCAGGATGTGAAGCGCCAGGTCGATCCGGTTGTGCCGCAGCATCACGATCTCGTTGCTCACGACGGATCTCCGATGAAGTCGAGGACGAGCTTGCTCACCAGGTCGGGTTGTTCGATGTGGACGAAGTGGCCCACGTCGTCGAGGACTTCGCATCGCCCGTCGAGCGGCATGTACGGGGCGACCTTGTGGGGCGGTGTGCCCCAGCCCATCTCCTCCATCTGTGCGCCGAGGATCCCGAGGAACGGCATCGGCAGGCCGGGGAGTCGCAGCAGCATCCATTCGGGGCGCCACGGTCCGAAGCCGCCGAAGCGCAGTGCCGGGTCGATCCGCCAGCGCCAGCCGTCGTCGGATCGGAAGCCGCCGGTCGACGCGAGCCGTCGCAGCCACTCGTGGGGCAGCCGAGGGTTCATCCGGCCTCGACGCTCGGCCAGTTCGTCGAGCGTGCCGGGCTTGCGACTGGCTGTCGCGGTGCGACGGCGGTGGTCGAGCCAACCGGCGAGGTCCTTCGCGAGCATCGTCGTCCGCTCGTGCTCGGCGAGGTCGGGCATGTTGCGCTTGTACGGGATGCCGTCCATGTTCACCAGGGAACGGAACCGGTGCGGTTGGGCATCGGCCAACTGGGTCATCAGGGCGCCACCCTTCGAGTGGCCGATGACGGGGATCGGCCGGCCGGCAGCGACGTGATCGAACACCGCGAGCGTGTCGCGCAGGTCGCCGTCCCACGAGTACAGCGCTGCGTGTTCGCTGTTGCCGTGGCCTCGCTGATCCCAGCTCACGACGCGCCATCCGGCTGCAGCGAGTTTCGGGGCGAACAGGTCGAATGTCCGCGCGAAGTCGAATCCGCCGTGCATCATCATCAGCGGCGGCGCCTCGGCGTCACCCCACTCGTGCACGGCGATCCGCAGCCCGTTGGCCGCCAGATCGTAGGTGCGGTCGGGGCGCCGGGCGTCGGGGAACGGCGACTCGCCGAACTCGTCGAGACCCTCGTCGGTCCTGCTGCCGCTACGGGCCTCGGCGCCCGGTCCGCCGGATGCGAGGGTGTGATCGTCAGGCGGAGGAGCGGGGGACGGGTCGGTCACGTGGCGACGGTAGCCGCCATGGTCCGGTGCCCGACAGCCCGGGAGGCGTATCATCGTTCAGATGTCAGCGGATGGGGCAACACGGGGGCGGAGCCGCCCGCCGTTCGGATCGATCACGACGCGTTCGTCCCTGTTGGTCGCCGGTGTGGCGTTGTCAGTGGGTCTCTCCGCGTGCGGTACGACCGACGAGGCGTCACGCATGACGCTGCCGCCACTCGAGACCACCACCACCACGACCACCACCACCACCACGATCCCGTTCGAGCGCTTCTACGAGGTCCAGCCCGGCGACAGCCTGAGCGCGATCGCCGAAGCGAAGGGCGTGTCGATCGTCGACATCCTCAACGCGAACCCGCAGATCGGGCCGGAGGGCTCCATCCAGGCCGGCGAAACGATCGAGATTCCCGCCGTCTCCTCCGTGCCGGAAGAGGTGCCCACCACGGACGCCGAATCCGCTCCGGAGACGGAACCCGACACCTGAGTCGGACATCACTCGCCGAGTGGCAGCACCGTCTCTACACTTTCGGCCATGAGCTTCTGGCCGAACTCCGAACACTGGAGCGTGAAGATCCCGCTCGACACCCCGCACCCGCGTCTCGACGTGCTCGCCGACACCGGCGTCGTCGTCCTCGACGATGCGCCCTTCGAGTGCCCCGAATCCGAATACCTCGCGCTCGAGTACATGGACTGGAAGTCGGGCGGCGACACCAACTTCGCGCCGCTCGCCACCGCGGATGGCGAACTGGACTGTCGCGGGTTCTGGGACAAGGGCAAGACCGACAAGGACGCGATGTGGACGTCGAACGCCGGCGTCGCTCCGTCGATCCGTGACTACGTCGACGGCGTCGGTGCGAACTTCGGTCGGGTCCGCACGATCAAGCTCGAACCCCAGGATCGTGAGGCGGCGATCCGGTCGCTGCACCGTGATGACAACAACCGCTTCAACCCCGACGACGAGGGCTGGGTCGTGCGGTCGTGGGTCGAATTGACCGACAACCCCGACAGCTACATGATCCTGATGGACAACGACGAGAACGGTCTGCCCGATGCGTCGACCGAGATCCGCGTGCCGTTGCACAAGGGTGCCCGTTTCGTGGTCGACACGCAGCGCTTGTGGCACGTCGTGGTCCATCCGGGTACCGAACCCCGATACGCGCTGATCACCAGCTTCGAGTCGGGCCCCGTGCTCGACGAGTGGATCACCTCGAACACACCCGCCGCCTGACCACGCCGCACCGCAGCGAGGCCGTCAGCTCGCGTAGCCGACCACGTCCACCAGGAGTTGGGTGGCCGCCGATGTGAACACGCACATCTCGCCGCTCGTGTTGAGGCCGGCGATGATCTCGCTCGAGCCGTTCGAACCTGCGACGAAGTTCAACGAGCTCGCATTCGGCGGGTTTCCGTCGCAGTTCCACACGGTGAAGAAGCCGAGCGCTGCGGGATTCACCGCCGCGATGTTCACCACCGCTGCGGTGGCCACGTCGGGCACGTCGCCGCGACCAGCGATCTTGACCCGCAGTGTCTGCCCGAGGCTCAGTGCACCGAAGCCTTCGAGCCTGCCGTCCTCGGTGGTGGCGCCCGGCCGGGTGTCGACGAAGCGTGCCGGGTCGGTCGGCGTGAACGATGCGGCTGCTGGGAGCCAACCGACCAGGTCGACGGCCAGGTCGAGACCGGCCGAGTTGTCGATGCAGATCGTGCCGGTGCTCGACAGCTTCGCGATGATCTCGTTGGCACGGTTGATGCCGGCGACGTGGTTGAGCGAGCTGGCGTTCGGGACCGGGTCGACGCACGGGTGCACCGTGATGAAGCCGCCGGCGTTCGGGTTGATCGCGGTGATGTTGACCACCGCAGCGGCTGCTCCCTGAGGGATCCCGACACGACCGGTGATCTGCAACTCGAACTGTGACCCGGCGGCGACGAAACCGTCCCCGGAGAAGTCACCGTCGACCGTCTCGGCGCCTTCGCGTGTGTCGAGCATGCGCGACGGGGCGGTGGCGCGGTACGGCGAGTTGGTCGGCACGTAGCCGACGACGTCGACGATCAGGTGGCTGCTCGCCGAAGCGAACACGCACACCAGGCCTGCGTCCGAGAGCGGTGCGATGATCTCGTTGGCCAGGTTCTGGCCGGGCACGTAGTTGAGCACCGACGTGGTCGGGCGGTCCTGGTCGCACGGGAAGACGGTGAAGAACCCGGCAGCGAGCGGCTGGGCGCTCGTGATGTTGATCACGGCTGCGGGCACGCCGTCGGGCACGCCGCCGCGGCCTGCGATGTCGACCTCGAGCGTCTGGCCGGCACCGAGCCGGTCGATCCGCTGGACCAGTTCGTCGATCGTTTCGCCGTTCGGACGGGTGTCCGCGAGGCGTGCCGGAGCGACCGGGACGACGAACGGAGTCGGGACGTTCTTGATCGTCACGGTGGCGGTCGCCGGGGTGCCCGGCACTGCTCCCGCGATCGCCGAGAGTGTGGCGACGATCGTCTCGTCGACGTCGTCGGCGATGTCCTCGATGATCGCCACGGTGACGGTGCGGTCGGTGCCGTCACCATCGGCCCACGTGAACGCCGCCCCGATGTTCGAGTGGTCGACGCCGTTCGTGGCGGTCCCGGTCGACGTCAGCATCGCGGTCGCGGCTCCATCTGCGCCGCCGGTGCGGGACACCGTGAACGTGACCGACCCACCTTCGTCGACCGTCGCCGCCGACGCCGTGACCGAGATCGCCCCGCCGTTCAGTTCCAGGGCACCGATGTCGATCCGTCCGTTCGACACACGGTCACCACCGCGCTGGTCGGTTGCAGGCGCACCTGCGAAGGTCGGGTCGCCGGCATTCGCCGCCGGCGACGTGGGCGAGAGCCGCCGAGTGCGGGTCGGTCCTCCGTTGTCCGCCAACGCTTCCATCTGCGGATCCACGCCGATCTGGTTGTCGTTGCCCGACCCGATCGTCGTCGCAGTGGCGTCGCCGAGGAACGACCAGTTCATGGAGTTCACCGTGCCGACGATCTCCGGTGCGGCGCTGCCGCTCGTGTTGCCGTGAACGATGGTGTGATCGATGGTGAGTGCCCCGTCCGACTCGATGGCACCGCCGCCATTCGTTGCGGAATTCGCCACCAGTGTCGAGTGCCGAATGGTGACCGAGCCGGTTCCGTTGATCTCGGCGATCACGCCGCCCTCGCCGCCCGCAGCGTTGCCCGAGGCGGTCACGTTGGTCAGGACCACGCTCGACGACGGTGAGCCGCTCGACATGGACACGCCACCGCCGTCCGTCGACGCGGTGTTCGTGTCGATGGTCGAGCGGTCGATCGTGGCGGTCGACCTGTCGAGGAACATGCCGCCGCCCGAGACAGCGTTGTTGCCCCGCAGCGTCGAGTCTGCGATCGTGACCGTGGTGTTGGTCGCGCGGATCGCGCCACCCACGCCGCTGGTGACGTTGCCGTCGAGCGTGGAGCTGTCGATGTCCAGCACACTCGGCTTGGCGGTCGGGCTGCCGTTGACGATGAACATCTTGATGGCCGCACCGCCGACCGGGGCGTCGTTGTCGCTCATCGTGACGTCATCGAGCCCGATGTTGGCGTCGCGTCCGCTCAACGCACCGCCCTCTGGTGCGTCGTTGTCCGTGAAGGTCGACGAGGCGATTCGAGCGTTCCCGCCGTTGTCGAGCGCGATCGCTCCGCCGTTGCCGGCCGAGCTGTTGTCGACGAACTCCGAACCGGTGATCGTCAACGCATTGCTCGGCAGATTGAAGCCGTTGAACTCGATGGCTCCGCCGTCGCCGCCCGAATCGTTGTCGCTGAAGGTCGAGTTCCTCACGATCAACGTGGCATCTGCGACCGACACGGCACCACCACTGCCTCCCGCCGAGTTGTTCGTGAACGTCATCGCGACCAGTTCGACGGGTCCGGACGACTGAACAGCGGCGCCCCGCTCGTTCAATCCCGATGAAGAGAATCTGGTCATCGTGAACCCTTCGAGCCTGAAGGCCGGGCCGGAGAGTCCGCGAGCGAGGTTGGCGCCGTCGACGGTGATGCCCGTCGCTGTAGCGATGACGTCGATCGACTCGTTGGGCTGGGCGAGATCACTGGCGAGCGTGATGGTGGATCCGGCCGGGAGGTCGAGGGTGATCTCGTCGGGACCGAAGCTCGAGTTCGAGGCGATGATGGCCTGGCGCAGAGTGCCGGGTCCGGAATCCGCAGTCGACGTGACGGAGAACGAGTCGGCAAAGGCGTTGCCCGGTGCCGCGACCAAGCAGGCGCCGGCGAGGGCGGCGGACACGAGAACGGCAAGAACGCGATGGCGCGGTGTCATGTCGGCGACCGTACGTATCGGCCGTGAACCGGCCGTGAACCACGCAGGCCCCGGAGGGCGTCGACCAGATCGGATCGTCGAGGCCATCATCGCATCGGTCTCTGCCGACGGCGGCTGAACCGATAGGTTCGGGTGCGTCCACCGGTGGATCCGACCGACGCGTGCTCGCTTCTCGTCGTCGGGTCCGCACTCGAGCAGAAGGCGTGTTGGAGGTCGAGACCATGTCGACGTTGGAACTCTTCACCGTCTTCTGTCTCGTGTGCCTGGCGTCGCACCGCATCGGCAAGTGGTTCACGGCTGTGCGTCTGCCCTACATCACCGGCTACCTCGCCGTCGGCGCGATCGCCGGCGGATTCGTGTTGGACGTGCTGCCGAAGGGGGTCGATGCCGACCTGCGCTTCGTCGACGAGGTCGCGCTGGGGCTGATCGCATTCGTGGCCGGAAGCGAACTGTTCCTCGTCGAGATCCGTGAGCGAATTCGCACGATCCTGGCGATGTCGGGTGGCATTGCGCTCGTCGGGCTCGTCGTGATGGGCGCTGTAGTCGCTGCTCTGGCCGGTGTGGCTCCTTTCGGTGACGGGCTGTCACGGAGCGAAGTGCTTGCGGTGGCGGTGTTGGGCGGCACCGTCCTGCTCGCGCTGTCGCCCCCCTCGACCATCGCCGTGATCAAGGAGGTCGGCGCACGGGGAAGGTTCACCTCCACCGTCCTGTCGGTGACGGTCGTGATGGATGTCGTGGTCGTGATCACCTTCGCCGCCGCTGCAAGCGTCGCAGGAGCCCTGCTCGGTGACGGCGGCTTGTCGCTCTCCTTTCTGCCGATCCTGCTGGTGGATCTCACGTGTGCCGTCCTCGTCGGCGTCGTACTGGGCAAGTTCTTCGCAGTCATGCTCGCTCGGAAACTGCCGCTCCTCGTGAACGCAGCGGTTGTCCTCAGCGCCGGATACGCCGTCTACGAGGCAGCCGACCTGATCAAGAACTGGTCGATGGACGAACTCGGTTTCGAGGTCTACATCGAACCGCTGCTCGCAACTCTGATCGCCGGCGCAGTGGTCGCAAACTTCACCTCGCAACGCAACCCGTTCGAGCACGTGCTGCACACGGTGTCGCCGGCGATCTACGTGGCCTTCTTCACGCTGACGGGGCTGTCGCTCAAGTTGGACACGCTGCTCGGCGTGCTGCCGATCGCGGTGCTGCTGTTCGTCGTCCGCATCGCTTCGATCGCGGCCGGTTCGATGCTGGGCGCCCGGATCGCAGGCGAGTCGGGCCATCTGTCCCGGCGGGGTTGGATGGCGATGATCACCCAGGCCGGCATCGCTCTCGGTCTCGCCCGCGAAGCGGCGATTCAGTTCCCGAGTCTGGGCGACGGCTTCGCCACGCTGATCGTCGCGGTGATCGTGCTCAACGAGATCTTCGGACCGATGTTGCTGAAGTACGTGCTCGGGCGCGTGGGCGAAGTCGACGGTGGAGATGGCCGAATCGCGCTGATCTACGGCATCGACCGCAACGCGCTCCGCCTCACGGAGCGCCTCGAGGCGAACGGTTGGTCTGTTGCCCTGGCTGACAGCCATCTCGATCACATCGAGGAACTCGCCGCCGACGGCGAGACCAATCGGCCGATGACGCTGATCGTTCCCGGGGGCGCCGCGACGCACCTCCAGGGCCTCGACGTGCTCCCCGACACGATCGTCGCGATGGGCGGTGACGATCGTGCGAACCTCGAACTGTGCGAGGCGGCGCGGGAGGCAGGCGTCGAGCGGACCGTCGCTCGAATCAAGCGGTCCGAACTGCTCGAACGGTTCCACGACGTCGGCACACTGGTGATCGATCCGACGCGTGCAGCGGTCGCACTGTTGGAGGACGCGGTACGGACTCCTGATGCCGCCGACCTCGTCCTCCACAACGACCCGACCCGCCAGACCCGCCAGATCGCCGTCCGGTCAGCTCACCTCGCAGGGCGGGCGGTGCGCGACCTCCGGCTTCCCGCCGGTGTGCTCGTTCTCGCGATTCGTCGCAACGGGACCACGATGACTCCGGACGGGTTCACCACCGTTCGCCGGGGAGACGATCTCACCGTCATCGGCACGCCGAGCCTGCTGAGAGAGGTCGACAGCCGACTTGCGGCGCCATCGCCGTCGGCACGTCCGCTCGGTCGGAGGCTCAGGACGAACCGTCGTGGCCGGGATGACGTCGGTTCCTCGGGGTGACTCCGACCTCCGTGGTCAACCGGGAGGAGCGGTCAACCACACCATTTCGCCGCGGATGAGGGTGCGACCGGAGTAGCCGCCGGTGCCGTCGCGTGGCTGCAGCGTGAACTCGACGAGGTCGAACGTGCGTGGGTCGACGTCCTCGGGAAGCGGGAACACGCGAGTGCGGATCTCGTCGAACGTTCCGACCGAGAGCCGCTGCGTCGTGTCCGTGTCGTCGACGAGCCAGGCCTCGATGAACTCGATGTCGGCCGGTGGACGCAGTACCTCGATGTCGAAGATGTAGGCCCGGTACCGGCCGTCCTCCTCGATGATCTCGACGGATGCGGCCTTGCCCTCGCCGAGCGCGTCGTCGGTGTCGGGATCCCAGGTGAGCCGTGCAGCGCCGATCACTGCAGCGTCATCGTCCGGGGCGGCGACGACGATCGCGAACACTGCGAAGAGGGCCAGTGCGACCCCGACAGCGAACGTCGTCCGGGCGAGCCATCGGCTGGTGATGTCGCCGGCCCCCTCAGGCGCTGCACGCCCGAGAAGCCGTTCCAGCGGGCCTCGTGGCTGCACCGGCGGGTTGGTCGGCTCGTGATCGGTCATCGACAATTTCAACTCCGGATCGAACGTGAATGCTCGTCGACAGTCGACAGTAGCGGACATCGACAGCATCGGGAAGGAGGTGCCGGCCGTTTCGTCCGACCCGAGTGACCGGTGTGCGTCCGCACGGTGGCGCGTCGGTTCAGGTGGTGCGGTGGGCAACGGCGAGGTCGGCGATGTCGCGCATGATCTTGGCGATCTCGTAGTCCTTGGGGGTGTAGATCGCAGCGATGCCGTTGGCGAGCAGGCCCGCCCGGTCGTCCTCGGGGATGATGCCGCCGAGCACGACGGGCGTGTCGACACCCATCGCGCTCAGGTGGCGCAACACGTCGGGCACCAACTGCAGGTGCGAGCCCGACAGGATCGAGAGCCCGATCACGTCGGGGTCCTCGTCGCGTGCCGATGCTGCGATCTGCTCGGGTGTCATCCGGATTCCGGCGTACACGACCTCCATGCCCGAGTCTCGAGCAGCGACCGCGATCTGTTCGGCGCCCGAGGAGTGGCCGTCGAGACCCGGCTTGGCCACGAGGAACTTCGGGGGCCCACCGGCGATCGACTTGACGTGTGCGGCAACGTCGGCCAACCCGGCCGCGGGTGCAGCGGCCCCGCCGACGCCTGTCGGGGCCCGGTACTCGCCGAACACGCCACGCATGACGCCTGCCCATTCGCCGGTCGTCCCGGCTGCCTTGGCGAGCGCGATCGATGCCGGCATGACGTTCTCGCCCGAGCTCGCGACTCGACTCAACTCCGTGAGCGCGGCGTCGACCGCCGACTGGTCCCGTGCAGCCCGCCACTCGACGAGGCCGTCGATCGTCTCCTGCTCCACTGCGGGGTCGACCTTCATGATGTTGTTCTCGCCGCTCAGCGGCGAGTCGGTCGTCTCGGTGAAGTCGTTGACACCGATCACCTTCTGCTCGCCCGACTCGATCCGCCGCGTGCGCGCCGCCATCGACGACACCAGTCGCGCCTTGAGCGTCTCCACGGCCTCGAACGCGCCACCCATCGCCAGCACGTCGTCGAGTTCGGCCTGCGCTTCGGCGCGCAGTTCGGCGGTGCGAGCCTCGATCACCACCGAGCCCTCGAACAGATCGCCGTACTCCAACAGGTCCGACTCGAACGCCAGCACCTGCTGCATCCGCAGCGACCACTGCTGGTCCCACGGGCGCGGCAGCCCGAGCGCCTCGTTCCACGCCGGCAACTGCACCGAGCGAGCACGGGCGTCCTTCGACAGGGTGACGGCGAGCATCTCCAGCACGATCCGCTGCACGTTGTTCTCGGGCTGCGCCTCGGTGAGGCCGAGCGAGTTGACCTGCACGCCGTAGCGGAAGCGCAGCGCCTTCTCGTCGGTGACGCCGTAACGATCACGACCGATGTCGGCCCACATGTCGGTCATCGCCCGGAGCTTGCAGATCTCCTCCACGAACCGGATCCCGGCGTTCACGAAGAACGAGATCGACCCGAACACCTGGGAGAACTGCTCGTCACCGACCTGCCCCGATTCCTTCACCGCATCGAGCACGCCGATCGCCGTCGCCATCGAGTAGGCGATCTCCTGGACCGGCGTCGCCCCGACCTCCTGGAGGTGGTACGAGCAGACGTTCATCGGGTTCCACTTCGGCGCGTGCTCGGCACACCAGGCGACCATGTCGACGATCAGGCGGCGCGACTCCGCCGGCGGGAAGATGTAGGTGCCGCGGGACAGGTACTCCTTGACGATGTCGTTCTGAGTGGTGCCGCGCAGATCCTGCGACGGCACGCCCTGCTCCTCGGCATTGGCGACGTACAGCGCGAGCAGCCACGCCGCCGTGGCGTTGATCGTCATCGACGTGTTCATCGCACCCGGAGGGATCTGGTCGAGCAGGGTCTTCATGTGGCCGATGTGGGCAACCGGCACGCCGACCTTGCCGACCTCGCCCCGGGCCATGATGTCGTCGGCGTCGTACCCGGTCTGGGTCGGCAGGTCGAACGCGATCGACAGTCCGGTCTGTCCCTTCGCCAGGTTGGTGCGGTACAGCTCGTTGGAGGCTGCCGCGGTCGAGTGCCCCGAGTACGTGCGCATCATCCACGGCCGATCGCGCACGCGGGCTGCGGGCTGCGCGACCGGCACCTCTCCGCTCGCTGGTTCCGTGCCGGGGACGTCGTTGTCGGGGGACGCTTCGTCGGCGGGCACGGAGGCGTCGGTCGTACTGCTCATCGGGAAAGTCTCGCCGCCCGAACCCACAGCTCCAAACAGCGAGAGGGCACATCGATGGATCGAAGCCGAAAGAAGTTCTCAAGTACCGGTCGGCGAGGACCGAATGATGAGGTGTCCCGCAAGCGGGGCGACGAACACCACGAGATCTCCCGAACGGGCGCTCGGCTTCCCCCTTGGCCGAGCGTTCGATCGGAGCGAGTTTCCCTTGGCGGGAACCACGCCGGCCGGATGGCGGATCCGGCCGGCGAAGGACGAGAAGGAGCAGCGAGCAATCGCTGCTCCTTCAGTCGTTTTCGCCCGCTCCTGTCGCCCGGTGGAGCCGACGGAGATACTCGGGTCGGTTCATCTCGACGACACCGAGCGTGGCGAGATGGTCCGTCACCCACTGGACGTCGAGCAGTTCCGCGCCGGTGGAGTTCAGCCACTCGACCAGTTCGACCAGTGCCACCTTCGACGCATCGGTCGCTGTGTGGAACATGGCTTCGCCGGCGAAGAACGCGCCGATGCGCAACCCGTAGAGACCGCCGACGAGATTGCCGACGTCATCCCACGCTTCCACGGAGTGCGCCCATCCGAGGTCGAACATCGTCGAGTACGCACGGATGAAATCGGGCGTGATCCAACGCCCCTCGCGCGACGGATCCGCGCATGCGGTCATCACCGCCACGAACGCTTCGTCCATCGTCACTCGGTATCGTTTGCGACTCCGACGCAACGACTTGGAGACGTGCAGCCCGTCGAGTGGGAGCACGCCGCGCGGGTCGGGCGAGTACCAGGCGAGCTTGCTGCGCTTCTTGTCCGGATCGGTCGGCATCGGGAAGAGGCCGTTGCGATATGCCGACAGCAGCGTGCCGGGTTCGAGGTCGGCGCCGATGGCCACGAGATCGACCCCGGTTCGGACCTCGGCCGGGTCGGGCATCGTGAACCGACTCGGCGCAGGAATCACCCTCGGTCGCTGCCCCGCCACGGGTGACACTTCACCAGATCGGGTGACGGATGTCCATTCGCATCGTGGGAGACCAACGCGACTCGCGACCGGGAGTCGATGCCGCTCGTCAGCGCCGGCTGGAGCGGGGTCGCCGTCGACGGGGGACTTCGTCGAGTCAGTACGCGAGGAATCCGCGACCCGACTTGCGCCCGAGTTGGCCTGCGGCGACCTTGCG
The DNA here is from genome assembly GCA_038259945.1 of Acidimicrobiales bacterium. Classification (GTDB taxonomy): domain Bacteria; phylum Actinomycetota; class Acidimicrobiia; order Acidimicrobiales; family Ilumatobacteraceae; genus Ilumatobacter_A. The sequence continues at coordinate 12,733 of JBBSOH010000012.1, forward strand.
CTTGAGCGATGTCGCCGCCATGAAGTTGGGGTCACCGAACTCGGCGTGCAGCGCATCGAGGATCGCCAGCGACGTGTCGAGCCCCACGAGGTCCAGGAGGGCGAACGGACCCATCGGGAAGTTGCAGCCGCCTTGCATGGCGGTGTCGATGTCGGCGATCGAGGCGGTGCCCTGCTCCCACATCTTCACCGCGTTGTTGAGGTACGGGAAGAGCAGCGCGTTGACGATGAACCCGGCGCGGTCGACGACCTCGACGGCGTCCTTCCCGCACGACGAGGCGAATTCCAGAGCGTCGGCGATGGTCTCGTCGGAGGCCGTGATCGGGCGGATCACCTCGACCAGCTTCATCATCGGTGCCGGGTTGAAGAAGTGGATGCCGCACACCGACTCGGGGCGTGAGGTGGCCATCGCCAACTCCACGATGGGCAGTGTGGACGTGTTCGTCGCGAGGATCGCACCGGGCTTGACGATGCCGTCGAGCTCGGCGAACAACGCCTTCTTGATGTCGAGGTCCTCCACGACCGACTCGAGCACCAGGTCGCAGTCGGCGAGCGCCGAGACGTCGGCGGTGGCGGAGATCCGCCCGACGATCGCTGCACGCTCATCGGCTTCCAGGCGACCCTTCTCGACCTGACGATCCAGTCCCTTCGTCAACTTCGCGATGGCGGCGTCGGCACCGTCCTGAGTGCGGGATCGCAACACGACGGTGCGCCCCGACCGAGCGACGACCTCGACGAGCCCGGCCCCCATGATCCCCGACCCGAGGATGCCGATGGAGTTGATCTTGCCCGCGTTTTCAGTCATCCGAATACGCTAGTTACCGATGGGTAGCTTCACGAAAACGACGTGTGATGCGGAACCTCCGTTGTCTGATCCGGGACGGATCAACAGATGTTCCACGCGCCGGGGTTCGGTTTGCCACATCGAGGATTGACAGAACAGCCGTCGAGGTGCCCGATGCTGGGCTGATCGGGCCGTATCCTCGGGCGTTCGATCCTCATGTTCGTGCTGCTCATCCTCCACCTGCTGATCGGCAGTGCGATCCTGATCTCGGGCGACCGACTCGGACGTCGCGCATTCGCCGTGGCCGCCGTGGCTCCCTTCGTCACGGTGATGTGGGCGGCCATGAAGTGGTCCAGCGTGGTCGGGTCGCCCGGCGGGGGCGCAGAGGCTGCTGCGGTGGGCGGATTTGCTCGCGCATCCGATTCGGCGGCCGACGGAACAGCAGGATCCCCGATCTTCCAGTCGGTCGGCTGGATCAGCGGCCTCGACCTCGACCTGCATCTCCGCTTCGACGCCTTTGCGCTGGTGATGACCCTGCTCGTGTCCGGGATCGGCGCGCTGATCTGCGTGTACGCGATCGGCTACTTCTCCCACATCGCGCCCGGCCAGACCCGTCTCGCAGGGCTGATGACGCTGTTCGCCGGTGCGATGCTCGGCATCGTCTGGGCCGACCATCTGATCGCCCTCTTCGTCGCCTGGGAACTCACCTCGATCACCAGCTACCTGCTGATCGGCAACGACGATCGCACCCCCAAGGCGCGCGCCGCGGCGCTGCAGGCGATCTTCATCACCGGTGCCGGTGGACTCGCGCTGTTGGTCGGTCTGATCATCATCGGCCAGAGCGCCGGGACCTACCGGCTGTCGGAGATGATCGATCAGCCACCGTCCGGAGGAGCGATCTCCGCCGGCATCGTCTGCGTGCTGCTCGGCGCGTTCACGAAGTCCGCTCAGGCACCCTTCGGCAGTTGGCTCCCGGGCGCGATGGTGGCGCCCACGCCGATCAGCGCGTACCTCCACTCCGCCACCATGGTCAAGGCCGGCGTGTACCTCGTGGCGCGCCTCGCTCCGATCCTCGCCACATCGGGCCAGTGGCGGGTCCTCGTGCTCGTCGTCGGGTCGGCGACCATGCTGATCGGCGGCCTGCGTGCGATGCGACAGCGCGACCTGAAGCTGCTCCTCGCCTACGGCACCGTCAGCCAACTCGGCTTCATGATGCTGCTGCTCGGCACCGGCGAGTACAAGATCGCTCAGGCCGGGATCGTGCTGCTCCTCGCGCACGGGGCGTTCAAGGCCACGCTGTTCATGCTGGTCGGGATCATCGACCACCAGGTCGGCACCCGCCACATCCGTGAACTCCACGGCTTCGGGGCCGGCTGGTTGCCCGTCAAGATCATGGCCGTCGTCGGAGCGGCGTCGATGGCCGGGTTGCCACCGCTGCTCGGCTTCGTCGCCAAGGAGAAGGCGATCGACACGTACCTGGAGTACGGCGAGTTCACCGGCGCCACGGCCACGCTCGTCGTCATCGTGCTCGGCTCGATTCTCACGTTCGCCTACTCCGCACGCTTCGTGCTCGGTGTGTTCGGCGTCCACGGCCAGCCCGAGAACGAACCGATCAGCCGTGCTGCGCGCCCGCCTGCGCCCGTCTTCGCCGGACCGGCATACGTGCTCACCGCCGTCACCGTCGTCGTCGGCCTCTTGCCGGTGGTCATCAGCGACCTCTCGAAGTCGGCGCTCCTGGGCCTCGACCCGGCCGCCTCCCCCTCGACCGTCAAACTGTGGTCCGGGTTCAACACGGCGTTCGTCCTCTCGCTCGTGATCATCACCATCGGCACCGTGCTCGCCGTGGCCCGACGGCCCGTGGCGAAGCTGCAGATGGCAGGTGCCCGCCCACTGCGCAAGCTCCCATCGACCGACGATGCCTTCAACGGCCTGCTCCGCACGATCGATCTGGTCGCCCGCCGCGTCACCCGAACCGTGCAGACCGGTTCGCTGCCCACCTACCTGCTCGTCATCCTGACCACCGTCGTCGTGGTGCCGGTGATCCCGATGCTCGGTGACCTCGACTCGCTTCCCCAATGGATCGAGAATCCGGTCCACGTGCCGCTCGTGGCGATCATCATCGGCTCCGCCCTGGGAGCGGCCCTGGTCCGACGACGAATTGCGGCGGTCGTGATGCTCGGCGCCGTCGGATTCGCGATGGCCGGACTCTACGAAGTCCAGGGCGCACCCGACCTCGCCCTCACCCAGTTCGCCATCGAGACACTGGGCACCGTGCTGTTCGTGCTCGTGCTCCGCTTCCTCCCGACTCGTTTCGTGGACCTGGCGCCGGCCGTGGTCCGCCCACTGCGGCTGGCCGTGTCGGTCGTGGTGGGCTCTGCGATCTTCGTGTTCGCGATCGTGTCGACGAATGCGCGCTCGGACGTGTCGCAGGAGTCGATCTCGGTCGAGATGGTCGAGCGGTCCAAGCCCGACGGCGAAGGCAAGAACGTCGTCAACGTGATCCTCGTCGATTTCCGCGGTGTCGACACGATGGGCGAGATCACCGTGCTGCTCGTGGCCGCTGTGGGTGCCGTTGCGCTCGCTCGCGGCCACCGCAACGATGAAGACGACGACGATGCAGACGGCGGCGCCGAAGCGGGGACCGTGTCGGCCGGGGTGGAGGTCGGCGCGTGAAGTACTCGCTGATCCTCGACGTGTCGGTGCGGCTCCTGTATCCGTCGATCATCGTGCTGTCGCTGTACTTCCTGTTCGCAGGTCACAATCAGCCCGGCGGTGGTTTCGTCGGCGGACTCACCGCTGCCGGCGCGATCTCGCTGCGCTACGTCAACGGCGGCGTCGACGCCGTGCGCCGCTCGTTCCGCCTCGAGCCGTGGACCATCCTCGGGTCGGGGCTCGCACTGTCCGTCGGAACCGCGATCTTCCCGATGCTGCTCGGCGGCGCGATCCTCGAACACGGCACGCTCAAGATGCACCCGCCGCTGCTCGGTGAGGTCAAGGCCACCTCGGCGCTGCCGTTCGACCTCGGCGTCTACGCGATCGTCATCGGTCTCGTGCTGATGATCTTCGAAGCGTTCGGCGATGACCTCGACGCCGAACTGGACATGATCGAGGCGCCGACCGTGCCCGCCACGTCCGTGATCGAGGAGTACCGACCCCTCAACCAGCACAGCCCGGCCAGCGCCTGGCTCGACGACGACGAGCACGCTCTCGACGACCCCGACCACGGTGGGACCGACTCGTGAGCGTGCTGCTCGCCTTCACTGCGGCAGTTCTGTTCGCGATCGGCACGTGGCTGCTCCTGCAACGTCGGCTGACCCGGATCGTTGTCGGCCTCGGACTGATCGGCCACGGCACCAACATCCTCCTCATCACGTCCGGTGGAGAGGGAGGGCTTCCTCCCGTGATCGGCAAGGGCGACAAGGAGGACTTCGCCGACCCGCTGCCTCAGGCGCTGGCGCTGACGGCGATCGTGATCACCTTCGGCGTCACGGCATTCCTGCTCGCCATGGCCTACCGCAGTTGGCAGTTGACCCACGACGACGTGGTCGCCGACGATCTGGAGGATCGTTTGATCGCCGCGAACCGTCGACGAGACGCCGACGTGGCCGACGCCGAGGCTGCCGACCTCGAACGCGAGAGCGATTCCTCGGGAGACGAGCCATGAGCGCGGCGATGACCAGCACGCTCGTTCCCTTGCCGATCGTGGTGCCGTTGTTCGCTGCGGCGATCGCAGTCGTGTTCGGCAGGTTCCGCATCGCTCAGCGCGTGGTGGCGATCGGCGCGCTGGCCGCCAACGTCGGCATCTCGATCGGGCTGCTCGTGCAGGCCGACGACCACGGCGTGGTCACCATGGACGCAGGCGCATGGGCAGCACCGCTCGGCATCACCTATGTCGTGGACCGGTTGTCGGCGATCATGCTCGTCACGTCCTCGGCGATGCTGCTCGTGGTGCTGATCTACGCGATCGGTCAACAGGGTGTGGAGGAGCGACACGTCGGGTTCAACCCCATCTATCTCGTTCTCGCAGCCGGCGTGTCGGCCAGTTTCATCACCGGCGACATGTTCAACCTGTTCGTCGCGTTCGAGATGATGCTGGCGGCGAGCTACGTGCTGTTGACGATGGGCGGTCGGTCCGACCAGATCCGATCGGGCATGACCTACGTGGTCATCAGCCTCGCGGCCTCGGCACTGTTCATCACCGCACTCGCGCTGCTCTACGCGGCGACCGGAACGGTCAACATGGCCGACCTCGCCGAACGGATCCCGGAACTCAGCACCGGTGTGCGTACCGGCTTCTCGCTGCTGCTGATCCTCGTGTTCGGCATCAAGGCCGGTCTGTTCCCCCTGTTCTTCTGGCTCCCCGACAGCTACCCCACCGCACCGGGCCCGGTCACGGCGATCTTCGCCGGGCTGCTCACGAAGGTCGGCGTCTACGCCATCATCCGCACCCAGACCCTGCTGTTCCCGCCCGAGTCGCAGCAGGGCACCGCACTGCTGATCATCGGCGGGCTGACGATGGTGGTCGGTGTACTCGGAGCCCTGGCGCAGGACGACCTGAAGAGGCTGCTGTCGTTCCACATCGTCGGTCAGATCGGCTACATGATCTTCGGGCTCGGGCTGTTCACCGTGGCCGGTGTCAGCGCCGTCGTGTTCTACATCGTCCAGACGATCCTCGTGAAGACCAACCTGTTCCTCGTCGCAGGACTGATGGACCGTCATGCAGGGTCGAGCCGCATCTCGCGCGTCGGGGGCATCGTGCGCAGCGCTCCGGTCATCGCGATCTTCTTCGCGGTGCCTGCGCTGTCACTCGCCGGCCTTCCGCCGTCGTCGGGGTTCGCCGGCAAATTCGCACTGATCGGTGCGGGCGTCGCAGCGGAACAGTGGTGGATCGTCACGGTCGCACTGGTCGTCAGCCTGCTCACTCTGTTCTCGATGACCAAGATCTGGGCGGGCGCGTTCTGGGGCGAGCCGGAGTCGGCGGACCCGAACGACATGCCGCCCGCCGTCCGCGCCGAAGGTCGCACCAACGGGGGCCCGCCGTTGATGGTGCTCGCCACGGCGATCACCGTCGCACTGTCGATCGCCTACGTCGTGTTCGCCGGCCCGATCTACGACCTCGCCGAACGCGCCGGCACCGACCTGATGAACCCGAGCGTCTACATCGACGCGGTACTGGGAGCAGACAGATGACCCGCGCGGCGCTCAGGATCCCGGCCACGATGGCCTGGCTCACGCTGCTGTGGGTGTTGCTGTGGGGGCACGCGTCGTACGCGAACGTGCTCGGCGGGATCGCCGTGTCCGCAGGTGTGGTGCTGTTCGCCCGACTCGACTCGGGTTCGCTGCGGCCGACCCGATTCCGGCCGTGGTGGGCGTTCCGGTACGTCCTGACGCTCGGCTGGCAGTTGCTGGTGTCGAACATCCGACTCGCGTACGAGATCCTCACGCCGGGCGACGGCACGCACACCGGGATCATCGCGGTGCCGATCCGTGGCGGCTCCGACGCCGTCGTCAACCTGGTCGCCAACTCGATCACGCTCACGCCGGGCACGATGACGATCGACGTGGAACGCCATGACATCCGAACGGACGGCGGGCCGCCCGATCGACCGGGTGGAGGCTCGCGCAGATCGAGTGGCGGCGACCTCGAAGCCGGTGCCACGCTCTACGTCCACGCCATGTACGCGAAGGATGTCGAAGCGGTCCGCCACGACATCTTGAAGCTCGAGGCGCTGGCGCTGCACGCATTCGGCACCGACGAGGACTACGAGCGGGCGCTACTCGATGTCGAGGAGCACGAACCGTTGCTCGCGACGAGCGTCGAGCGCAACGACACGACGGAACGGGAGCGACCGAGATGAACACTGCTGCACTCGTCATCACCGCGCTCGCCGCAGTCCTGTTCGTGGCCCGCATGCTGCGGGGTCCAGCGCTGGCCGATCGGGTGATCTCGGTCGACGGGTTCGTGTCCACCGTGGTCGTCGGCGTCACGATCGCCTCGGCCCGCCCGGGCGCAGGCATCGTGGAGAGCACCGTGCTGATCGTCGCGCTCGGCGGGTTCGTGGGCACTGCGATCCTCGCCCGCTTCATCGAACGGCGTGGGAGTTGACGTGAACGCGTTCCTCGACGCCATCGGCGGAGTCGCGCTCATCGCGGGCGCGCTCTTCGCGCTCCTCGCGGGCATCGGTGTCCACAAGTTCCGGGACCCTTACTCGCGCATGCATGCGGCGGCGAAGAGTCCGACGCTCGGCCTCGTGCTGGTCGCGTTCGGGGCGGGTCTGCGGATCCGCACGTTCGAGGCGGTGGCCACGCTGGTGCTCGTCGTGATCCTGCAGTTGCTCACGTCGCCGGTCGGTACCCACCTCGCCGGTCGTGCGGTGCACATGCGCGTGAAGGTCCCACTCGACGGCCCCGACGAACTCGAACGCGACGAGCGTTCGTCGGACTGATCGCATCGCCGATCGGTGTCAGTCGGTCAGCGGCACGATCAGTTCGCCGACCGTGTGATTCGCTTCGAGTGGGTGGCGCAGCAGGACCTCGCGGTCGATCGAGTACCGGTTGTGGCGGCCGATCCGCTCCACTTGGACGCAACCGCTCTGTTCGAGGTCGTGCAGGATCCGGACCACGGCGCCGGGTGTGATGCCCACGGCTCCGGCGATGTCGAGTTGGCGGATCTCGGGCTCCCGGGCGATGGCAACCAGCACGTGTGCGTGGTTGGTCAGGAACGTCCAGCTCCGAACCGAATCGTCACCCTCGGGCCGCACGGCGATCCCTCCGCAGGCCGATCACGACCACCATCGCGATCGGAACGATTGCAGCAACGGTCGTCACGCCGACCGGGGTCGCACTCGCATTGTCCAGTCCGTCGAGAACGAGGTACGCGGTGTAGCCGCCGTACAGGGCGACCAGCGCCACGCCTTCCCAGCGGGTGATCGCCGAACCCGTGAGGGCGAACGGGATGCACAGGGCGGCGACACAGAGCATGATCGGCAGGTCCAGTCGCAGGAGTTCGTCGGCGACGGGGAGGTCGGAGTGCGTCACGCTGACGAGGCCGAGCACGAAGAGGAGATTGAAGACGTTGGAACCGATGGCGTTGCCGATGGCGACGTCGCTGTTCCCCCGGATCGCTGCGATGATCGACGTGACGATCTCGGGCATCGACGTGCCGACGGCCAGAACGGTCAGCCCGACGACGAGTTCGGGAACGCCGATCGACAGCGCGATCTCCTCGGCGCCGCTCACGACGAACTGGGCGGCGAACGCCACGCCGACCGCGCCGACGGCGAAGGCGACGAACGCCACCAGGGTTCTCCGATTGGTCGGCCGTGGTGAGGCAACGGCACCGCCTCCGGGGTCGGTCGCCAGATCGTTCGTTCCTTGGCCGGTGATCTCCGCCCCGTCGTGTGCAGCATCTCGTGTTGCTTCGAGGTGGCTGACGGTGCCGCGTGCCGACCACAACGTCCAGCCGATGTAGATGATCAGTCCCGCCATGAGCACGGCGCCGTCGCTCCGCCCGATGGTGCCGTCGGCGGCCAACGCGAACGTTGCGATCGAGGCGGCGACCATCATCGGCATGTCGACGCGTACGGTCCGGCGAGTGACCGGGATCGCGCCGATGACGGCGACGAGGCCGACCACGAGCAGCACGTTGGCGATGTTCGAACCCACGATGCTCCCCAGCGCGAGTCCGGGGTCACCCTGGTCGGCGGCCCGCCAGACCACCGCCAGTTCGGGTGCGCTCGTTCCTGCGGCGACGATCGTCAGACCCACCACGAGTGGCGCGAGCCCGAGCCGCAGACCGATCGTCGACGCCCCCGACACGATCAATCCACCTGCGAGGACCAAGCCGACGAGTCCACCCAGCAGGTCGAGCGCGGCACCGGTCATCGGACGGAATCGTACGGGGAGATCCACTGATTGCTACTGTGAAAAACATCTATTTTGAGCTACTTGTCGGCTGATTCGGTCTAACCTGTCGGCAATGGTCCTGTGGCTGGTACTCGGTGCTCACTGCGCCGGGATCGCCCTGATGTTCGGCCTCGATCGGCGAGTCTCGAACGGTCGAGCGGTGTTCTGGCTCGCCGCGATTCCGGCATCGTCGGCCACCGTCGTCAGCGCGATCGGGCTCGTGCGCGACGAGCCGCTGGTGTCGAGCGTCGAATGGGTCGGCGGCCTCGACCTGGTGCTGGCGTTGCGACTCGATGCGCTGTCCGCACTGCTGGGGCTGGTCGTCGCGGGTATCGGAGTGCTCGTGTTCGTCTACTCCGCCGGCTACTTCACCTCGTCGTCCACGGGCCTCGCGCGTTTCGCCGCGACGCTCTCGGCGTTCTCCGCCTCGATGATCGGCCTCGTGTGGTCGGATTCGATCTGGTCGCTGTTCCTCTTCTGGGAGTTGACGTCGATCACGTCGTTCCTCCTCGTCGGGCACAAGCACGTCGACGAGTCGGTTCAGCGTTCGGCACGTCGCGCCCTCTTGATCACTGCCTCGGGTGGCCTCGCGTTGCTCGGTGGACTGCTGCTCGTCGCCGGTGGGGACACGGGCATCGCACTCCGCGACCTGGAGCCGGCCACCGGCACCGCGGCCAGTGTCGCCGGCATCCTCGTGCTGGTCGCAGCAGCGACCAAGTCGGCGCAGATCCCCTTCCACGTCTGGCTCCCCGGCGCCATGGCAGCGCCCACGCCGGTGAGCGCGTACCTGCACTCGGCCACCATGGTGAAGGCGGGTGTGATCGCTGTCGCACTGTTCGCTCCGGTCCTCGGCGACACCGCGGCGTGGCAGCCGCTCGGCATGGCGTTCGGTCTCGGCTCGATGGTGTGGGGGGCGCTCGGTGCGCTGCGTCACGTCGACGCGAAGTTGATCCTGGCCTGGGGCACGATCTCTCAGCTCGGCCTGATGATCACGCTGCTCTCGACCGGGTCGGCCAAGGCGACGTTCGCCGGACTCTCCATTCTCGTCGCCCACGCGATCTTCAAGGCCGCGCTGTTCATGGTCGTCGGCGAGATCGACGTCCGGACCGGGACGCGCGACGTGCGCCGACTCGGGGGGCTGCACCGCTCGATGCCCGTCGCGTTCTGGGTGTGCGTGCTGTCGGGGGCGTCGATGGCCGGCGTGCCGCCGCTGCTCGGGTTCCCGGCCAAGGAAGCCGCAATCGAGGCTGCGCTCGGCGTCGACGGATGGCAACGGGTCGTCCTGCTGATCGGAATCGTCGGCGGTTCGGTGCTGACCGTGGCGTACACGACCCGGTTCGTGGTCACCGTGTTCGGCCCGGCCGATTCCGGGGACGTCACCGAGGTGGCGCCACCACGGGCGCCCATCACCGTCGTGACCGCGCTGCTCGCCGCGGGGTCGCTCGCAGGCTTCGTGGCGCTCGGATGGGTGGGTCACGGCGTGCGCAACGCCGCGGTGCTGCTCGACCCCGGCGCCGAGGTGTACTCGCTCATCCGCTGGCCCGGCCTGAAAACCGCCTTCGTGCTGTCGCTCGGAATCATCGTCGCCGGTGCTCCGCTGGGCTGGTTCCTGGCGCGACGCACTGACGACGTGCCGCGCCCGCTCGGCGCCGATGCTGCCGACGGACTCGTCGACGGGCTGCTCGTCGGAGCACGCCGGGTGACCGGGCGCGTGCAGCACGGGTCGCTGCCCGTCTACGTGATGACGGCGGTGGTGGTGGCGGTGTTCGCAGCGGCCCCGTTTGCGTTCGCGGTGGACCTCGACGCACTGCGCTGGACCGACCGCGCGGTCGTGCCGGCCCTCGGGGTGCTGATCGTCGCAGGGGCCGTCGGCACGGTGCGGATCCCCGGCCGACTGGGTGCTGCGCTCGGACTCGGCTCGGTGGGGTTCGGCATGGCCGGAATCTTCGTCGCGCAGGGAGCGCCCGACCTCGCCCTCACGCAGTTGCTCGTGGAGACCGTCGTCGTCGTGGCGTTCGTGATCGGTCTCGGTCGCCTCAGCACGAACTTTCCACAGGTCGGCTACGTGTGGCGGACGGTCCGCACGGTCGTGGCTGTCGGCCTCGGCGGCGCCGTCTCGCTCGGTCTCGCAGCGGCCGCTTCGAACCCCAGCGGCGTTGCGCCGGTGGCGGATTTCGTCGACCAGGCGGCGGACACCGGGGGCGGCAACAACGTCGTCAACGTGATCCTCACCGACATCCGTGCACTGGACACGTTCGGCGAAGTCGTGGTGCTGGTTGCCGTCGCTGTCGGCATCCTCGCGATCTCCCGCTCGGGCCGAGCCGACCCCGACCCCGATGCCGATGACGGCGACGAACCCGATGCCCGAGCCGTCGTCCGTGATGCTGCTCGTGACGCTGCTCGTGACGCTGCTCGTGACGTTGCGGTTGTCCGCGAGGTGGCATCGTGATCGCCGATCGCTCACTCGTCGTGCAGGACGGGATCCGGCTCGCGAGTCCGCTGGCGATCGTCGTGGCGACGGTCCTGTTCTTCGCCGGGCACAACCAGCCCGGTGGTGGGTTCGCAGGGGGTCTGGTGCTCGGCGCAGTGATGGCTCTGCGCAGCGCCACCGGCCTGAGCGTGCCGCAGCATCCGGTCCGGATGATGGCCGGTGGCGGCGTGATCATCGGGATCGTCGCGCTAGCACCTCTCGCCATCGGCGACGTCGTCCTCGACCAGTACATCTGGGAGACGACGTTCCCCGTGCTCGGCAAGGTCAAGGCCGGCACCGCACTGATCTTCGACACCGGCGTCGTGCTGGTCGTCGTCGGCCTGATCCTCGCGATGCTCGACGCACTGTCGATGGCCGGCGAGCCCGACACCATCTCCGACATCGCCACGGACCCCGTTCCCGACCGCACGACGCAGACGAACCCGACGAGCACGTCGCGAACCAGCACGTCGCCGGTCGACACCGCACCGGTCGAGACGTTGCCGATCAACACGTCGCCGATCAACACGCCGCCGGGCCGGCCGGAGGTGGCACCGTGAGCGGCGTGTTGATCCTCGTGGTCGGTGCACTGACTGCGATCGGTACCTACCTCGTCACATCGCGGGCACTCAGCCGGATCGTGCTCGGCTTCGCTCTGCTCGGCCATGCGGCCGTTCTCGCGCTCGTCACCTCCGGAGGCCGTGCGGGTGAACCGCCGCTCGCCGACCGCCTGGACACACCGGCGGACTCGGCCGACCCGCTCCCACAAGCGTTGTCACTCACCGCGATCGTGATCTCGTTCGGACTCACGCTCTTCCTCCTCGCGCTGGCCGGTCGCCAGCGTCAACTGAGCGGCGACGACCTCGTGGAGGACGACCTCGAGGATCGGCGCATCGCCGACCGGGCCGAGAGCGAACGTTCGGCGGCCGATCGTTGCGAGGGCGGACGATGAGCCTGTTGGTCGGACTCGTCGTGGTGGTGCCGCTGCTCGCGGCGATGTCGTCGCTCGCGGTACGTCGACGGGCCCTGCTCCGTGACGTGATCGTGCTCGCCGCGCTGCTCGGTGTGAGCGTGATGTCGGTGCTGCTCCTGGTGCACGTGGAAGCGAACACCAGCCTCGTCGTGCGAGTCGGCGGGTGGGCCCCCCAACTCGGCATCGTCCTCGTCGCGGACATGTTCGCCGCGCTGGTGTTGGCCGTCGCGATGGTCACGATCACGCTCGTCGAAGCGTTCTCGATCGGTCAGCGTCGAAGCAGTTCGGGCGCCGATCCGACCGTGGCGGCGCCGATGCTGCTGGTGCTCACGGCCGGTGTCGCTCTGTCGATCCTCACCGGGGACCTGTTCACGCTGTTCGTCGCGTTCGAGTTGATGCTGGTCGCGAGCTACGTGCTGCTCACCCATCAGGGGCGGCAGGGCCAGGTGCGGTCCGGCATGACCTACGTCGTGATCAACCTGTTCGCGTCCACCCTGTTCCTGTTCGGTGTGGCGTTCGTGTATGCGGCCACCGGCACCGTCAACCTCGCACTGCTCGTGGAGCGGATCCCCGAACTCGACACGGCGATGAGGTGGGGGATCGGGCTGTGGTTCCTCGTCGTGTTCGGCACGAAGGCGGCGATGTTCCCGCTGTTCTCGTGGCTGCCCGACAGTTACCCGACGGCGCCGACCACGATCACGGCGGTGTTCGCCGGGCTGCTCACCAAGATCGGTGTGTACGTGATGATCCGGTTCCACACCCTGATGTCGATGGACGACCTCGGCACCGTGATCCTCGTGATCGCCGGGCTCACGATGATCGTCGGCGTGCTCGGCGCGCTGGCGCAGGACGACATGAAGCGCATCCTGTCGTTCCACATCGTCAGTCAGATCGGCTACATGCTGATGGGGCTCGGCCTGTTCTCCGTGGCGGGCGTCGCCGGGGCGATCGTCTTCGTCGTCCACCAGATCCCGGTGAAGACCGTGCTGTTCCTCGTCGGTGCGATGATCGAGACCGACCGCAGGACCTCGGCGTTGAGTCGACTCGGCGGGCTCGTGTCGACCCGACCGTGGCTTGCTGTCGCCTTCGCCCTCCCGGCGCTGAGCCTGGCCGGCCTGCCGCCGTTCTCGGGGTTCGTCGCGAAGTTCGCACTGATCGATGCCGGGATCGACGGAGGAGCCGTTGCGATCGTCGTCGTCGCCCTCGTCGGAAGTGCGCTCACGTTGCTGTCGATGGTCAAGATCTGGATCGGCGTGTTCTGGGGCCCGCAGAATGCACCGGCCTTCCACGCCCCGGATTCCGAGGAGTGGGCCCCGCGTCCTGCCACCGCCCGCGGCTGGTCGACGATGTCGGCCACGACCGGTGCGGCCACAGCGCTCACACTCGCGATCGCGCTGTTCGCCGGTCCGCTGTGGGACATGAGCGAGCGGGCTGCGACCGAACTGCTCGACGGCGAGGTGTACGTGACCGACGTGCTCGGGAGCGAGCGGTGAGCGCCGCGCGACAGTTTTCCGGCGCCATGGCGCGCTCGGTCTCCCCGCGACGTCTCGCATCGGTGGTCGCCCTGACCGCAGCCTGGTGTGCGTTGTGGGGCAGCGTGAGTGCGGCGAACGTCGCGAGCGGCCTGCTCGTGTCGGGCGCAGCGTCGTTCGCCGGCTCGAAGACGCAGGGCAGGGTCCGGCTGGTCCCGCTCCTGCGGTTGCTGTGGGTCGTGTTCGTCGACCTCGTGGTGTCGACCGGGGTGGTGGTGCGTGAAGTGCTCACACCCACCGACCACACCGAGGAGGCGATCATCGCGGTGCGCGTCCCGCCCGAGGCCGCACCGCACCTGCTGTTCCTGTACATCGCGATCACCGTGACGCCGGGGACCGCCGTGGTCGCAGGTGAGGGTGACTCCGGCGACGGGGCGTCGACGATCTACCTGCACGTTCTGCACGACGATCGACGAGAGGCGGTGGTCGAGCACGTCGATCTGCTCGTGTCGCTCGTCCACCGTGCGTTCCCGCCGAGACCGTCGGCCACGTCGACTGCACCGGCGGGCAACGCGGCCGTGGGCGACGAGTTGGCGCGATGATCCTCATCGCCTACGCCGGACTGGTCTTCGCAGCGATGGCCGCGATCTACCGGCTCGTGACGGGTCCGACGATCGCTGACCGGGTGATCGCCCTCGACCTCCTGCTCGTCTCGTTGATGACGGCGATCGTGGTCGATGCCGTGGTCACGGGAGACGCGGTGCTGCTGAACCTGTTGGTGGTCATCGCGATCATCGGTTTCACCGCGACCGTGGCAGTCGCACGCTTCATGGAGCGACCCAGATGATCGCCGCACAGCGGATCACCGCCCTCACCGCCCAGACCGTCGCCGTGCACCCCGTGTCGTGGGCGTTCGTCCTGGGTGGGGTTGCGGTGATCGTGCTCGCAGCGGTCGGGCTGTTGAAGCTGAAGACGCCGTATGCCCGCATCCACGCGGCAGGCAAGGCCAGCCCGGTCGCGTTCCTGATCGCCTCGGTCGGAGCGTCGATCGAACTCGGCTGGGCTGCCGGCGCCCGACTGGTCGTGGCGAGCGCTGCGCTGATCATCACCCTGCCGCTCGCCGTGCACCTGCTGTTCCGTGCCTTGCACGGCACCCGGGCCGCCGACGATCCGCCGGTCGACGAACTCCGGGAGGGACACGGGTCACGCCCTGTGTGACCGATCAACGCCGCCGAGTTCAACTCACGTTCACCCACCGCTGGTTACGTGTTCGTCATGACGAACGCGCTCGAGACGACACACGAGACGGACAGCGCGGGGCGGTACGGCGTCGACGTGACCATCGTCGACGACCCCGACCGTCTGGTCGTCCTCGACGGCGTCCACAACTTCCGTGACCTCGGAGGCTACGTGTTGGGCGATGGCCGGACGATCGGTTGGGGTCGGCTCTTCCGAGCCGATGGCCTGTACCGCCTCTCCGATTCCGACCTCGACCTGCTCGACGCGATCGGCATCCGCACCGTCATCGACCTGCGCTCGGGGCCCGAGATCGAGCAGTACGGCACGTTCCCGTTCGAGCGGTACCCGGTGGCGTTCCATGCGCTCTCGATCATCGATGCCACGTGGCATGACGCCCACGTCCCCACGTTCGACGAGTCGGAGCAGGGAGAGGTCGACTTCCTCACGTGGGCGTACCGCGACATGCTCGCGGTCGGCGGCGACCGGTTCGCACAGGCGATCCACCAGCTGGCCGTGCCCGCAGCAGCGCCCGCTGTGTTCCACTGTGCGGCGGGCAAGGACCGCACCGGGGTGCTCGCGGCCCTCGTGCTCGGCGGCCTCGGAGTCCACCGCGACGTGATCGTGGCCGACTACGGCCTGACCCGGGCGGGGATGGAACGGATGCGGACGTGGGTCGAGTCGAACCATCCCGACATGGCCGCCCGGATGAACGAGACCCCGTCGTTCATGCTCGCAGCTCATCCGCAGGCAATGGCCAACACACTCGACGAACTGGTCGCCGAGCACGGCTCGATCCGCAACTACCTCGCCACCATCGGCGTCGGCGAAGCGATCCTCGACGCCCTCGCCGACGCCCTCACCGTCTGAGAACGTCCGACGGTGCCGGGCACCGTCGGACGATCGTGGTCAGGACTGGGTGATCTGAACGGACTCGATCCGCAGCTCGGTCGTGGGCGGAACACCGCTCGGGTCGAGTGACGCCTGGGAGTTCATCGTGTCCACCACGCCGAGGTCGTCGGCGGGGACCTGACCGAACAAGCTGTACAGCGGCGGCAATTGGACGCCGTTGGCGCCGGTGATGATGAAGAACTGGCTCCCGTTGGTGTTCGGGCCGCTGTTGGCCATCGCGATCGAACCGACCTCGTACTGCCCCGCAGCCGGGAGTTCGTCCGGGAACGAGTAGCCCGGGCCACCGGTGCCCGTGGCGGTCGGATCGCCGCACTGCACGACGAAGTCTTCGATGATCCGGTGGCAGACGGTGCCGTCGAAGTAGTTGTTGCGAGCGAGGAACACGAAGCTGTTCACCGTTTCGGGCGCGATCGACTGATCGAGGTCGATCGTGATCGTTCCGGCGCTCGTGGCGACGGTGGCGGTGTAGACGGCGCCCTCCTCCAGGCACATCGACGGCGCAGCATCGAAGGACTGAGTGGACTCGTCGGTGTCGGGGAGCGGTTCGCAGTTCCCGTCGATCGGACCCAGACCGTCAGCAGCCGCACCACCCTCTGTAGCACCGTCCTCGACAGCGTCCCCGCCAACGGCGCCGCCGGCATCGGCGCTCTCGGTCGAACCGACCGCATCGTCGGTCGGCTGGGTGGCCGGGGATGCCGACTCGGACTGATCGCTCACGACATCGGCATCGGAGTCACCGCATGCTGCGGCGACGAGGCCGAGCGCCAGGACGCCGGCAGCAAGGCGACGTCCGGCGGATCGTCGGATCGGCACGATCACGTCAGCCCTCACCTTCGGCGACGGTGTCCGCTGTCGCATCGTCGACGGAAT
>JBBSOH010000013.1:0-29136 GCA_038259945.1 Acidimicrobiales bacterium
CACGAGTCGTGCGTGCTGCACGTTGAGGTGGCCGGCGGTCGAGTCGAACACGTCGTCGACGAACGCGATGTCGGCTGAAGCCGTGACCAGCGTGTCGCCCGAGACCTCTCCCATGAAGAGATGGTAGCGCGTCCTCGACCGAAAAGCAAGCACACGTTCGATAAAATGTAGGAGAAATGCCATGAAGTCAGGACCGAGAGCGTCTCATGACATGCGGTTCGGCAGAGTTGGTGATTTCGCCCGAGAGGTTCGTAGCGTCCGCTGTGGACCTTGTGCGCGGCGTCGATCCCGTCGAGCCAGACCGGCCACTGGCTGTCTCCGGCTACGAATTCGTCCGGACCGAGCCGAAGCGGAGCCCGATCAGACAGGAAACCGATCCGGCGATCCCAACCGCAGTCGCGAGACCGACGACACCCATCACGGGGCCCGCAGTGTCAAACGGTGTCAGGCACCGAATGGATGTCTTTGCCCTGCTTCGTGCAGAAGCTGGTGAGCATCACCGGTTGAATCGCTCGACGACCGGTGTCCCGACGGTCAGGTTCCGGCGGGCGCGTCGGGTGTTGGTCGATTCGATCAGCGGTCGACGCTCATGGCGTCGGCCGCTGATGACGAGTGCGCGGCCGGTTCTGCCTGCGCAGGCGGGGCGTCACGACGGAGCACGCAGATCCAGGCGACCATCAGGTACAGCCAGATCGCCGAGACGTTCACGCCGGCACCGAGGCCTTCGGTGGTGATCGAGTTGATCAGGCTCGCCACGAACATCCCGACCAGGACGACGTGGTCGGATCGTGCCGATCCGGTCGCGCCTGCGACGAGTTCTCGACGACGCGCCCCGCGGCCGAGCCGGAAGATCCCGACGCCGACGGCGATCAACAGTGCGAACCACCAGAGGAGCCCGGCGAGACCGGCGTCGATCATCACGTTGATGAGCGCGTTGTGGGCACCGCCCAATCCGGTCTCGTCGAAGAAGACGCCCTTCGCCGAGGTGAAACCGAGTCCGTGCAGTGGGCGCACGAGGAACGACTCCCACGCCAGGCTCCAGATCTCGGTACGACGATTGAACGTGCCGATCTGGTCGGCGGACTCGCCTCGGGTCAGGAACGACAGCACCGGCCCGCCGAAAGCGAGGAGCGAGGCGCCACCGCCGACGAGGCTGGCGAGGACCAACTGCGGCTTCGCCTTCTGCCCCGACCAGATCCACGCCATCACGGCGAGAGCGACGAAGCACCCGCCGATCGATCCACGGGTGCGGGTGGCGAGGAGGAAGACGCCGTGCACGACGAGGAGCGATCCGTAGACCCATCGCGGCCAGGGCAGGGCGATCGGATTGTCCCGCTGCTGCGCAGAGAACCACAGACCGAGCAACATCGGTGTGGAGAGTGCGAGCATCGAACCTGCGCTCACGCTGTGCACGTGGAGCCAGGTGAAGCGGCCCTCCTGCGGGCCGGTTGTCGGCGCCACGTAGGCGAGCCCGACCGCGATCGACACGGTCAGCAGGACGATCCAACCGTGGATCAGCTTCGTGAGTTGACGGATCCGCCCGTCGGTGGCGATCACGTGGATGACGGCGCCGATGATGACCAACTGCACGCCGCGGGCGAGCGCGAGGAGCGGGAAGGCCGAGTAGAGCGAACTCGCTGCAGTCGTGAGGATGTAGCCCCACATGGTCACGGTGAGCGCCGTGAGGCGAGGCCTCGTCGGCGCGAGGCGCCACACCGCCCACAGGCCGATCAGGGCGTACACGCCGAGTTCGGCGATGATCATCAGGTCGATCGCGCCGCCCAGCGCTTCGTCGATGGGGCGTCGCCGGAACTTGTACTCGGTGGCGACGATGGCGACGAGTGGGAGCAGCCAGAGCCACCGGTCGCGCTCGATGGGCTTCAGAGCGCGCCGTGCCGCTCCGTCGGAGCCGAACGGGGAGTGGTCGCCGATGGCGGTACGGGCGATGCGGGGTCGGGGGAGTCGTGTGAGCGGCGGAGTCCACTGCAGAGTGTCGTCGCCAGATCCATGCATCGTCGAGATGTCTCCGAACACGACCGGGCCGGTGTCGGCGGGCCTGTCGACCCGGTCCACGTCGATGTCCAGAAGGATCTGGAGGGCCTCGTCGGCCGGCCCGGCGTCGGGGCCTCCGCTGCGCGCGATGGCCGGTGTCGTTGCTGACGTCGGCGCTGGAAGATTGGTGACGCGTTGCGTCGCGTCTGGAGCCGGGAGTGGGGAGCCGGGGTTGTCGGAATCGCGCAGCCCGCGAAGCAGGAGGGTCGCACCCACGAACGTGCCCAGTGCCAGGCCGAACGGGACGGCGTCACTGCCGATCGTGAGGGCGATGACCGCCGACGCTGTCACGCCCACCACGGCATCGACGATCCGCACCGAGAAGGCGTCACGAGATCTGCCCTTCGCGACGAGTGCGTTGCCGGCCGGTACGCCGGCACCGAAGCCGATCGAATACGCCGTCCACGCCAGCAGGGCCGTCAGCGTGACAGCCGTTGCGCCGTCGGTGAGCAGCTCGGTGAGAGGCCGGCGGAACGCGATGGCAAGGGCGCCGTATGCGCCGGCCATCGCTGCCACCATCAGCATCGCGAACGGCACCGAGGGGCGCAACGGGCGCCGATCGCGCGCCTGGGAGGAGTAGGTCGGCAACAGGTACACCCCTGCACCGTTGACGACGGTCAGGACCGGAGCGAGCACCAGGCGGGCGGCCTCGAGCTGGCCGAGTGCCGCCTCGGAGGCCACCCACACGACCAGGAAACGCACGATGGTCTGGCTTCCGGGACGCAGACCGACCTGTGCGGCACGCCACACGGCGAACGATGCAACCGTGCGCATCTGCGACGGCCCGAGGATGCCGCGGGAGAGTTCGACAGCCGGGAGCTGGATCACACCGACGGCGATCGCCACCGCGGCCCCGGCCAGCAACGCGAGGACCAGGGTCTCCAACTCGAACGTGGCGCCGGTGACGACGACGAACCCGACGAGGCCGAACGAACCGATGGCGAATGCGGCGTCGTTGACGAGGAGCTTGGTGAACTCTCGCCGGGCGATCAGCAGCCGTCGGAACGTCTCCTCGATCGCCCACGCCGTCGACGCGACACCGAACAACACGGCGGTCGTGAGTCCCACGCCGCCGACGGGCAGCGCGAGAAGCGTGGCGGCGGCGAACACGAGGATCACGACCGCCAGTTGTGATCGCACCAGCGCGCGACGGATGCCCGGCTCGAAGCGATCGAGAACGGTGAGCGAGTCGCCCAACCATCCGGACTGGATCGAATTGATCGTGACCAGGATCCCGAAGAGCAGTGCGAACTGGCCGAGTCCGCGTTCACCGATCTTCCAGAGGGCGACCAGTTGGAGAAGCAGACTCGAGCCGGCGACGATTCCCTGGGACGCGACGGCGGCGAGCGGCTTGCCGGACCGACCGGCCATCGGTCAGTGAGCTCCGAGGCGATGGTCGAACACGACGCCGATCATCGGCGTGCGCAGCACATCGAGGCGTTGGCGCACCGTGTCGAGATCATGCGACTCCGAACCGCGGTCGACGACCAGCACCACACCGTCGGCGCCGCTGGCCAGAGCGGAGCCGTCGGCGGCGGTGAGCAGCGGGGGAATCGCAACGAGGACCAGGTCGTACCGGCTGCGGAACGATGTGAAGATCTCGCGACCCTGCTGGGAGCGGAACAGGCTCGACGGATCGTCGATCGGTCGACCACCGGTGATCAGGTCGAGCGTCGCCGCACCGCCGACGCCGATCGATCGGCGAACCTCGTCGAAGGAGGTGAGGCCGGCGAGCAACTCGGTGAGGCCGCCGTTGGTCTGCTCCTGG
The DNA here is from genome assembly GCA_038259945.1 of Acidimicrobiales bacterium. Classification (GTDB taxonomy): domain Bacteria; phylum Actinomycetota; class Acidimicrobiia; order Acidimicrobiales; family Ilumatobacteraceae; genus Ilumatobacter_A. The sequence goes on from JBBSOH010000013.1 coordinate 3,821, forward strand.
CCGAAGAGGCGGCTGAGGCGTCGGCCTTCGGTGTCGCCGTCCACGACGAGCACCCGTCGCCCTTCGCGCGCCGATGCGGTTGCCATGCGTGCGATGGTCTCGGGCGCGTTCTGGCTCGGTGTGGCGCTGCCGGCGAGCACGATGCCGCCGTCGGGATGCACGGCACCCAGACTGGTCGCAAGCAACTGATAGGCCGAACCGGGCGGACTGGCCGAGGCGAAGGGTTCGTGGGGGCTGGCGACGATCTCGCCGAGCAACGGTGCCCGCAGCGCTGCGGTGGCGTCGGACCCCGAGTTGACGATGGGGCGTCGGCCGGCTCGGAACCAGGCGAGGGCGGCCATCGCGAAGGCGGCGAAGAGCAGGCCGGCCACGCCGAACTGGAGGGCGGGGACGATGCGCGTGTCCTCCTGCACCTGAGCGGGCTCCACGAACTCGACGCCGCTCCCGAAGAGCGCGGCCTGCTTGCGGATGTCGGCGATCGAACCGTCGATGTCCGCAATCGAACTGGGCTGGGAGTCGGCATCGGCGATGAGTCGGGTGCGTTCACTCAGCAGGACGTCGATCTGGACGCTCGCCCGTTCCTGGATGTCCTCGTTCGCGAGTTCCACATAGGTCTGCACGACGCTGCGACACACGAGCAGAGCGTGCTCGGGGTCGGTCGCGGTGCAGTCGATCTGCACGTCCGCCGAAGGCGTGGCCGCCGCCTCGACGATGTCGTCCAGGGAGTCGACGTCGGCGGCCTCGATCGACGGGTCCGCGGCGCGCAACGCGTCGAGTTCCGTGACGACCTGGTTGAGGACGTTCGCCGACTGGGCGAACTCGGCGCGCTGGCGGGCATACCGACCGAGGTCGGCCGGGTTGCTCGACCCGTCACGGAACACGGGCGCGCCCCGGGGGTCGGTCAGGTAGAGCGTGGTGGTGGCCGTCGACGTGCCGGAAGTCGCCAGCGCAGCCAGGGCTGCGAGAATGCCGATCACGACGGTGATCGGGAGGGTCCACGAGCGGAATCGCCAGAACGCCTCCACCGGGCCGATGGCGGACTGCCCGGTGTCCCCGGGCGACGCAGGCCGGAATGCTCCGGCAGGAGAGGTCGATGTCGAGTTGCTCATCGTGCTCGTTCTTCGGCGGGTCGGGGCCCCGGCTTGAGTGCGGAACTTGAGACAGTGTTGACGTTCGTCAGCGTGTGACACCGCGGCGTGCCAGGCGCCGGAGCTGGTCGTCGAGCACGGTGAGCGACGCTTCGCGGGTGTAATACCGCTCGTAGTGGCGGCGCGCCGCCGACCCACGACGCGCCTGTTCCGAACGATCTGCGGCCCGACGGAACGCGGCAGCGATGCCGTCGGCATCGGGCTCTGCGATCCAACCCGTCTCACCGTCGATCACGAGGCTCGCCACACCGCCACGTCGGCAGACGATCGAGGCCCGACCGTGTGCCGCGGCCTCGATCACGCCGCGTCCGAACGGCTCGGGCCAGAGTGACGGCACGACCGTCACCGCGGCCGACCGCACGATCTCCATCATCTCGTCGTGGGCGATCAGTCCGAGCGGCTCGACCCGGTGGATGGGTTCGAGGTCGGCGAAGAGGGTCTCCATCGGACCGCTCCCGGCGATGCGCATGCGATGCTCCCGCCAGGCACCCGACCGTTTCCAACCCTCCAGCATCGCCCCCACACCCTTGTCCTCCGTGAGGCGCCCAGCGAAGAGGAACCCGTCGCCGACCGACGGATCGACCGCACCGGGGTCGTCGACGAAGTTCGGGCGCACCACGATCTTGGCGGCGTCGAAGCCCGCCCCGATCAACTCGTCGCGCACGAACCCGGACACGGCGAGGAGGGTGTCGATCGAACGGAACGTGGAACGGTGCAACGCGAGCGACGTCGACATGGGCACCGTGCGCAGCGGCGAGTTCTGGTAGCAACCATGGCGGATCGCGGCCAGGTTGGCCACGGATCCGACGCAGTCGCGGCACGACGACCCATCGCGATACAGGTTCGACGCGGCACAGAACATCCGGTAGCTGCGAACCCCGGCGGCAACGGGCACGCCACGCGATCGGAGCGTTCGGATCACCCACGGTGAGTGGAGCGGGAACAGGTTCTCGACCAGCGCGACGTGCGGCCGGAACCGGCGCGTTGCGTCGCGCACCCGTGCCACGCTGCTTCGGCTGTAGATCGGGCGCAGTGCGAGGTCCCCGAACGAGACGTCGCCTCGTGCGATGACGTCGCTGTCGGAACTGATGACCTCGACGTCCCAGCCGAGGTCGCGCAGACCGTCGATTTCGTCGAGGACCGACAGGCTCTCTCCCGAGGCGTTCTCCGACCGGTAGAAGTTGTGGACCACGAGGGCGCGCATGGCGGTCACGACGCTCGCCCCCTCGGACGCCTCGCCCACGGCCGCCGGATGCTGTCGCTCGCCGTGCGGTAGAGCGCGATGTCGGATCCAGGTTGCCCCCACCCGGCCGCCTCCCAGTCGAACAGAGCGAGACCCCGCGGCGTCCGACGCAGATTCCACGGCGTCAGGTCGCCGTGAACGGGCACCAGGTCGCAGCCCAGGCCTGCGTCCATCCCGCTCCGCGAGAGTGCGCCCAGACGGCTCCCCAGGTCGGACTCGAAGCTGCGCAGTGGTTCGTCGACGGCCGGCCGCTGGCGGTGCAGTGCAATCGATGTGGTCACCAGGTAGTGGACCGTGGAGTCGGCGAATCGGACCGATCCGGCGTCGAGCGGTTCGGGAGTGGCGATTCCGGGCAGCGGGTCGCCGGCAAGGAGTTGCAACGCGCGCAGCTCGCGGTCCAGGCTCCCGTCGTCACGCGCCTCGTTGCCCGCGTCGTCGCGGCCGAGCTTGACGACGACGAGGTTGCCCGTCATGCGCCCGAGAAGCGACAGCCGTTCCCGACCCTGCTGGCGAGGTGACACCGCACCGATCAACTGCAGGCCGGGGAGAGCGCCGCCCAGTTCGTCGTCGAGTTCCTCCCAGGATGCGTCGGGCCACCCTGGAGGTGCTGCAGGTGCCAGCAGTGACGTGCCGGCGACGGACACGATGCTCGAGCCGAAGCGATCGAGGAGTCGTCGCCGCCAGTCCGATGACCCGGCCAGGGCCTGCACGCTCGAACCGGAGCGCCCGCTGCGAGGGTGGAGCGCCAACCGTGGGGCCAGCGGGACACGTTGCCATGTGGTGCGGCGTGTCATCGCCGACACCGCCCGTCGATCACCGATCTGTAGAGATCGACGAGCGCTTCGAGTCCGATGTCCTCGCTGTAGGTCTCCTCGAATCGACGTCGTGCGAGTCGACCCGCTTCGTCGACGGTGGCATCGTCCAACTCGCCGAGACAGGCTGCCAGCGCCCGTTCGTCGCCTGCGGGGGCCACGAGTCGAGCAGGCGTGCCCGTGATCTGGGCGGCGTCGGAGGCGGTGGTCGCGACGACCGGGGTTCCGGCAGCCATCGCCTCGATCAGGACCATCCCGAACGGCTCGTACCATTCCGACGGGAAGACGAAGGCACGGGCTCGGAGCATCCTTTGCTGTACCTCGGCATGCGACAGCCATCCGGCGAACTCCACGCCCCGCGGCGCCGACTCGTGTGCCTCCGATGCGAGCGGCCCGTCACCGACGATCGTGAGCCGGAGTGCGCTGGAACCGACGCGGGACGCGGCCGACGAGTGCCGCTCCCATGCTCGCAACAGGGTGCGGATGCCCTTCGCCGACGCGAGTCGACCGATGAACAGCACCTCGTTCGACGTCGAAGGTGCTGCCGTTCGAGGGCCGGGGTCGGGCGTGAAGTGGGGTTTCACGGTGAGCCGATCGGCAGGGACCCCGATGTCGACCAGGCGGTCGGCCATGAACGCCGAAGGAGCCACGAAGCGGTCGATCCGGTCCAGAGTGCGACGTCGACGCGTCGACATGACTTCCACGGCCATCACCGCCGACAGCGCCAGCGAGTCCCGGTAGCAGCGGTGGACGATGCCGGCGACGGGCGAGCGGCCGACGCAACTCGTGCAGATCGCATTGTCCCGGAAGAGGTCGACTCCGAGGCAGCCGAGGCGGTAGTTGTGGATCGTCATCACGGTCGGGATGCCGGCATCGGCCACTGCATCGATCACCGAGGAGGACTGCGCGAACCAGGTGTTGTGGACGTGGGCGACATCGGGCCGGGTGGTGCCGCAGAGTTCGCTGACCTGTGCGGCGGTGACCCTGTTGTACCTGCTCCTCACGAGTGACCGGAGCGCAGCGACGGCCCTCGCAGGATTGTGCTCGATCGCCTGCTCGACGTCGTGCCCGCCACGACGCAGCGCACGGGCTTCGGTCTCGACCACCGTGTCCTCGCCCGCCGGTGTCCGGTATTCGGCGTGCAGCTGCAACACCTTCACCATGCATGCCTCACGACGACGCTCTCACAAACGACGCTCTCACAAACGACGCTCTCACGACGGCGCTCTCATGACGAGGTGGACGAGTCGAACCTCGGCCACGGAGGGCGACGGCCGATGAGTTCGCCGACCGCGGCCACGTCGGAACGGAACCGTTCGACCAACAGCGCTTCCAGATCGGGGGTGACAGCGCTGGCACGCGGCGCAGCGTTTCGGTGCCGGCCGATCTGGTTGTGTGTCATCGCAGCGACGCCCAGTCGATCGGTGATCTCGCTGATCACGCTCGAGGGGTCGCGGTAGTAGTCCTCCGAGAACGCGACGACGAGGCGATCGCGCCCGACTGCATCGAACCAGCGCTGGATCGATGCGGCGTACATGCTCTGCGCCACGTAACTCTGCTGCTCGTGCGCGAGGCTCGTCGAGACCGACCCGTCGGCCAGCCGGGCCCCGGCGTCACCGACCCGCGATTCCTCGGCATCGATCGCCTCGGCGAGCGTCAGCGTCTCGACCCTGTTCCGGGTCTGCTCGGACCAGTGTGACACCGTGCGCTCGACCGGGTCGCGGAGCAGCACGACGAACTGCGCCTCGGGAAGCGCAGCGGCGACCCGTCGAGCGGCGAGTGGCTGGAAGAAGTAGTACGGGCTCGCCTCGGCCGTGAACGCCATGCCGACTCGACGGGCCCGGCGCCGACGGGTCAACTCCGTCGGGAAGTGGCCTCGGTACCATCGCTCGCCGTGATCGAAGCCGGTGTCGAAGAAGTGGACGCCCTTCTGATTCTCGCGTAGCGGCAGTCGGCGTGCCGACGGAACGAGCGGGCACATCGCCGGGTGCCGCTCGATGTCTCGGAACAGCGACGTGGTGCCGCCGCGCTTCACGCCGACGATGACGAGGTCCGGGCCGCTTCGCCAACGCGATGTCGCAGTTGCACCGAGTCGCACTCCGTGCTTCACGACGGCGCGCAGGCCGTCGGAACTGATCGAACTCGTCACCGGTGCGATCGTAGTGGTGGTCGCAGACCCGATCGGGGACCGCCGGAGTGGCCCCGATCGGTGCCGACACCACCGACCGTGGGCGCCCACAACCGACCGAGGTCATCGCCGTCGTCGACGATGGCCCAATGGTTCCGGGACTCTTCGTGTCTCGGCCGACCGGCTCGTGCACTTGTTCATCGAAGAGATCCTCATGTCCTGCGGATTCCAGCCGACATCTTGAAGGTGAAGTCCGAGATGAGCATGCAGGCGACGCAGACGAACGGTCGAGCGCTCGCCCCGTCCGCAGAGCCCGCTCCGACTTCGAGTTCGTTCGAATCCGGGCGAGGCGGCCGTCGACGAATGACTGCCGCCGATGTTCATGACGTCCGGTTCGACGGTCCCGGTGACGTGGTCGAGATGCGGTCGGCGGACATGACGCCCATGCGCACGGTTCGCCGGCGCCGCACGATCTACACGACGTTTCTCAAGCCGGCGATCGACCGGGCCGCTGCTGTGGTGGGGTTGGTCGTGCTCGCCATGCCGATGGCGGCGATCGGCATCGTGATCTTTGCCACCATGGGTCGCCCGGTGCTGTTCCGTCAACGTCGGGTCGGACTCGACGGCGAGGTGTTCGAGGTCCTCAAGTTCAGGACGATGCGCCCCGATCGACGTGGCCAACGTCTCGACGTCATCCACGACCGTCGCGAGACGCACAAGTCGACCGGGGACCCGCGCCACACCGACATGGGTCGTTTCCTGCGCCGCCACAGCCTCGACGAGTTGCCACAACTGTTCAACGTCGCACGAGGCCAGATGAGCATCGTCGGGCCCCGTCCGGAACTCGAATCGGTGACCGCCCTGTATCGCCCCGGACTCGAGCAACGCCACTTCGTGAAGCCCGGACTGACCGGCCTCTGGCAGATCTCGGCGCGGGGCGACGGTCCGATGCACGAGAACGGCCAGTGGGACGTGGACTACGTCGAGTCCGTCTCGCTGTGGATGGACCTGCGGATCATCGCCAAGACCCCACGGGCGATGTTCGGCGACAACGCCGGCAGCTGACCCGGCTGCGAGCCGCCGGTCCTGTCAACCGACCCGGCGGCGGGCCCGCGCTCGCCGCTCGAACACCTCGCTGGCGACCAACGACAGTGCGGCGGCGAGCAGAGCGATCTTCCAACCGCCTGCGACGAACCCGATCGCGGCCGCGCACAGGACGACGATCAGCCAGAGCAGATTGGTGCGACTCACCGAGAGTTGACGTGTGCGTGCCATGGGGTTCCGTTCAGCTGTGGCCGACGTGGTCGGGTGCTTCTCCCGGCGTCGGTGTGTACCGGCCGAGCTTCTGGGTCACGACACGAACCACGTACCGCGGGTTGAGGATCAGGTAACGGCGCCACAGACGCCGCGGGTTCGCGACGAGTCGTTGCAGCCACTGCAGGCCGGCGCGCTGGACCCACTGGGGTGGTTCCGTTGCGAGACCAGCGTGGAAGTCGAATGCCGCACCGACCGCCAGGAGCGGCATCGAGAGGCGGTGGGCGTTCTCGTAGGCGAACACCTCCTGGCGAGGGCAGCCGAGGCCGACCAGGGTGATCTTCGCCCCCGATGCCCTGATGTCCTGTGCGATGGCGTCGAGTTCGGCGGGGGTCGACCTGGTGAACTTCGACGGCTGCATCCCGGCGATGCGGATCCCGGGGGTGAGGGTCGGGAGGCGCGCAGCGAGATGATCGAGCACCTCCTGGGTGGAACCGTAGAAGTAGACCGGAAGGTCGCCGGCGGCAGCAGCGCGGCACACGTTGAGCGTCAGGTTCGGTCCGTACACGCGGTCCGGGAGTGCGGTTCCGTGCAGCCAGTTCATGGCCCATCGCACGGGCTGCCCGTCGGGCGTGATCAGGTCGAAGTCGTCGAGCCGACTGATGTGCTGCGAATCGTCGACGCCTTCCATCACGCCGTGCACTGCGAGCGCCGACACCGAATACGGCCGGCCGTCGTGTGCCGCAGCGATGATCCGTGCCGTTGCGGCTTCGTAGTCGACCGCATCGATGCGGACGCCGAGAACGGAGACCTTTCCCCTGTCGATCATGCTGTGTCGATCATGCTGTGTCGATCATCGTGCGACCCCGCGGAGCAGCCGCTCACGCCCAGCGATCCTTGTTCGCCTCGAACATCTCCTCGAGGATCGCACGCACGTCGTACTTCAGCGACCACCCGGGGTAGTGCTCCTGGAAGCGGGCGTTGCTGCCGATCCACCAGATGTGGTCACCGATGCGGTTGTCCTCCACGTAGGTGTGGTCGAGCCGCTTCCCGGTGATGTCCTCACACAACTCGATCGCTTCCTGCACCGAGCAGTTCGAGAACCGTCCACCACCGATGTTGTACACCTCGGCACTTCTGGGAGCGTTGTACACCTGCTCGAAGCAGTTGATGAGGTCAGACGAGTGGATCGCGTCACGGACCTGCTTGCCCTTGTACCCGAACACCCGGTACGGCGTGCCCGACATCGTGCACTGCATGACGTAGGCGAGGAAACCGTGCAGCTCGGCGGCCGAGTGGTTGGGGCCGGTGAGAGTGCCGCCGCGGAAACACGAGGTCTTCATCCCGAAGTACCGGCCGTACTCCTGGACCACCACATCGGCAGCCACCTTCGAGGCGCCGAAGAGACTGTGCTTGGTCATGTCGATCGACATGTCCTCCTCGATGCCGTCGTTGTACGGATGGCTCGGGTCGATCTCCCAGCGTGTCTCGAGTTCGTTCAACGGGAGCCGGTTGGGTGTGTCGCCGTAGACCTTGTTGGTCGACGTGAAGATGAACACGGCGTCGGGGCAGTGCTGGCGCGTGTTCTCGATCATGTTGAGCGTGCCGACCGCGTTGACGTCGAAATCGGTGAACGGATCGCGTGCGGCCCAGTCGTGGCTCGGTTGTGCCGCGGTGTGGATGACGATGCCGATGTCCGTGCCGTACTGCTCGAAGAGTCGTTCCACGGCAGGGCGGTCCCGGATGTCGAGGGCCTCGTGGGTGTAGGAGTTCCCCAGTTTCTGTTCGAGGGCGGTGGCCATCCACGCCGTCGACGACTCGTCACCGAAGAACACCTTGCGCATGTCGTTGTCGACGCCCACCACGTGCAGTCCGAGTCCGGCGAAGTGTTCGGCGGCCTGGGAGCCGATGAGCCCGGCCGAACCGGTGACGAGCGCGATGGTCATGCTCATTCATCGTACGTTCCGACGAGAACTGAAGTCGGAGATGCCGCGGGGGCTTAGAGTTGACCAACGTGTGGACCGATCGGGTGACGAAGGCAATTCGACCCGGCACGCTGGATCTCCGCACGGACGAGTTCCGCGACCTGGTCACCCGCTCCCGTGAAGTCGTGCTGCTCGCTGCTGTCACCGGCGCCCTCACCGGGCTGCTCGTGCGCTTCTTCGAGTTCGTCGTGGTCGAGTTCCTCTTCGACGCATGGAAGGAATCCGACTGGAAGTGGGGGTTCGTCATCCCTCCACTCGGCCTCGTCGCGTCAGCGATCATCCTGCGAACGGTCGGCTCCGGGGCGTCATCGGCCACGTCGGACGAGTACCTGCGCGCATTCCACGATTCGGAGTATCCGCTTCGGTGGCGTGCGTTCGTGGGCCGTATCGCTGCGGCGGTGACGACACTGGGCTCGGGTGGTGCGATGGGACTCGAAGGTCCGTCGCTCTACGGAGGTTCTGCGTTGGGCGCGATCATCCAACGTCGCCTCCCGGCGTCCTTCCGTGGTGCGGACTACCGCACGCTGCTCGTCGCAGGCTCGGCCGCCGGCGTGGCAGCGATCTTCAAGGCGCCGGCGACAGGTGCGATCTTCGCCCTGGAGGTGCCGTTCCGCGACCAGATGGCTCGCCGAATGCTGCTCCCCGCGCTCGTGGCGAGCGCATCGGGGTACCTCACGTTCGTGGCGCTCAGCAGCACCCGTCCGATCTTCGTGTTCACCGACGAGGCGCGCATCGCATCGCTGTTCGACTACGTCGACCTTTTCGCTGCTGTGTTGATCGGGATCGCCTGCGCACTCGGTGCACGGCTCTTCTCGAAGCTGATCCGTATCGCCAAGGCCTTCACGCTGCGTCCGCTCACGAGCCGTCTGATGATCACGAGCGGGCTGTTGACGGCGATCTTCCTGCTGACCCGGGTCGTCACGTCGGAGAGCGGCAATCCGGCCACCGGCGAGAGCCTCTCGATCGGGTCCGGCTACGAGGTGATCCGATGGCTCGCCGACCCTCACTCCCTGTGGATACTCGCTGCGGTGTTCGTGTTGCGAATGTGCTCGACGGCGACCACGCTCGCCGGTGGCGGCGTCGGTGGGCTGTTCATCCCCCTCGTGGTCGGTGGCGCGATCGTGGGTCGTGGCATCGGCGAGGTGTTCGGCACACTCGACCCGACGTTGTACGTGATCCTCGGCATCGCCGCGTTCCTCGGGGCCGGCTATCGCGTCCCGCTGGCCGCCGTGATGTTCGTCGCCGAGACCACCGGACAGCCCGGCTTCATCGTCCCGGCGCTGTTCGCTGCGGTCGCCGCGGACCTCGTGATGGGCGAGGTGTCCATCACGACGTTCCAGCGTTCGCCTGCCGCCGACTCGGGCTGACCCCGCCTCCGGCGCGCACGTCTCGGGCGAGGACTCGATGCGGGCGAAGCGCGAGACTGCGCTGATGTCGGATCGGGTGTCGGTGACCACGGAACTCCAGGGAACGATCGTGGAGGTGCTGGTCGTGGCGGGTCAGCCCGTCACAGCAGGTGCGGTCGTCGCCCTCGTCGAGTCGATGAAGATGCACCACGAGGTCGTCGCTGCGGTGTCCGGCGTGGTGGTGAGCGTCGATGCGCCGATCGGGGCCACACTCGCGATCGGCGATGCAGTGGTGACCCTGGGGCCGGCCGTCGAAGCGGAGCAGGGGTCGTTGCCGCCGCCCAGCGGGTCACCCGACCCGGCCGGAGGTGCGGCGCGACCGAGCGGACTGGATCGTCCCGATCTCACCGAGGTGATCCGGCGGCACGAGGCGGGGCTCGACGCCCAGCGAGGCGAGGCCGTTGCGAAGCGCCATGCGAAGGGCAAGCGGACGGCACGCGAGAACGTGGCACACCTGGTCGATCCGGGGACGTTCGTCGAATACGGGCCGACCGTCGTTGCCGCCCAACGACGGCGACGCGATCTCGACGACCTGATCGCGAACACGCCGGGCGACGGTCTGGTCGGCGGGATCGGCGATGTCAACGGCGACCTGTTCGGGCCCGAGCGGGCCAAGACCACCGTGATGTCGTACGACTACACCGTGCTCGCCGGCACGCAGGGCTACCAGAACCATCGCAAGAAAGATCGCCTGATCGAGGTCGCCGAGCAACTTCGCACGCCGATCGTGTTCTTCACCGAGGGTGGCGGTGGGCGACCGGGCGACACCGATGCGCCCGGTGTGAGCGGCCTCGACTGCCTGGCATTCTGGTGGTTCGCCGAGTTGTCGGGCACGGTTCCCATCGTGGGTATCGCCTCGGGATACTGCTTCGCAGGCAACGCTGCGATCCTCGGCTGCTGTGACGTGGTGATCGCCACCGAGGACTCGAACATCGGCATGGGCGGCCCGGCGATGATCGAAGGTGGAGGACTCGGCGTGTTCGCTCCGGGCGACATCGGCCCGATCGCGGTGCAGAGCTCGAACGGCGTGGTCGACATCGTGGTCGCCGACGAGGCCGAGGCCGTCTCGGTGGCCCAGCGCTACCTGTCGTACTTCCAGGGGTCGATCGAGGGATGGGTCGCTCCCGACCAGACGGCGCTGCGCGACGTGGTGCCACTCGACCGACTGCGTGCGTACGACATCCGCGATGCGATCACCGGGCTGTTCGACGTGGACTCCGTGTTGGAACTGCGCAGCGGGTTCGGTGTCGGGATGGTGACGGCGCTCGCTCGAATCGAAGGGCGTCCGGTCGGTGTGCTGGCGAACAACCCGAAGCATCTCGGCGGGGCGATCGACAGCGACGGTTCGGACAAAGCCGCTCGGTTCATGCAGTTGTGCGACGCCCACGGTCTGCCCCTGATCACACTCTGCGACACGCCGGGGATGATGGTCGGGCCCGATGTGGAGGAGACCGCGCTCGTCCGCCACTGCTCACGTCTGTTCGTCACGGGCGCCAACCTGTCGGTGCCCACGATCACCGTCGTCACCCGAAAGGCCTACGGACTGGGAGCGCAGGCGATGATGGGCGGCTCGACCAAGGCACCGCTGGCGTGTCTGGCGTGGCCGACGGGCGAGTTCGGCGGCATGGGACTCGAAGGCGCCGTCCGGCTGGGCTACCGCAAGGAACTCGCAGCTGTACAGGACGATGTCGAACGCGAAGCACTCTTCGCGCAGATGGTCGATCGAATGTACGAGCACGGCAAGGCGGTCAGCATCGCAAGCCACTTCGAGATCGACGACGTGATCGACCCCGCCGACACCCGCCGCTGGATCAGCACGCTCCTCACCGCAGCACCCGAGGCGCCCCGCGGGACCCGACGCAACATCGACACCTGGTAGAGCAACATCGTCCGAGTCGTTGCAGCGCTGCTCGGCGGCGCCTGCTTCAGCAGCCTGCGGTGAGGACAGCGGTGACCTCGGTGCCGTCGTACGTACTGACGGTGACCTCGGCGCTGCTGCCCTCGAATGCGTGAGCGACGATCTCGAAGCGTCCATCACCGTTCAGATCGACGACGGCGAGCGTGCCGAAGGTGTCCGCTGGAGACGTGGGTGCCGGCGAAGTGGCGGGGGACACCGTGGTGGCCCCGGCCGGGTCGTCGCCTTCCGTGGTCGTGGTCGGTGGCGTCGTCGAGGCGGCGCTGCGGGCGATCCGGATCGACGCTCCGGTGTTCGCGTCGATGAGGAGCAGGGTGGAGAAGCCGTCGCCCCCGAACGCCACCAGTGATTCGGTGTCGCCGTCACCGTCGAGGTCGGCCACGACCAACTGCTGGATCGCGCCCGACGACGCATCGACGCCCGTGCCGGCGAACGCCGCCTGGCCGGCGGCCACGTAGCTGTCGACGGACGTGGTGACGACGGCGACCGGACGCGGCACCGTCGACCAGTCGGACGGGAAGGCGATCGATCGGTACCCGAAACCGGGGTCCTGTGGCGCACGAGCGTTCGGTGAGATCACGGGGCCGGTGCGACCGTCCAGGGCGCAGGCCTCACCCGAGCCGTCGATCGTGCCGGGGATCGGTGCCACGTCCAGTTCGTGGACGAACACGCTGTCGCCGGTGGAGGCCGCGGGTTCACGCAGTTGCTGCTGGTCGTCGCGGTCGGATTCCCAGTCGTTGCCCGTCCATCGACCCAGGTAGAGCCAGGCGTCGGGGTCGCCGCCGAGGAAGTACTCGGTCGACACCGTCGTCGGGTTGCCGGTCGCTGGGGTGGTCGTCGTCGGTGCGGCGATGGACGTGTCGGGGACCGGCGTCGTGTCGGCAACGGAGGTGTCGGGTGCCGGCGTCGTGTCCGGGGCGACGGTCGTGGTCACCTCGGGCGCCGTCTCGGGGATCGTCTCGATCGTGGTCGGGTCCGTGTCGGCCGCAGCGGTCGACGGAACGACCGCCTCCTCCTGCGTGCACGCCGCCAACGCCAGCGCAGCGAGCAGGAACACACATCGACGCATCATCACCGCTCCATTGTGCCGTGTCGAGGTTTGGGTCTGACCCAAACCTCGACATCAGCCGAGGTCGGGCCAGCGGCGGGCGCGACGGCGTCGGATCCCGGCCGTGCTCAGGCGACGCTTCTCGCCGAGCGACCACTGCCGGCGCCAACCGTTGGCATCGGGACCGGACAGCTTCGGGCTCCGGCCCGTTCCGGCGTTGAGCGAGGCGGTCCACCAGTCGGTGAGGGTCTCGTCGCCGAGGCGGCCGACAGCGGCCTCGATCCGCTCGTTGAAGCGGCGCGTGTTCTCGCCGTCACCTGCGGTGAGCGGCGTGCCGAACAGCACCGTGGTGCGACCTGGTGAGAGCTTCTTCGCGCCCTTGCCGAAGATCTCGCCGGTTCCGTCGAGATGGACCGGGATGATCGGGGCACCCGTTCGCATCGACAGGTACGCGGCTCCGCCCTTGAAGTCCTGTCCCCAGCCATCGGGGGAGCGGCCGCCCTCGGGGTAGATGATCAGGCTGTTGCCGTCGGCGATCACGTCACGAAGCCGGTCGAACGTGGCGCGGCTGGTTGCATCGCGGTCGATCGGGATCGCGTTCAGTGCGAGCGCGGAGAGCGATGCCTTCCACTTGGCATCGAAGAAGTAGTCGGCTGCTGCAGCCACGACCAACTCGGTACGCCACGGTGCGGGGATCGAGCGGATCATCACGCCGGTGTCGATGTGGCTGTGGTGGTTCGGGGCGAAGATCACCGGAGCGGGAGCGGCGCCCTTCTCCGTGCGCAACAGATCGGTCAGCCGGTCGAGACCCGACACGGTCGGGCTGGCGACCACACGTACTGCAAGGCGCATCGGGCCGTCGATGATCGCTCCGCGTACGGCCCTCGCAAACGGTCGCCGGGCCCATTCGGTCTCGTACGCATCGCCCAGTTCGCTCGGCCTGCGTGGGACGACCACGCTCTTGGGCGCGGAGGGCTTGCGGTACGGGAACCCGTACTTCGCGAGGGGCGTCGCGGCGCCGCGGAGGGCGTCCTCGACCGAGCCTGCGGCGCGTTGCGCGATCTGGATCGACCTGCCCGACCCATCAGGGCGTTGCGCCCGACGGATGTACTGGCGGGTGGTTCGTGCAGACATCGGGCGTCCGCTACTTCACGTCGGCGACGAGGACGCCGGGAACGTGGAGGTGGCTGATGGTGGGGGAGCGGCCGACGGTGTCGGACGCGATCTCGAGGGCGTCGTTCATCGTCGACGCCGGAGTGAAACCGAGCTTGCGGACCGCAGGTGCGTAGCCGCCGACGATGATCACCTTGCCGGCGTGCTGCTGGCCGTGGGCACCCCAGTACCAGGCGTAGAACGGGTGGACTCCGTGGTAGGCGTAGCTGGTGCGGTAGAGGTGGCGGTACCACTCGTCCTCGGCGTACTTCTTCTCCCACTTCGTCGACATCACGGCCGGGTCGGTGGTGTCCGCCAGCACTTCGTCGAAGAAGTCGATGTAGCTCGGGTGGTGGACCGGGTGGAACTCCTCGTACGTCGGGTGGGTCATGATCACGACGCCACCCTCCTTCACGAGTGGTTTGCCCCGGTACATGTTGAAGAGGTAGCCGAGGCCCATGCACATCACGAGGATCGGGTTCATGATCGACTCGGGGTTGTACGGGCTGATGAACGGAATGCCCATCGTCAAGATGTCCGTCTGACCCTCCACCTCGACCAGGTGCTGGGAGTAGACGTTCTCGAGCGTCTTCTCGTGCACCGACTCGGTGAATCCGGCCTGCACGCTGGTCGTGCGGTACGGCGCCTCGATGCTGTGGAAGATCTTGCGCTTGGTGCGGTTGGGGAGCTTGTTCAGCCCCTTGCTCGAGGCGAGGAACAGCGCACGGTCCTTGGCGGTCCACTCCCACTCGCGCTTCGCGAGGAAGCTGAAGTTCGACGGGAACGCCTCGGTGTTGATCGTGGTCTCGACCTGGAACACCTTCGGGCCCGAGTCACGCAGCAGCTTGCCCATCCGCCAGATGGATTTGTGGAGTGCGGAGTGGTGGCGGTCCATCAGGCTGCGGGTGTTCTGCAGGCTCTCCGGATTGTGGTGCACGCTGAGGCACTTGTAGCTGGCGAGTCCGGTGGTGAGGCTCTTCCACCCACCGTCCATCGCGACCTGGTTGACGTTCGCGTAGACCACGAGATCCGAATCGGCAGCGCGTTTGTTGATCTCGAGGATCTCGCCTTCGTCGGTGTGGCCGATCACCGCCAGGTTGTCGGGGTCCTCGGCGTCGTGCTGGTAGAGGAAACCCTTCGGCATGAATGCGTCGACGATGCGGTCGCCGAGCACGTGGCGCAGTTCGTACTCGTGCATCCGCCGGTGAAGTCCGAGGGCGGCGATGATGTGGACGTCGTCGACGCCCTTCTCGGCGGCCATGTCGAGCACGGCCTCGATGATCCGCTGGCGGTTGTCGGGGCGCTGCATCTTGGGCAGCGACAGGCTCGCATCGTCGAAGCAGATCGTGAGCTTCATCCCCGGCGTGAGCAACTCGGGGAGAGGGTCCATGTCGAGCGGGTTGAGGAGTGCGTCACGGATGTGGGCGTCGAGGTTGTCCAAGCCCTTCTGCGGCTCGGGCGGGTAGATGATTCGGCTGCGGTCGGCGGGCAGGCGTTCCAGGCTGAAGCCTTCGCCGCGCCAGAAGAGGGTGGGCGGCGTCGAGCGGTCGACGTCGAGGACGAATCCGGGGCGTGGCATCAGAGGGTGTGCGCTTTCCCGCGTCCCGCGAAGCGGGCGCGAAGGTCGAACGGTGGTGTCGCCGATGCGACTGCTGGTCGGGCCGCTGCGGCGGTCATGCGCTGTCTCGCAGGTCGAAGGCGATCTTGACGGCACCGCGGCGACCGGCGTTGGCTGCGTGGCCGATCGCATCGACGTGATCGTCGAGGAGGTAGGTGGCAGACAGCAACCGCTCGGCCTCGACGGCATTCACGGTGTCGATCGCCAGTTGGAACGTCGTGGTCGACGTCCCGTCGTGCAGCGTTTCGGTCCCGTAGGTGTACGCGCCCTTCAACTCGATCTCGCGGTGCCACAGCCCGGTCATGTCGAGGTCGACGCGGCTCGGCATGCCGAGCAACACGATGCGGCCGCGGGGACGGGTGAAGCGGAGGCAGTCGGCGATCGAGGCCGACGAACCGACCGCGTCGATGGTGACGTGTGCGCCGCTCGACAGCGCGCCTGACTCGCCGTTGCCGATCATGTGGCAAGCCACCTCACGTCGCACCGCCCGGTCGAGGCCGGAGGCGGCAACGGCCACATCGGCCCCCAGTGCCTCGGCGAGCGCGCGCTGGTGGGGATAGCGGGCGCCGACGATGATGCGCACACCGGGCACGTAGCGCCTCAGTCCGGCAACGGCTGCCAAGCCCATCGTCCCCGCACCGAGCACTGCGACCACCGGCTCGTCGACGCCGCTGAGTGCCGGAGCGGCGAGGAGTGCGGCGTGGATTCCACCGGCGAACGGCTCGACGAGCACTGCGCGCTCGTCGGGCATCTCGTCGTCGATGCGGTGAAGTTGCGATTCGTGGGCCCAGAACCAGGGGGCCCATCCACCGCCGGTCGAACAGCAGAACCCGGTCTGGATCGCAGGCTCCACGCCCTGCGCGGAGGTGACGGCGAGGTGTGCGTAGTCGTCGCCGTCGGCGGGCGAGGCACCGTCGAACGGCAACTCGATCCCGCGCGCAGCGTGGCCGAGCACGGGTTCGAGCACGACGCGCGTCCCTGCCGATTCGCCGTCCGTGAGTTCGCCGACGACCTCGTGGCCGGGGACGAACGGGAAGCTCACCCAGTCGTCGAAGTACGTGGACGCGTGCCCGCCGACGAGTGACAGGTCGGAGCCACAGATACCGGCGAGCCGCGTACGGACCCGGTGCCAGCCGTCACCCGGACACTCGGGGTCGTCGATCGTGCGGTGTTCGAGCGGACCGATCTTCGTCGATCCCGACGGCGACACGGCCCCGAGGATGCGTGCAGCCCCGAACTTGGCGACGTTGCGCTTGATCTGCAACGCCTTCACGCTCCCACCACCCCGTAGCGCGCCAACCTCTGTTGTTCGCTCCCGGAAGGAACAACAGAGGTTGCCACCGATCTCATGAGCCGACCTTGGCGAACTTGCGGCGACGCTCGCGCTCGACCATCAACTCGCCGATCGGCAGGAACGGCTTGGGTGCGCCGGGGGCTGTGGCCCAGTGCTCGACCAGCCAGCCGCGCTTGCGGGCGATGGTGGCCAGGCGCGTCTCGGGGTTCACGGCGACCGGGAAGCCGACGGCCTCGAACAGCGGCAGGTCCGAGGACGAGTCGGCGTATGCGACGGCTTCGCCGATGTCGAGGCCTTCGGCGCTGCAGTAGTCGGCGAGGATCTGTGCTCTCGCCTCCCCGGTGGGCGGCACGGCGTGCATCTCGCCCGACAGGCTGCCGTCGGGGCGGACCATCATCTCGGCGGCCACGATCTCGTCGAACAGCGGCTTCAGGCCGGCCACGTTGAAGTCGAGCGCGCCGGTGATCAGCACGGTGCGGTGACCGAGGGCGCGGTGCTCACGCACCCGACGAAGGCCCTCGGGGAACGACTTCGTCATGATCAACTGCGTCAGCATCTCGCGAGCGTCGGTCTCGATCTGCTCCATCGGAGCATTCTCGTATCGACGGTAGAAGTGACGGAGGAAGTCGGTGCGGTCCTGACGGTCGAGGCGCAGGAGACCGGGTGCTTCGAGAATCGTGCGCAGGGCGTACCGGATGCGCTCAGGTGTGTCGAGGCGACGTGTGGCGAGCCACGAGTACGACTCGACGACGTTGGAGGAGATCAGCGTGTTCTCCAGGTCGAAGGCCGCCACCTGGCGCTTCGGATCGAGGGCCTGCTTGCGCATCCGTGCCATGCGGTCGACGGACTTGGACGCGCCCGGTGTGGTCTTGACGCGAGCATGCTGGATGATCGACGGGAGGTGGATGTCGTTGACGTAGTGGTCCCAGTCGACGGACCGGGGGTCGATGTTGAAGTCGGCGCGGTCCTGCGGGCCCATCTGATCCCAGAGCTTCATCAGGTTGTCGACCTGGTAGATCGCCTCACACTCGGTGTACAGGCCGTACAACTCGACGTACTCCAGCGCGGTCTCGACCTCTATCCGCTTCTCCTCCAACTGCGCCGACAGCTCGGCCTGTCTTCCCCGCAGGGGGAGCGCCTGGAGGACCTTGTCGGCGGTGGCCAGCACGGTCTTGGCCTGCGTGAGCTGGCGTTGCACCCGACCGCGGCCGGGGAACCGCCACTCGGGCACGAGGATCGGTTGGCCCTTCGGGTCGTAGAGCGGGTTGCGGGTGAACCAGCCGGTGACGTTGTCGACCATCTGGCGGTACTTGAGTGGGTTGATTCCGCCCGAGGCGACCTGCGTGATGGCGGGCGCCCGCTCGGGTCCGGCGGCGGCGACGGCGATGATCGCGGCGACGACGATGTCGACCGGGATCACGTCGACCGTTCCCTCGGGGACGCCGGGGAACTCCTTCAGCAGACCGCGAGCGAAGGAGATGATCACGGGTTCGGCCATGCGGAAGCCACGGATCCAGCCCGGCTTCGGCTCGGCGAGGGCGGACTCGATGATCGAGGGCCGCACGATCGACACGGGCACATCGCCCTTCATGTCGGTCAGCGCCTGTTCACCGAGCGCCTTGGTGAACGCATAGGCGTCGGGCCATCCGACACTGGCCGCGCGCATCCGGCCGGCCTTGACCAGTTCGGCACGGACCCACTTGTTGCGTAGGTCCTCGGTCTTGGTGGCGATCGCCGGCGCGCCCGCTGCGCCGATCTCGGCGCGGGCCTCCTTGCGGAACCGCTTCAGATTTTCCGGAAGCCGGCTCAGTGCATCGGTGTCGCTGCGCAGCCGCTTGGTGGCTGCGACTTCGGTGCGCCAGTTGATGCCGATGTCGAAGGGGCCGTCGCTGACCAGGATCTCGGGAGCGTTGCCCCGCCGGTTGCCGGCCACGTAACAGGTGGACACCGCCACCAGGTGCGGGGCGACGCCCATCTCGTTGGCGAGGTTGGCGATGCGGGTCGGGCCGAGCAGGTTGATCTCGACGGCGGAGTCCATCGGCGAGTCGAACGACACAGCGGCCGCCGAGTGGATGATCGTGTCCGCCGTTCCCCACAGCTCGCGATCGGGTGGGTTCAGCCCGAGACCGTCCTGGGTGACGTCGCCCGCAACGGTGGTGATGCGACTGGCGACCTTCGAGTCGAAGTCGTCGCCGTACGTCTCGCGCAGGCGATCGAACGCATCGTTCTTGAGGATCTCGCGCTGAGTGCGTTTGGCGGCAGGGGTGCGACGTCCGTCGCGCACGAGCAGCACGAGTTCGCAGTCGGGGATACCGCGCAGCAGTCGCTCGACGAGCGCGGTTCCCACGAACCCGGTCGACCCGGTGATCGCGATCCGCTTGCCTGACAGGGATTCGGGGATCGTCGGGATCGTGGCGGGGGTCGGCGAGCCGGAGGTCGGCGTCGCTGTGTCGTCGGTCGGCACGGTTGACATGTCTACCACGATCCTCTACCAATTGGTAGAGAGATGAATCGGCGACGAGAGAGACAGAATCGGTGAGTGCAGTGGCGCCGACCCGGGATCGGATCATCGACGCGTCGGTCGATCTGTTCGGCGCCCGAGGTGTCGACGCCGTGTCGCTCGACGAGATCGCACGTGACGTCGGGGTCCGCAAGCAGACCGTCCTGTACTGGTTCGATTCCAAGGACGTGCTCGTCGATGCGGTGCTCGACGCCGTTTCCGCGGAACTGTTCGTCGTGATCGACGCAGCCGTGCGTGCTGCGCCGGACGACCCACTCGAACGCATCGACGCGATCGTGCGTGCGGTCTTCCGTCCCGCCGTGCGGCGACCCGCGCTGCTGGGCCTGTTCCGCGAGGTGAGTCGACTCGACGTCGGTCAGGCCGACCGTCTCCGCCGACGAATTCAGCCACTCGTCGACCGTGCGGTCGACTACCTCGCCGGCGAGATGGCGTCGGGTCGCCTGCGCGCGGGCGACCCCGGCCTCGTGGCCGCACTCGGATATGCGACGCTCACCGGGATCGCCACGGAACCCGAGGCGCTACGCGCGGTCGGTTGGAGCGCAGACGCCGCCGGACTGCGTCGCCTCCGCGACGAGCTGCGGTCGTTCCTGCGCGCCGCACTCGCGCCATGAGTCGGGTCGTGTCGGAGACGGCCACGGTCCGGAGACGACCGGCAATCGTGGTCAGGAACGGAGTGCCGACAGCCGGACGTCGAGCGTGGCGAGTTCGCCGAGTGCGTCGGCAAGGCGGGCCTGGGTGGCGCGGAGATCGGAGCGGATGCTCTCGAGTTCGGTGTCGCGTGCAGACGGCTCGACGCCGTGGCCCATCATCAGCCATGAGAGGCTCACGCCGAGGATGCCAGCGACCTTGACGAGCCGGTCCGAGCGAAGTCGTTGGTCCCCCGACTCCCACTCGTCCATGGTCGACGGCGTGACACCGAGGCGGTGTGCGAGTTCGTCGCCGCTCAGCCCCATCGCCGTGCGGGCCTCGACGATCCGGGCGCCCAACTGGTGGGCCTCGTCGTCGAGGTCGGCGTCGGAGGCGTTGCCGTCGGCGTAGAAGGCGGCGAGCCCGAGGTCGTCGGCGGGTGCGGTCGTTTCGGTTTCTGAAGGCATGACTGCTCCAGTGTGCACGTGTCGGTGCTCGATCCGAACAGTCTCAGTGCTTCGTGGTGCGGCGGCGGCGACCGTGGCGTTCGAGTGTGAGTTCGACCAGGTCACGCCGATCGCGCCGTTCTGGACCAAAGGTGCGTCGGACGATCACGTCTCCGGGTCGAGCCGTGCCGAGATATTGCCCAGGATCGTTCCGAGAATGACGACCGACAGAAAGAACAGTAGGCCTACGCGGACGAGTCCAAGTGCGACAGCAGCCGATGACGCCAGAGGTAGTGCCTCACCTCCGAGCGGGGCGAGTGCGTCGCTGAGGGATCTGAGCGGATCTCGAACGGCACCCCCGTAGGCGTCGTTCGAGACCGAACTGAGCAGGACTGTCCAGGTGGCCGATGCAATAGCGGCCTCGGCAAGATTGGTCAGCCCGAGGATGACGGATCTGCTGACCGACTGCACGCCAGCAAACCCGCTCGAACGGGATTCAAAGAAGAGAATCCCCACCTGTGTTGCGAGGAGATCGACGACCCGCAACAGAGCGAGCAAACCGGCGACGACACCGATTGCGATGCTCCCAGAACGAGCGGCGGCGACGAGAGTTCCCATCAGAGTCAGCATCCAAGCAGCGGTATAGAGCTCGGCTGCCAACCAACGTGCCCGCTCGTCGGTGACATCGGCTCGGCGCAAAAGCGATCGGAAGAGCTTGTAGGGCGATCGCTTTCGAACGAACACTGTGCATCTCCTGGCGACCTCTGCAACTCCGACTTCGGATCTTCCGGCCGTCGAATTCAGTTCGGCACTCAGCGACTGTTCAACTCGGCGAGACAGGTCATGGACGTCACCGACGACTCCGGTCGACTCGAGGCCGTCGAGGCCGCGCACCGTTGCCTGTGCGATGAAGTGAACGTGGAAGTGCGTGTCCGCCGTGGAGCCGAGAGCCGCTACGAATACTCTCTGTGCTGGTGCTTCGTGGCGTATGGCCGTCGACAGATGCCCACTGAGTACTCCGAACTCCCGGCGTTCGACGTGGTCGAGTTGATCGATGTGAATGACATGTCGCCGTGGTTGGGCAACAAACCAGCCGACGTGGCGCTCATCTCCGCCGAGACGATGATTGACGGTCCAGCGTTCGGATCTGTAGACGAATCCACCGGGGACACTCACTTCGCCACGATCGACCTGACAGCAGATGCAAAGGTCGGGTGGCTTGCGCTCGGTGGCTGGAGTGGTCATCCGAGAACGGTAGGTCTGACGCGTTCCGATGACGCGGATACGCGATCGGAGGACCTCGGAACAGTCTCAGTGCTTCGTGTTGCGGCGGCGGCGACCGTGGCGTTCGATTGCCAAGTCGACAAGTCGGTCGATGATCTCGGGGTAGCTCACGCCGTCGGCGATCCACATCTTGGGGAACATCGAGATCGGTGTGAATCCGGGCATCGTGTTCACCTCGTTGCACAGGAACCCGCGGCCTCGGCCTTCGGGGAAGGCCGGGTCCTCCCAGAAGAAGTCCACGCGGGCCAGGCCTTCGCAGCGCAGTGCCCGGTAGGTGCGGATGGCGAGTTGCTTCGCCTCGGCCAACGCGTCGTCGCCGATCGGGGCGGGGATCACCGCAAAGGATTGGTCGGACACGTATTTGTCGTCGTAGCTGTAGAAGTCGTTGCCGGGCACGATCTCACCGGGTGTGGCGGCCTGCGGGTCGAGGTTGCCGAGCACCGCCACTTCGATCTCCTTGCCGACGATCGCCTCCTCGACCACGATCATTTCGTCGTATGTCAACGCCAGGTCGATCGCAGCGGTCAGTTCCTCGACGGTCCGGGCCTTGGACACGCCGACCGACGATCCCATGTTCGCCGGCTTCACGAACACGGGCAGCCCGAGTTCTTCGGCGAGCCGACCCGCCAGACCTGGAGTGATCTCGTGTTCGCCGAAGGCCCGGAACGCGGCCTGGGGGATGTCAGCTGCGAAGAGCACCTGCTTGGCCATCGCCTTGTCCATCGCCACCGCCGAGGCGAGCACACCGGCGCCGACATAGGGGAGGTTGGCGAGTTCGATCAGCCCCTGCACGGTGCCGTCCTCGCCCATCGGGCCGTGGAGGAGCGGCATCACGACCGTGGTCGACGCCTCTGCGGACGCCGCGGAGAGCAACGCAGTGGGCGAGATGTCGGAGCCGGTCGGGTCGAGGCGAGCGGGGAGGTTGCCGGGGCCGGCTGCGAGGGCATCGGCAGCAGCATCGGCGATCGCCCACTGCCCGCCAGTCGAGATGCCGACCGGAGTGATGCGGTACTTCGACGGATCGGCGGCGGCGAGAACGTGTGCGGCGGTCGTGCACGACACGTCGTGCTCCGCCGACTCCCCACCGAACAGCACGATCAGGCTGATCCGGTCGTCGCGGTCTCCGGACGCGCCATCGGTTTCGGTCGGTGAACCGGATCGGGTGGGCTGCATCCCGGACTCGCTCATGTTCGCGACGGTACCGTCGCGCCCCATGAAGATGCTGGCATCCGAGGCCGCCCAGGGAATCGGTGGTCGACTGCTCGGCCCCGACGTCGAGTTCGAGGGAGCGTCGTTCGACACGCGTTCGATCGAGCGGGGCCAGTTGTTCGTGCCGATCGTGGCCGAACGCAACGGTCACGAGTTCATCGGCCAGGCCTACGCCAGCGGTGCGGCGCTGCACCTCAGCAGCGAGCCCGACGACTTCCGCAAGGACCACACCTGCATCGAGGTCGCGGACACCGCGCGTGCGCTGATGGCCCTGGCTGCGTTCGCCCGGAAGCGAAGCGAGGCCCGGGTGGTCGGGGTGACCGGCAGCGTGGGCAAGACATCGACGAAGGACCTGATCAGTGCGGCGTGTGGCGCGCAGCTGCGCACGCGAGCGAACGAGCGCAGCTTCAACAACGAACAGGGACTGCCGGTCACGATCCTCGATTCACCCGACGACACCGAGGTGCTGGTGCTGGAGATGGGGATGCGCGGATTCGGCCAGATCAGCGCACTCTGCGAAGTGGCGCGACCCGAGATCGGCGTGGTGACGACGGTCGGGTACTCGCACACCGAACTCGTCGGGGGGATCGAAGGCGTGGCGCGTGCGAAGCGGGAACTCGTCGAAGCGCTGCCGAAGTCAGGCGTCGCCGTGCTCAACGCGGACGACGACCGGGTGTCGGCGATGGAGCGACACACCGGTGCCTCGGTACTCACCTTCGGTTCGACCGGCGACGTTCGCATCAGCGACCTCGTGCTCGACGAACTCGCCCGCCCCCGCTTCACGCTCGACACGCCGTGGGGCAGCGCGCCGGTGCAGCTCGCCGTGAGCGGCGCGCACATGGTGATGAACGCCGCGGCGGCAATCGCCGTGGCTGGGTCGTTGGGGGTCGATCTGGATGCGG
Source organism: Acidimicrobiales bacterium (assembly GCA_038259945.1). Taxonomy (GTDB): domain Bacteria; phylum Actinomycetota; class Acidimicrobiia; order Acidimicrobiales; family Ilumatobacteraceae; genus Ilumatobacter_A. The sequence continues at coordinate 27,813 of JBBSOH010000013.1, forward strand.
CCGTCGAGGCACTCGGCGACGCCGGCGTGTCCGGCATGCGGATGGAGGTGACCCACCTGCCGAGCGGCGCGATCGTGATCAACGACGCGTACAACGCCAACCCGACGTCGATGGCCGCCGCGCTCGATGCCATCGTGGCGATGCACGCCACCCGTCGATTCGCGATCCTCGGCCTCATGGGAGAACTCGACGACCCGGGTGAGGGGCATCACGACGTGGCCCGGCGTGCCGAAGCCCTCGGCGTCGACTTGATCGCCACGGGCACGGATCTGTACGGCGTGCGTCCGACCGACGATCCGGTCGCAGCGCTCGGCGAACTGGGTGAGGGAGACGTGGTGCTGGTGAAGGCGAGCCGCGCCGCGGGTCTCGAACGGATCGTCGCCCGCCTGGTCGGTCGGACGTAGGCCCCGATGTGCGTCAGGTGATGGTCACCCCGACGATCCACACCGCTGCGGCCAGGAGCGTCGAGGTGAGCTCGATCAACATCGACATGCCCACGGCGCGCACGGCTGCCTTGGTCGAGGGCCATGCCGGCTCCGTACCGACCCGCTGGACCTCCGACGCGTAGACGCCGAGGACGAAACCGATCAACACTCCCACGACCGGCACGAGGAAGAACCCGGCGATGGCCACCAACCCGCCGACGACCAGCGATCGTCGAGGAACCCCGGCGGCCTGAAGACCCCGGCCGGGGATCGTGTACTTGACGATCTGACCGACGGCGATCGATGCGGTGGCCAGGGCCACGACGACCCAACCGGTGGCGGTCGCGACGGTGAAGCCCCACACCACGATTGCCGACCAGACGAGGATCGATCCGGGGAGCAGGGGCACCACGACGCCGACCAGCCCGACGGCGACCACGACCGCCACGAGCACCTCGACACCGGTCATCGTCGACAGACTGCCAGACCGCAGGACCGATCCTGCCACTCCCGTCGACGAACAGAGCGCGGGGACAGCCGCAGGATCACGCTCGGTAGCGGACACCCATGGCGCCGACCCGGCCTGAGGGGATAGTCCTCGAAGCGCGATCGGACGAGCGTTATGGGACTGCGACCCGAGCGCATTTGTGCCGTTCTGATCGGTCAACGGCCGTCTGTGGCTTCGTTGTTATGAGCGTTCTGCAGGTCCCACATGCGTGTCGCTGGCGACTTGCGAGTGATGTGTAATCACACATACACTGGCCTCATGACCGATCTCGCCACCATTGCCTCGCTGGCTCGTCCTGGTGACTCGATTCGGGAGCGCCGAATCGAGTTGGGTTGGACGCAGGCGGAACTTGCTGAGCAGGCAGGCGTTGCTCAGGCGGACATCTCGCGGA
>JBBSOH010000014.1:0-29123 GCA_038259945.1 Acidimicrobiales bacterium
CATCCTCACGTCGTCGACGGTCGAGCAGGAAGGAGATCTGTTCGCCAAGGAGCAGATCGACCGGCGGACGCCGAGCGACGCGGAGCTCCGACTTGCTCGTCGGGTCCTCTCATCCGACATCGTGCAGCGTCGGGGCCGGATCATGTTCGCCCGTGTGGACATCGCACCGCATCGAGCGTCGGACGGGAGCGACGGCCTCGTCGTGATGGAACTCGAACTGATCGAGCCGTCGTTCTACTTCGACACCGACCCGGCCACGGTCGACACCTTCGCCGATGCGCTCACCGCCTGGCTGGACACGGTCGGACGACGACTCACGTCAGGTGTCGACTGACATGGCACGCCGCAGAACCGAGCGGATGATCGTGACCCGCGTCGAAGGCGCCGCTGACGGGGCCGAGCGTCGGGTCAACCGTCGTCCCGACGAACTGATCGTCGAGGAGCCGATGTCGATCCAGCTCGACGGGACCCTCGTGTCGACCACCATGCGCACGCCGGGCCACGACTACGAGTTGGCCGTCGGCTTCTGCCTCACCGACGGGCTGCTCGCCGGCCACCCGGTCATCGGCGTGCGCTACTGCGCCGACGGCAGCGCGGTCGACTCCGAGTTCAACATCGTCACGGTCGAGACGGGTGGTCGCGCACCGACGCCGACACCGCGTCTCGGCAACGTGTCGTCGAGCTGCGGCTGGTGCGGCAGCGAGCAACTCGACGAACTCTGTGCCCGCCTGGAGCCACTCGCCACGCCGGGACCGGTCGACCTCGGCGTGATCGCCTCGATCGCCGACCGGGTGCTCGACGGTCAGGGCCTGTTCGCGGCCACGGGCTCGGTCCACGCTGCCGCAGCCTTCGATGCGAGTGGGAGCGTCCTCGTCACCCGCGAGGACGTCGGTCGCCACAACGCCGTCGACAAGGTGGTCGGTGCGATCGCTCTCGGATCGGTCCCGGGCGCATCGCTGCCTGCCACGGGACTCGGTCTCTTCGTCAGCGGACGTGCCAGCATCGAGATGGTGCAGAAGGCATGGGCCGCGGGGTTCTCCACGCTCGTCGCGGTGAGTGCTCCGACCTCGCTCGCCGTCGACGCGGCGCGCCGGGCCAACCTGGTGCTCGCCGGGTTCGTCCGCGGCACGGACTTCAACGTCTACGCCCCCGAACGTCTCTGAACGGCCGGCACCCGACCGGCACGTCGGACAGCTTCTCCGCATACCCTGGTGTCATGTTGATGAACGAGGGCGTCGGTGTCGTCCACCTGATGGCCAAACCCACGCCAGGGGCCGATCGAGAAGCGGTCATCGCCGCCGTGAAGCAGGCCGAAGCCGACGACTGCCAGGTCGTGACCGCCTCGATGATGGGCCACAAGGCCGACATCTGCGTGATGGCGCTGTCGCCCGATTGGAATGTGCTGCGCACGCTCCAGACCGGCCTGCAGCGTGCGGGGCTCGACGTCGTCGACAGCTACGTGTCGATCACCGAGGTGAGCGAGTACGCGAAGGGTCTCCCGGAGGAGATGCTGAACGCCCGGCTGTACCCGAACCTCCCGCCCGAGGATCTGCCGGCGTTCTGCTTCTACCCGATGAGCAAGAAGCGTGAGGCCCACGCGAACTGGTTCGCCACGCCGTTCGAGGACCGCAAGTCGATGATGATGGAACACGGCACGAGCGGCCGCAAGTTCGCCGGCCAGTTGGTGCAGTTGATCACCGCCTCGTCCGGTCTCGACGACTTCGAGTGGGGTGTCACGCTGTTCGCCAAGAGCCCCGAGGTCGTCAAGAACGTGGTGTACACGATGCGCTTCGACGAGGCGTCGGCACTGTTCGGCGAGTTCGGTGACTTCTACGTCGGATATCTGGACTTCATCGAGAACATCATCTGACGGATCCCCAGCGAGGAGTCGTCAGCTGATGGCGATGCTGCTGTCCAGCACCGCAGACCCGTCGGTTCGGAACACGAACCGGTCGAAGAACGCACGAGACGGGTCGCCGTTGCGCGCCAACTCCGTGATGCGCGTCGGGCCGTCGTAGTCGATCTCCTGCTCGGCATCGAGTCGCGCGATGCAGTCGGCGAATGTCCGGCACTCCTCGCCACCCGACGACACCGAAGTGATCTGAGCGGCGATGACCGCCGGCGAATCGGAGTCGCCCTGTGCAGACGCGAGCGCGATCAGGTTGACGCAGTCGATCACCTGAGAGGTGAAGGGACCGTCGCCGTCCTCAACGGAGGATTCGGGCAGCACGATCTGCGGCGCGACTCCCACGATGCGGTCGCGGAAGGTGGGGTCGAGGCCGGCGATCAACGGCCGACTCGACTGCGCCCGGGCGGCGTCGTTGACGATGATCTGGTTGAAGGAGATGTCGTCACGTGCGCCGATCGCTTCGAGGAAGCGGGCGATGTCGTCGCCGTTTCCGAGCACGATCCCGGTGTCGGCGCCTGCTGCAGCCACCTCGTCGAGTTCTTCCTGGAGGTCGACGTCGGCGAAGGGCACGGCCACCGAGGAGACCTGGATCGAGGTCTGCGAGCTCAATGCGTCGGCGACCGCAGTTGCATAGGGCCGACCGAAGGCGTCGTCGACGTGGATGATCACCACCCGGCCGGTCGTCCGGCTCGTCGCCTCGCGAGCGATCGCCGTTGCCTGCAACGTGTCGGTCGCGACGCTCCGGAAGAACAGTCCGGCGTCGGGGTAGTCGTCCAACGAGATCGCCGTCGCCGTGGCCGAGCACATCACCACACCGGCAGCGACGGCTTCGTCGAGCGCGCCGATCGCCGTGTTGGACGACGTGGGCCCGACGATCGCGTCGGCCCCGTCGTCGATGAGCGACTCGGTCGACTGTGCCGCCGAGGTGGCCGTGGCACCCTCGTCGGCGATCAGCACCTCGACGTCCCGACCGAGCACGCCTCCGGCGTCGTTGACCGCCTGCACCGCTGCTTCGAACGAGGAGGTGAGGCTGAGCCCGACCGTCGGATCGTTCATCGGGATCAGCGCCCCGATCGTGAGGACGTCGTCGTCGACCCGTGGCTGGACGGGCTCGGTCGTGGTGGTGGTCGTGGTGGCCACGAGGTCGGCGCCCTCCCCGCTGCACGAAGTGATCGCAAGTGCTGCAACTGCGAGTGTGGCTCCGCGGCGAAGGTGTCGAGCGTGCGGTCCGCGCCTCATCATCGACACCGTACCGTTCCGCCGAAGACCGGTGGGTGCTCCCCGGACGGAGTGTGATCCGACATCGAGGGTCCGGATGTTTCTCAAGATTCCGTCAGCGACGCCGAAAGACCCGGTAGACGTCCAGCGTCGGACACCGAGTGAGAACGACGCTCGCGAGCCGACCCGAGCCCCGACCCCGCCATCCCGAGCGCACCTTCCCGAGAGCACGATCCCGACCGCCGATGCCCGTCACGCCCATCCTGCCCAGCGACCGGCAACTCGTCGATGCCGCGCGCCACGGTCACGATGCTGCCTGGCAGGAACTCATGGAGCGCCATCGCGGGTCGATCCTCGTCGTGCTCGGTGCTCGCCGCCGGTCTGCCCGACTCCATGCGACCGACCGCATCGAGGATCTTCGCAAGGGCCTCACGGACGCAGATCCACGAGAGCGCGAAGGGGCCGAGGCGATCCGGGCATTCCGACCGCGCGCGATCGCCGAGGTGACCGGCGGAACCTTCGGGCCCGCAGCGGCCTCACAGGTTGACGACGATCCGCAGGTGCTGCTCGCTCGTGCGTTCGGCCGCCTTCCCGAGCCGTGGCAGGCAGTGCTGTGGCACAGCCACGTCGAGCAGTTGTCGGCGGCAGAGGTCTCGCCACTCGTCGGCCGGGCCACGAGCGATGTGACCGACCTCGTCGCCACGGCCGAGCGCGGCCTCGTCGACGCGTACGCCCTCGAGGTGCTCGAGGCATGTGAGGTCGACGACGAGACTGCCGCCGTGATCCCGATGCTCGGTGGGTACGTGCGCGATGCCCTCCCACCCCACGACCAGCGTCGCGTCGAGCGTCGACTCGCGGCCGCCGCCGACGATCCAGCACCGAGCGGTGCGACGCTCGTGTCCGACATGCTGACCCTCGTGCGCCGGTTGCCCGACGTGCTCCCCGACGCCGTCGCGCCCGGCCTGACCGGCCTGTCGGTCGCCGAGCACCGCGAGAGGCTCGGCACGACCGATCGGTCCTTCGGCACGGCCACCCTGTTCGCGAACCGCTCCGACCGTGCCCGTCGGGCCATCGTGCTCGGTTCGGTCGCCGCCGTCGTCCTCGCGCTCGTGGGCGTCGCGTCGCTCGCACGCCAGTCATCGGACGAGCCGCTCGGCGCGCCGACGAGTGCCCAGCCGGTCGAGGACCCGACGACGCCCTCGACACCGCCGACGAGCGACGAGCCGGGGAACTCGGGGTTCGACCCGACGGTCCCCGAGACCACGGAACTCGATTTGCGTCCCGACGTGAGCGAACCGATGAACACGGTGGAGTTGATCTTCGACGAGGGCATCCGAGCGGTCGGCCTGCAGACGACCCCTCCGCCGCTGATCGCGGTCGTGACGAGCCCCGCTCCCGTCTTCGCCGGTGGAACCGGCACGCTCGACATCGCCGTGACGAACACGAGCGCCGCCGCCGTCGGCGCTTCGATCGAGATCGTGCTGCCGCGCGGGGTCGTGTTCCAGGCGCTCGTCGCCGGTGACGCCAACTGCATGGAGCCCGAGAACGATTCGCCGTTCTGCAACGTCTCGGTGGAGGCGGCCGCCACGCTCGACATGTCGATCCGGGTGGCGCTCGAGAGTTCGGTCGTGGGTCGCCTGCAGGTCGAGGGCGACGCGTTGGTCGAGGCGCTCGACGTGCCGATCGTCGCGACTCGCGATCTGATCCACAACTCCGTCGGCCGCGGTGACGCCGTCGTGATCGGGAACACGGTGATGACGTGCGATGACGCAGCGGCCGCCGAACTCGGCATCTCGTGCGTCGACGTCCATGCCGGCACCGGAGAGGTCGTGAATCGGTGGGATGTGCCCATGACCTTCACGGGTGCGGCTCCTGTCCTCGGTCTGTCCAACAGTTCGGTCGCGACACTCGAGATGCCGGACGGTGCGACGGTCGTCGACGCTCGACTCTTCTGGTCCGGTGACCTGAAGCAGGGCGGGGTCGTCGTCGCGCCCGAGGCGGAGCCGACGGTGACGATGCGCACTCCCGAAGGCACGATCGTGCGGATCGCAGCCGAGGAACTCAAGCTCGGTGACCAGGACTCGACGCAGTACGTCGGGCGCGCCGATGTGACCGAACTGGTCGCAGCGGGTGGGTCGGGCGACTACCTCGTCGGGGACATCGCGACCGCCGAGGTCCAGGGTTCGTACGGAGCGTGGGCGCTGGTCGTGGTGTACGACCACGACTCGCTGCCGCGCCGTCATCGCATCGTCACCGATCCGTTCGACTGGGTCGCACCCGAGGCGCCGTTCAGCTACGCGGTCGACATGCCGGTTCCGGTCTCGATCGGTGCGCCGGCGCACCTCGACATCGTGGCGTACGAAGGCGAGCGCGGTTTCGCCCCCGAGCAGCTCGTCGTCGGTGGACGGCAACTGGGCGGTGACAATCCGTTCGACAGCACGATCAGCGGGCCCCGATCCCCGGCGTTCGACAACAACCTGGGCGTCGACATCGATGCCTATGATCTGACCATCGACTCTCCGAACGGCATCCTCGACATCTCGGCCACCTCCGGCGATGACGGCATCCGCCTCGCCGTCATCGCGCTCACCGTCGATCTCGCTTCGTGAAGACCACGGTCCGCGCTGCTCACCTCGAGCAGGCGGCTGCCGCTGGAGCCACCTCGGCGGACCGGATCGGACGCGACTTCGGCGTCGCGCTGGCTTCGATCACCGACGCATGGGTGATCGAACTCTTCGAATCCGCCCTGGCGGCCAATCCGACGAAGCATCGCGTCGCACTTCTGGCCGTGGGCGGCTACGGGCGGGGCGAACTCGCTCCGCACAGCGACCTCGACCTGCTGCTGGTCCACAACGCGAAGCCACGCAAGGTGGCCGCCGAGATCGAACCGATCGCGAGCGCGCTGTGGTATCCGATCTGGGACTCGGGCGTCAAGCTCGGCCACGCCGTGCGTCGGGTCGACGAGCAACTCGACCTGGTCGACGGCGACCTCGACTCCGCAACGGCGCTGCTGACCGCTCGCTTCCTGGCCGGTGACGAGGAGATCGCTGCCGAGGTGACCCTGCGCGGGCGTCAGTCATGGGAGTCGCATCGGTCGACCTATCTGACGGCGCTGCGAACGCGGATGACGGATCGGCAGGCGGAATCGGCCGACGTCGCGTACCGCCTCGAACCCGACCTGAAGAACGGTCACGGCGGTCTGCGCGACGTGCAGACGGTGTGGTGGGCGATGGCGAGTGGGCTCGACGTGATCGATCAGGACCTCGACGATCTCGATGCGTGCTACGACACGTTGCTGCGCGCCCGGGTCGCCACCCATCTCACCACGGGCCGAGCCGGCGAAGTGATGCGCCTCGAGGACCAGGACGCGATCGCTGCTCGAGGAGGTTGGAGTGACGCAGACGCGTTGATGGCCGATGTGGCGGCGGCTGGACGCACCGTGTCGTGGCTGTGCGACGAGACGTGGAACCGGGCGATCGACCGCGACCCGCAGGACGACCGTGCGATCGCTCCCGGTGTCGTGTTGCGCAACGGCGAGATCGAGTTGACCGAGAGTGCGGATCCACGCCGCGACCCGACCCTGGCGCTGCAAGCGGCCGTGGCCGCGGCGCGCAACGACTGTCGGATCGGGCGGGCCACGCTCGATCGACTCCACGACGAGGTGGAGCCGTGGCCGGGAGAGTGGCCGGTGGGCGCTCGGACCGAACTGGTTGCACTGCTGCTCGAGGGGCACCGGGCGATCCGCGTCCTCGAGTCGCTCGACCAGCGCGAGTTGCTCTCTCGCTTCCTTCCCGAGTGGGAGCCGGTGCGAAGCAAGCCGCAGCGCAACGCGTACCACCGCTTCACCGTCGACCGTCACCTCTGGGAGGCAGCGGCGAACGCCGCGCAACTCGTGGATCGCGTCAGGCGTCCCGACCTGCTGGTGCTCGGTGCGCTGTTCCACGACATCGGCAAGGGCTACCCCGGGGACCACACCGAGGTCGGCATGAAGATGTTCCGAGGCATCGGCCCACGCCTCGGCCTCGACCCCCACGACGTCGACGTGATCATCACCATGATCGAGCACCACCTGTTGCTGTCCGACGTGGCGATGCGGCGTGACATCTCCGACGAGGCCACGATCGATCTCGTGGCCGGCCTGGTCGGCACGGTCGAGAAGTTGGAACTGCTCGACGCGCTCACCGAGGCCGACTCCAAGGCGACCGGCACGTCGGCATGGGGGTCGTGGAAGGAACAGCTGGTCGACGAGTTGACGTCGCGCACCAAGCACGTGCTGGGTGGCGGTCAGGCGTCGGAGGTCAAGTGGCGTCTGTTCCCCGACGCAACGACGCTGGCAGCCATGGCCACGGGCGAGGTCGACATCTGGCGTGACGGAGACCTGATCACGATCGTCAGCCCCGACGCCGCAGGCACGTTCAGTCAGGTCGCCGGCGTCGTCACGATGCACGGGCTCGACGTGGTCACCTCGCGGGCCTACTCCGACGAGCAGGGCATGGCCGCGTCGCAGTTCCGTGTGTCGTCGTCGAACGGCGAGATGAACTGGCGCAAGGTCAAGAACGATCTCCGCAAGGCCTTGCGATTCGAACTGGCGATCGAAGCGCACTTGGCCGACCGGGCCAAGACCTACAAGCGGCGCCGCAAGTTGCAGGCGGACACGCCGGGCCCGCCGAAGGTCAAGTTCATCGAAGGCGGCTCGAGCAACGCCACGGTGGTCGAGATCCGAGCCGTGAGCAAGATCGGGATCCTCCACCGGATCACCCAGGCGCTCGACGACATGGGCCTCGACATCCGCCACGCGACCGTGCACACCATCGGCATCGAAGTGGTCGACACGTTCTACGTCCGCACTCGCGCAGGCGAACTGGTGAACAGCACCGCTCACCGCAAGGAGATCCAGAAGGCCCTCCTCCACGCCGCACGGTGACCCGTCGACTGCTTCCCGGTCGGCGAGGCGCGTGGCGTAGCGTGGGGCCATGACGGCTGACGCTCGGGACCTGGCGCGATGGAGCGAAACCCTCGCCGGAATCGCCAGGACGGGCATGGCGTTCACCGAGAACCTGTACGAGCGCGAGCGGTACGAAGAGGTGCTCCACGTGGCCGGCGACATCAAGGTCGCAGCGCGTGAGTTGGAGGACGGTGAGGCGACCGCTCGCGAGATCGACCACTTCGTCGGCGAGTGGATGGAGTCGATCGGCGAAGGTGTGCCCGGCTACGTGACGCCGAAGACGGCCGTGGGTGCGATCGTCGGCAACGAGTCGGGCGAGATCCTGCTGGTCCAGCGCAAGGACTCCGGCGTGTGGCTGTACCCGACCGGCTGGGCCGACATCGGGTACTCACCCGCCGAGGTGGCGGCCAAGGAGGTGCACGAGGAGACGGGCATCGAGTGCACCATCGACCGGCTGATGGGCGTGGTCGACGGTCAGCGGATGGGCTTCAGCCGGTTCGGCATGTACATGCTGCTGTTCAAGTGCACCGCGACGGGCGGCGAACTCACCCCGCACCCGCTCGAGACCGGTGATGTGGGCTGGTTCGCCCGGGACGCCCTGCCCGAGGCCACGGCCGGAGCGGCGTGGTGGGGTCCGATGGCCTTCGCCGCCATCGACGGCGAACTGTCGGCGGCGACCTTCGACGACGTGCGCCCGGACGTCTGGCGCACCTGACGAACGAGCGCGGACTGGCACCTTTCGGATTCCAATCGGGAAGCCGCTGCTTCCGTCTCTCAACCGGACCGACTGAGCGGAGTCAGTCCTGGTCTCGGAGGTACTGTTCGACTTCGGTCATCAATTCGTCGGGGTCGATGGGCGGAGCGGACGTGAGGTCCCCGTCGGTCGCCTCGGTCTCGTCGTTCATCTGCTCGAGGCGGGCGAGGTACTCGACCATGTCGTCGTCGTCGCCGATGAGTGCAGCGACCTTCTGGTCGTACTCGATCGCCTCGCCGGCGAGGCGGGACAACGGGGCCGGCGTTCCGATCATCGAGCAGGCCCGGTCGACGAGCGCCATGGCTGCTTTGGGCGACGGAACCTGCGATGCGTAGCCGGGCACCGCGGCCCACAGCGACGCCGTCGGGAGTCCGGCGCGGTGGAGCGCGTCGTGGATCACGCCGACGATGCCGGTGGGGCCTTCGTACTGCGATCGTTGCAGTTCGAACCGGTCGATGAGCTCGGGGTCCGATGCAGTGCCGACCAGCGGGACGGGTCGCGAGTGCGGCACATCGGCGAGCAGGGCGCCGAGCGACAACGCCATCGTGGCGCCGAAGTGTTCGGCGATGCCGGTGACCTGCTCGGAGAACAACCGCCACCGCAGGGCCGGTTCCGGGCCGAGCATCAGGATCACGTCGGTGCCGGGAAGCGACGCCGACCACACCCCGACCGTGGGCCAGATGATGGAGCGGTTGCGTTCGTCGTCGAGGCGCACCTGAGGGCGCACCGTGGCGAAGTCGGTGAACACTTCGGGATCGATCTCAGCGAGGACGTCGGCATCCCATGACTCGATCATCGTGGTCATGGCCGAGGAGGCCGCGTCGCCGGCGTCGTTCCAGCCGGTGAACCCGGCGATCAGCACCGGTCGGTCGAGTGACCGGTCGGCCAGCCAGCGCACATGCTCGGTCCCCACGCCGGACACGTTACCGGCGCATCCCTTCGCGCTGATCCGGTGAGGCGATGGTGGGCGTCGAGGATTCAGGTCAATCCGATCCGTTCAGAACCAGACGGACCGACTCGGCGAGCCTTCGGCAGGGGCTGTGCTGCCGTGCGCCTATCGTGCGGGCATGACCGACTCCGACACCGACTCCGGCAACGACTCCGGCAACGACTCCGGCAACGTCATCGGCGCCACGATCGAGGTCGCCGCGATCGTCGACGACGAACTCGTCGCCGCGTTCGAGACACTGATCCCGCAACTCTCGTCCTCGTCGCCCCCACCGAGCCGTGGACTCCTCACCGATCTGGTGGAAGGCGCCGACACGGTCGTCTTCCTCGCCCGTCTCGACGGTGCGATCGTCGGGAGCCTCACGCTCGCCTTCTATCGCATCCCAACGGGCATCAAGGCCTGGATCGAGGACGTCGTGGTCGACGATGCCGCACGCGGTCACGGCGTGGGGCGGATGCTCAACGAGGCCGCGCTCGACGTCGCACGCGAGCGGGGGGCGAAGAACGTCAGCCTCACCAGTCGCCCGTCACGCGAGTCGGCGAACCGCCTGTACCAGCGCATCGGCTTCGAGCGCCGCGAAACGAACCTGTACCGCTTCGACCTCTGACGACCGGGGTGGGTCCATGTTCGGGGCAGACCCGAACATGGACGCACGTCGGGTGCGTTCGAGGTCTGTGTCAGGCGCGAAACTCACCTTCGTGCTCGACGGTCAGCCGATCGGGCGTTGGGACAGCAGCCAGCCCAGGATGCCGGACGTGGTGTCGGCGAACGAGCCGTCGCCGTTGCGTTCGGGGAGCGCCGGGTAGTTGTCGTAGTTGATGACGACGATGCGGTCGCCGGCACGCCACAGGCCGCGGAACGTGATGTTGTTGTACATGTTCTGCACGCGACCCATCCACCCCCGCTTGCTGATCCCATAGCTGTCCGAGTAGCCGGTGAACCAAGTGAAGGGCACGCCGCGATCTCGGGCGATGCTCATCGCCCGGTAGAAGCCGTCGGCGTAGCCCACACCGGCACACACGTCGAGCGGGCACTCGATGCCGATGCGGTCTCCGCTGTAGAGGGCAGCTTCGCCCGCGCTGCCCGAACCGATGGTCGGGAACGACGCCGCGTTCACGCTGCTGGTGAGGTTCTGCGGTTGGTAGAGGGTCTCGATGCTTCCGTAGCCCTGCGGTGCGTAGTGGTTGCGCGCCCCGGCGACGCCTCCGACGTTCGCCCAACAACCGGGGTTCTCGCCGGCGTAGATCGACATGCCTCGACGGTCGAAGGTGAAGCCGCCGACGTTCTCGACCGCCTGCCAGTATCCGTCGTCCTTGAAGCCGACACATCCCCCTCCGAGTGTGATCGGGTGCTCCACGACGAGGTCGAGGGTGCCGACCGCACGTGTGAGCGCCACGGCCTTGTCGACGGAGTCGGCGCCACCGAACGCATTGCCCCAGAGTCCGTCGAGGTTGTTCCGTGCGTAGGTCCACTGGTTGTCCGCTCCGAGCAGGCCTTCGGAGCCGTAGAACGCGAGGTAGACCTCGGGTCGCTGCTGGTCGGCGGTCGGCGCCGCTGGTGGTGTGAGGCGTTGCGCAGGGACAGCGTTGCGAGCGTCGACGGGCGACGTCAAACCCGGCGCTCCGGTCCGGGCCGCCGACGCTGCTCCGGAGGTGTCGTCGCCGAGGGCGCGTTCGATCTGGTTGTCGGAGCCGGCGATCTCGAGGGTGTCGCCGCCGGAGGTTCCGCAGGCAGCCAGCGCGATGCCGGCGACCAGGAGGGAGGCCAGGAGGGAGCGTGGGGTCAGGGTGCGTGGGGTCATGGTGCGTGGTGTCTTGGTGCGTGGTGTCATGAGGTCAGTCCAGGATGATGGCGAAGGCGTCGACGATGTAGTGGGTGTCGCCTCGGCGGTTGAACACCGACACGACGTTGTCGTCGCCGGCCTTGGTGCCGTAGGAGACGATCGCCGCGTTGGCCACGTTGCGGCCTTCGACGACGTTGATGTTCGAGTTGTCCGCGTCGCCCTGCGGGTACGCGCCGTTCTGGTATGCCGGGCTGAGGGCCAGGTAACTGTCGCCGGGGTCGGATGCGCGAGCCCGTTCGTGCGCGACAGCGGTCACGTTGGCGAACAGGGCGCCCTGGTTCCCGACCGCCCGACCATCGAGCGTGATCGAGTTGGTGAAGCCGTCGAAACTGAGGTCCTCCCACTGCTGCGCCCCGAGTTTGACCCCGCCGAAGGCGGCGGCACGGGTGTCGATCGTGCGGAACGGTGCCTGCAGCGCAAGGATCCGGCCCGTGGTGGTCGAGTCGTTGCGTGGTTCGAGGTAGCCGACGATGTCGACGGCCACGTTCAGCAGCCCGGAGCGGTTGTAGAGGTTGAAGTTCCCGGAGTCGTCGAGTTCGACGATCGCCAGGCTGGCCACGACGTCGCCGCGGCGGTAGTTGCCGTTCGAACTCGCCGGTGCGGTTCCCGGGGCGACGGGTGCTGCGCTCGCCGTGAGGTACGTGTTCGTCGACTCGGGTCGGGTGTTGATCCCCGTGATGTTGACCACGGCGGCGGTTGCGGTCGACCCGACACCTGCTCGCTGCGAGACGTTCACCGAGCGATTTCCCTCGGGGCCGATGGGGGTGCTCGCCCGGGTGTCGAGGATCCGCTCGGGAGTGACGCCGATGAGTCGGGCGCCGCGGTCTGCGGTGTGCGAGGACGTGGTGACGTAGCCGACGACGTCCACGATCAGACGGCTGGTTCCGGCGCCGCCGGTGACCACGCTGACGTCGAGCCGAGCGTCGTCGACGCCGATGATGCCGAAGTTGGGGACGACGTCACCGCGGGTGTTCATGTTGAGGAGGGAGGTCGGTGAGGCGTTGGCAGGGCTGCCTGCGGCGGTGGCACTCACGTACCCGGCTCCCTGGGCGTCCGCCAACGTGATGTTCGCGGCGACGGCCAGGATGTCGCCGCGGGCGATTCCGCTCGATTCGACCCACACGTCGATCTCCGTGGTGCTGTTCGAGCCGACGCGTCGGTCGAAGACGCGTGTGGGCGTGACGCTGAAGTACTCCCCGCCTGCGCCGATCGAATCGATCTGGGCGAGACCCGGTGATCCGACGGCGGTCAACGACACCAGTGCGGTGATGGCCGCCACGATGACGCGGACCGAGATGCTTTTTCGTTTCATGCGGGCCTCCGGAGGCGGGCGGTCGACAGTTGCCCTCTGATCATCGGTCGATCCTGACCGAATCATGAGTGCAGATGTGGTCATTCACCCGATGTGATCAATCCCGACCGTGACGGGTGACGTTCATCCCCGGATGTCGAGGTTTGGGTCAGACCCCAACCTCGACAGGCCCGAACCTCGACTCGGATCAGGTACCGGTGATGCGGCGGAGGTCCTCGGCGGCCTGACGGACCTGCCAGTCGCGATCCTCGAGGGCCCGGTCGACGGTGGCCTCGACCTCGGGGTCGCCGAGGAACGGTGACAGTGCCAGCACGGCACGTCGCCGCACGGCCGGCTTGTCGCTGCACGCAGCGATGATCGTGGCGACGGCGCGTTCGTCGCCGATCGCACCGAGAGCGGCAACGGCGGACTCGCGCACGAGCGGCTCGTCCGACTCGCCGGCGAGTTCCAGCAGTCGGTCGACGACCGCGTCGCGCCGAGACTCGTGTTCCCCGCACGACCACGCAGCCACCTCGATCACCCGGTCGTCGGCGTCGTGCAACGTTGCGACGAGGTCCACCCCGCGGTGGGTGGCGGCCACCTCGGCCGCCCGGCGCCGTACCGTCGACGCGGGGTCGGTGAGTGCGGCGGCCACGTCGGCGTCGGTGAGGGACCCGAGTCGTTCGAGAGCGCCGAGTGCTGCGGAACGGACACCGGGGTCATCGGCATCGAGCCCGTTGCGGGCAGTGCCCACATCGCCGGTGTGACCGGCCGTGGCCACCTCACGTCGTGTGGGCTGAGGCCCCGTGCTCACGACTTCAGCAGGTCGGTGAGCGTGACGACTGCATAGGCGCTGGCGAACGCGATGACGATCGCCGTGACGACGCCGATCACGATGCCGAGTCCGGCACTCGCGACCGCCGCCCACAGCCGGCGAAGCGGATTCGGCCGCTTGTACAGCGGCACGGTCGCCTCGGCGATGCCGATCGGAACGCGCGGTCGCCGGACTTTTGGCTCAGCGCGTGGTGTTCGGGGGATGGCTCTGGCATTCTTGCGCCATCCGGCGAACAGCATGGCCGCAATGGCGAGCCCGGCCATCCAACCGGCAGCAGTGGTGAAATCAGTGACCGACACGACAACCCCCATCGTACTCATCGCTCCACGCCAGCGGTGGTGGGCCTGGATCCCCGCCGGAGCGGCACTGCTCGGCCTCGTCGTGTTCGCGATCGCATCGCTCGTGCCGTCCGACGTGATCGCCACCACCGAGAACCCCCGTCTCGGCGAACAGCAGCCAGCGCCCTACGCACGCACCCCGGCGTCGGCCGAGTCGGTCAACGATCGCGTCGTGTACAACGACCTGCCCGCCGACGTGGAGGTGTACGACACCGACGGCGACTTCTTCTTCGTCACGGTCAGCGCCCCCGACCAGTCGGTGCTGTCCTGGATGATCGGCTCGCAGGACCCCGTGGTGGACCTGTTGACCGAGGAGGGCAAGAACGGCCAGCGGACGTCGGCACAGAACCGCCAGATCAGCCTCCAGCAGATGCGCACGGCCACTCAGGAGGCACAGTTCGTGGCACTCACTGCGGCCGGATACTCGCCCGAGATCCAGCCCGGCGCCGTGGTGGTACAGGACGTCCTCTGTCGCGTGGTCGCGGATGACGGCTTCACGTGCGACGAACAGTTCCAGGCCGCCGACGTGCTCGAACCCGCCGACACGATCCTCGAGGTCGACGGCACGCCGGTGACAGACCTCGAAGCGCTCGGCGCGGAACTCGACGGCGGCGAACCGGGTGACATGGTGGTGTTGACGATCGACCGGCCGGGTGAGGACGTCATGGACGTGACCGTCGAGTTGGCGAGCGACCCGCAGGACGAGACACGCACGATCATCGGGTTCGTCCCGTTCGACACCCGCACGGTCGACCTGCCGTTCGACGTGTCGATCGACACGGCGGCCGTCGGCGGACCCTCCGCAGGCCTCGCGTTCACGCTGGCGCTGATCGACGAACTGACCGAGGGTGACCTGACCGGCGGACGTGACATCGCTGTCACGGGCACGATCCGCCTCGACGGCACGGTCGGGCCGATCGGCGGGATCGAACAGAAGGTCAGTGCGGTCCACCAGCACGGCGTCGAAGTGTTCCTGATCCCTGCCGAGCAGTTCGAACTCACCGATCCCGACCCGGAGAATCCCGATGACGGCGTGTGTCGGTGGGAGTGCCTGAACGACGCAGGCAAGGGCGAGGTCGTCCTGATCCCGGTCGCCTCGCTGGAGGAGGCGCTGGCCGTGCTGCAGGTCCTCGGTGGCGATCCGGTGGTGCCGGTCGAACCGATCGAGGTCGGCTGACACGAGCCCGGGGATTCCGTCACGGACCCTCCACCATCTCACCGGGTGGGGCGCGTAGCGTGCGCAGATGGCCATGTCGTTCTCCCGACCCGACCCGGCGTCTCCTGCTCAGATCGCCGACGCGTCGTTCCCCACCAGTCGCCGCGGCTTCGATCAGAACGAGGTGCGCGACTTCCTGCGGATGGTGTCGGCCGAACTCGGTCGACTCCGCGAGCGCGAGACGTTCCTCGAACGCGAGCTGCGCGACGCCCGCAACAACCCCGACCTCGACGGTTCACGACTCGACGACGAAGCGCTGACCCGCCTGTTGGGAGAGGAGACCGCTCGGGTCCTCAACGCAGCCCGTGAGTCCAGCCACGAGATCCGCGAGAAGGCTGAGCAGTCGGCGGCCCGGATGCTGCTCGAAGCCAGCGACGAAGCCACGCGGATGCGTGAGGAAGCCGAGATCGAGGCCTCCCGTCGTCGCAGCGATGCCGCGGCCGATGCCGAGGCCGAACTCTCCATGGCCAAGCAGCAGGGTCGCGAGATGGTCAACGAAGCGCGGGCCTACCGTGAGCGCGTCCTGAGCGAACTCGCACGGCGCCGCGAACTCGCCCGCGAGCAGATCGAGCAGTTGATCCACGGGCGCGACCGATTGATGCAGGCGTTCGAGCGGGCGCGACTGGTGGCGGTCGACGTCGTGTCGGAGATGCAGCCGCTCGGCGAGCCGGACGAGTACGTGAATCTGCAACCGTCCACGGGGCCGGTGCCGGTGATGGTGGCGCGTGATGACGCCCCGCGTGGACCTGCCTCGACCGTGCAGCAACGCCCGGTCGAGGAGACCTCCGTCGGGGAGACCTCCGTCGAGGAGACCTCCGTCGAGGACCCGCCGGTCGACGTGTCTGCCCGGATCCTGTCGTCGGTCGACATGTCCACCGACGATGACGGGCCGGACGGGTCGGCTGACGCCTCCGATGAAGAGGCTGATGTGCTCGATGACCACGAGTCGCACGCCGACATCGAGGGATCCGCCGAGCTGGAGGACCCCGCAGGTGAGCCGGCCACGGGCGAGTTCGATCCCGCAGTCGCGTCGGACCTGGTCGAGCCGGCCACGGACGAGGTCGATCCCGCGGTCGCGTCGGATCAGGTCGAGTCGGATCAGGTCGAGTCGGATCAGGTCGAGTCGGATCAGGTCGAGTCGGATCAGGTCGAGTCGGATCAGGTCGAGACCGGCGAGGTCGGCACGGACCAGGAGTTCGAGCTGGAGTCATCGGTGGACGAGTCGCCGGTCCACGTCTCAGGGCCCGAGGACGCCGGATTCTCCGGGCCGAACGCGATCCCAGACAACGGAGTGGACGGCCCTGACGACGATCATGATCGGGACGAAGTGTTCGCCGTGACGACCCCGAAGGTCGACGACACGGCCAGTCGGAGCGACGAGTCCGCGGACAACGACTCCGACCATGTGGTCGTCGACCTGTTCGCACGTCTGCGGGCCAACGCGAACGCCGAAGCGGTCGCACGCGAATCGCTCGCCGATGCGGACGCAGGGGTCTTCGCCGAGGCGGCCGATGTACGTGGTGTCCGCATCGCCGACCACGAGACCGACGACGAGACCGACGAGTCCGACATGTCGGACGTCGATCCTGGCGTGCCTGAACAGGTCGAGGAGACGATCTTCGAGCGGCGTGTCGCCGACCTCACTCCGCTGATCGTGTCGAGCGCCCGCAAGCTCAAGCGGGTCCTCGCCGACGAGCAGAACGAGGTCCTCGACGCTCTTCGACGCAGCGACCCGGTCCGCAACCTCGACGCGATCCTTCCGTGGGCTGCACACCACGCCGAGCGCTACTCGTCGGTGATCGCCGACGACCTGCTGCTCGCTGCGAACGCCGGTGCGTCGTTGGCCGACCTGGAACGGACGCCGAAGCTGCGCAAGGCGGCCGGCCAGCAGGCGGTGTCGGAGGCGTCGCAGAAGGTCAGCCAATGGCTCGTCCAGCCGTTGCGCGACCGCCTCGAGCGGTGTGTGGCCGACGGCGACGGCGACAACGCAGCGATCACCCAGAAGATCCGCGCCGTGTACCGCGAGTGCAAGACGCGACACATCGACGAACAACTCGACGACGTCGTGCGAGTCGCCCACGGGCGAGGTCTGCTCGGCGCCCTGGAACTCGACACACCGGTCGAGTGGACTCCGGATCCGAGCCACGACGTGTGCGCCGACTGCGACGACAACCGTCTCGCCGGGGTCGTGGCGTCCGGTCAACCGTTCCCGACCGGCCAGGTGTGTACCCCGGCACACCCGGGGTGCCGCTGCATGTTGGTTCCCGCCGCCCGCTAATCTCGTCGCCAGATGCGGCGCTCCCAAGACCTTCCGGTCGACCGTCCACGACGTCGCGTCAGCGGCCGTGGGCTCTTGATCGTCCTCGGCGGACTGTTCTTGTTCGTCCTGATCTTCGGCCGGGCGATCGCCCGGTTCTACGTCGACTTCCTGTGGCACGACGCCCTCGGACGCAACGACGTGTTCTGGGGGTCGATCGGGGCCAAGGTCACGTTGTTCGCCGGCTTCGCCGCGATCTTCGCCGTGTTGGCCGGAGTGAACCTGTTCATCGCGGACCGTGTCGCTCCCGAGACGTTTCCGGCCAATGTCCACCCGTACGTGGAGCGCTTCCACGAGATCTTCGGTCGTCGCTTGCGGTTGCTGCGCTACGGCGTCGCCACGGTGTTCGCGTTGATGCTCTCCGCGCCGGCCATCGCCCGCTGGCAGGACTGGTTGTTGTTCCGCAACTCGCAGAGCTTCGGTACGGCGGACGCTCAGTTCGGGAGAGATGTCGGCTTCTACGTGTTCGAACTGCCGTTCCTCACGTTCGTGCTCGACTGGATGTTCGCCGCGCTGATCATCGTCATCCTTCTCACGATCGCAGCACACGTGCTCAACGGCGGCGTCGTTCTCGTCTCGCCGGTACCGATCATCCGAGCCGCCACCAAGACCCACGTCGGCGTGCTCCTCGGCTTCCTGGCGATCCTCAAGGCGGGTGACTACTGGCTCGATCGCTTCGAATTGACGAACGCCCAGACCGGCATCGTGCAGGGCGCCACCTATTCGGTGGTGGAGGCGCGCCTGCCTGCGCTGCTGCTGCTGATCCTCGTCGCGGGCCTCACGTCGATCCTCTACTTCTCCGTTGCCAAGACCGGTTCGTTCCGGGCGCCGATCATCGCGTCGGCCCTGTGGCTCATCGTGTCGATCGTGGGTGGTGTGATCTACCCGGCGATCATCCAGGGTCTCGTCGTCAACCCCGACCAGGAGTCCAAGGAGTCCGAGTTCATCGAGCGCAACGTCGTCGCCACCCGGCTCGCCTACGACCTGACCGAGATCGACGTCCGCGAGATCGCCTTCGACGACACCGGGATCGATGCAACGGTCGTCGAGGACGACCTGGAAGCGATCGACAACGTTCGACTGCTCAGCCCCACCTCCATGCGGAACCGGTTCATCTTCGACCGCAGCGACGTGTCGGAACTCACCATCCGTGACCTCGACGTCGACCGCCAGTTGATCGACGGCGACGAGGAGCAGGTCTTCGTGGCGGCGCTCGAACTGGACCTCGCCAGTATTCCGAACCGCAGTTGGCAAGGGCTCCACCTGCTCAACACGCGTGGCTGTGGCATGGTGCTCGCTCCGGCCGGCGAGGTGACCGCCGGAATCCAGCGGCCTGTGTACGAGACCGTCGACCTGGAACGTCCGGAGTTGTACTTCAGCCAGGATCTGAGTGGGTATGCGATCGCGAACAGCGCGTCGAACGAGCGTGAATGCGACGAACCGCACGAGTACGAGGGCGAACTCGGCGTCACGTTGTCCTCGTTTGTCCGCAAGGCGGCGTTCTCCTTCGCCTTCCTCGACTACAACCTGCTGCTGTCCGGAGCGGTGGAGAGCGACAGCCAGGTGCTCTGGGTGCGCAGCGTCAACGACCGCATCCAGAAGCTGGCCCCGTTCCTCTCCTACGACGGCGATCCGTACCCGGTGGCCATGGGCGATCGCGTCAACTGGGTCGTCGACGGGTACACCACGACGAGTCGGTACCCGTACTCCGAGAGCGTGGGTGACATCGAGCGGTCCGCGAGCTCCGGGCTCAGCTCGAGCGACAACTACGTCCGCAACAGCGTCAAGGTCGTCGTGGACGGCTACTCGGGCGACGTGACGTTCTACGTGGTCGACGACGAGGATCCGATCCTGCGTGCGTGGCGATCCGCATTCCCCGATCTCTTCACAGACATCTCCGACGCGCCCGATGGTCTCGTCGAACACTTCCGTTACCCGGAGGATCTTTTCCGGGTGCAGACCGAGCGGTACTCGAAGTACCGGATCGCCCCGGAGCAGTTCTTCGATCGGACCGGCGCCTGGTCGATCGCACAGGCGGCGGCGGGGTCCCCGATCGCGGACACCACCACCGGTGCTCCGGCCGACGCTGCCGTGGGTTCGGCGTCGCGGAACACCTTCGCCTCCGAAGCGCCCACCAATCGCTTCGACCCGTACTACACGTACTTCGACACCAGCGCTCCGGGCGAGGAGCGCAAGGAGGAGTTCGTGCTGTTCCGTCCCTTCGTCGAGTTCTCCACCGACAACTCCCGGACACAGCTCCAGGCGTACATGACGGCATCGAGCGACCCGGACACGTACGGGGACCTCACCACCTTCGTGGTGCAGCCAGGCGACGACAACCAGTTGCCCGACGGTCCACTGCTGGTCGCATCGGATGCAGAGTCGACGCGCGACATCTCGCAGCGGATCTCGCGGGACAGCGACGGTGGAACCGGTGTCGAGTTCGGTGACCTGCAGATCGTTCCGATCGGAAGTGGTCTGCTCTACGTCCGCCCGTACTACGTGGTCCAGGCACGCACGGGCAGCCGAGTCGACCAGACCACCGAGTTCCGGGCAGTGATCGCCTCGTTCGACGGGCGGGCGGTGCTTGCCGAAACGCTCACCGAAGCACTCTCCGAACTCTTCCCCGGGTTCGACGGAGACCTCGAAGAACTGGCACCGGTCGACCCCGATGATCCCGATGCGGTCCCCGCCGACGAGAATCCACCGGCCGACGACGATCGCACGAGCGACGACCTCCTGCTCGAGATCAACGACGTGCTGGCCGAGGCCGACGCGGCGCTCGCCGAAGGCGACCTCGGGGCCTACCAGGACGGCGTCGACGAAGCGAACGACCTGCTCCAGCAGGCGCTCGTCCTGCTCGGCCTCGAAGCCGACCCCGTCGTCGATCCGACACTCGAAGGCCCAGCCGCTGAAGAATCGGCTGCCGACGGCACTGTTCCCGACGACACCCAGGAGTGACGGCGACTGGTCGGCGCTCTGGCCCCGACTGCGTACGTCGTCGGGCCCGGTGGTCGCCCGGTCTGGTCAGCGTTGCTTGCGGAGCCGGTCGGCGAGTTCGGCGAGGTCTTCGCGGAACTGGATCGCGAAGCGGGCCTGTTCGTTCGCCAGCCGTTCCTGACCGCCGGTGACGTCACCCAACTGCGTGGTGATGCGGTCGATCAGTTCGGTCGTGTCGGCCTGATGGCTCGCACGATCGAGGTCGGCGGACAGTTCGCTCAGCTGGTTCGTGAGTTCGACGCTGACCTGGTTCACCCGCAGGTCGATCGCCGCCACCTTCTCGGCGAGTTGGCCGAGCTGGCGCTTCATCTCCACTGCGTCGGTCCGCTCGCTGCGCTCGGAGGCGTCGGTGGCGACCAGGGCCACGTCGGCGATCTGAGACTGCTGGGTCTGCACCGCGGTGACCACATCGGCCAGTTGAGTGCGGAGTTCGGCCAGCATGCCGTTCGGCGGGAAGTTGCTCGCGCCGAGCGTGCGGACCTCGTTGCGCAGGCTCGTGATGTCGTCGGTGGCGGCGGAGGCGTCGACCGCCGCGCGCACCGCGTGGTCGATGGAGCCGGCGACGGTGACGACATCGTTCTCGACGGTGCCGACCTTGGTGGCCACCTCGCCGACGCGTTCTTCCACGGTGCCGACCTGAGCATGGAGTCGCTCGTTCGCTGCGTCCAGATGCCCCAGTCGCTCGGCGAGGCGGTCCTTGACCGCGTCGGTCTGATCGAGGTGCTCACGCAGGCTGCGCATCTCCGCGCGCATCGCGTCGAGTTCTTCCTTCGTCTGTTGGCGCTTCTTGAAGAGTCCCATGTCTCGCCTCGGAATGTACTCGACTACCTTCTCGCTCATGGCCGGCAAACAGACCCCGAAGAAGATCCTGCTCGACGAATCGGAGATGCCCACGCAGTGGTACAACATCGTCGCCGACCTGCCCACCCCGCCGCCGCCCGCCTTGCACCCGGGCACGCACCAGCCCGCTGGGCCCGAGGACTTCGCTCCGCTGTTCCCGATGGCGTTGATCGAGCAGGAGGTGTCCACCGAGCGGTACATCGACATCCCGGGTGAGGTGCTCGACGTGTACAAGATCTGGCGGCCGAGCCCGCTGTTCCGTGCCACGCGTCTCGAGAAGATGCTCGACACCCCGGCGCGCATCTATTACAAGTACGAAGGCGTCAGCCCGGCCGGCTCTCACAAGCCGAACACCGCCGTGCCCCAGGCGTACTACAACCACATGGAGGGCATCACGAAGCTCACCACCGAGACGGGTGCGGGGCAGTGGGGCTCGGCGCTCGCCTTCGCCACGGCGCAGTACGGCATGGAGTGCGAGGTGTGGCAGGTGGCCGCGTCCTATCGGGCCAAGCCGGGACGCAAGACGATGATGGAGATCTGGGGTGCCACGCTGCATTCCAGCCCGTCGGAGCTGACCGAGTTCGGTCGTTCGCTGCTCGCCGAGAATCCCGACCACAACGGATCGCTCGGCATCGCGATCTCCGAAGCGGTGGAGATGTGCGTGGCCGATCCCAACGCCCGCTACGCGCTCGGGTCGGTGCTGAACCACGTGCTGATGCACCAGACGATCATCGGTGAGGAGGCGCTGCTCCAACTCGCGAAGGTCGACGAGGTGCCCGACGTGCTCGTCGGTTGCACCGGTGGCGGCTCGAACTTCGGCGGGCTGTCGTTCCCGTTCCTGCGCGAGAAGCTCGCCGGCAACATGAACCCGACGATTCGCTGCGTCGAGCCCGCTGCCTGTCCCACGCTGACCAAGGGCGAGTACCGCTACGACTTCGGTGATTCAGCGGGGATGACCCCGTTGATGAAGATGCACACGCTCGGCCACTCCTTCGTGCCCGAGCCGATCCACGCCGGTGGCCTGCGCTACCACGGCATGGCGCCGCTGGTGTCGCACCTCTACAACGAAGGGCTCGTCGAGGCGATCTCCATCCCTCAGACCGAGTGCTTCAAGGCTGCAGTCGACTTCGCCCGGACGGAAGGCATCGTCCCGGCACCCGAGCCGACGCATGCGATCGCTGCTGCCATCCGTGAGGCACTGGCGTGCAAGGAGTCCGGCGAGGAGAAGGTGATCCTCACCGCACTGTGCGGCCACGGCCACCTCGATCTCACCAGTTACGACAAGTACCTCAGCGGCGAGATGGTGGACTACGAACTGTCCGACGCGGAGATCGCCGAAGCGATGAAGACCGTCCCCGTCATGGGCTGACCGCGAGGTCGGCGTGCCCGACGACGTCGTTCAGCCTGCCGTCAGTTCGGACCCGACGTGGAGCAGGTCCTGTCGTACGCGTCAGGTGACGTTGACGACGGTCCCGAGCAGAGGCAATCGGAGGAGGACGGGGTCGTCGATCAGGTCCTCGGATGCTCTGCGCAGTGCGTCGCGGTGACCGAGGTTGCGACGGTCGATCGCATCGAGCGCCTGACGACACAGCGCGCCGGCGACCGCGGGCGCTGCGAACGAGGTACCGCTCCAGCTCGCCAGACACTCTCCCGTGTGGGCGGGGATGTCGTCGTCGAGCATCAGTTCGTGGTGCTCCGTCGCACCGGACATCGGTGTCGTCGGGTCCGGGATGGTGGCCACGATGTCGGTTCCCGGGGCGCACGCGTTGACCCAGGCGCCGTAGTTGGTGAAGGGCGCAGGACCGCTCGGCGAGAGCGCGGCGACGGCGATGACGTCGCTGTGCGCTGCAGGCCAGAGCGGTCGACAGGTCGTGTCGTTGCCGGCCGACGCCACGACCAGCCAGCCGGCAGCACGCATCTCCATGAAGATCGGTGTCGACGCGAGCGGTGCCTCGTCGTCGAGGGTGTACGCCCCGAGCGAGCAGTTGACGATCCCGGGATCGAGCGAGCTGCCGCCGCCGTCCCACCATTCGCCCAGGATCCGCGCGACCGTCGCATCGGTGGTGATCCCGAACGTGGTCATGACGGGGAGCTGCACGACGTCGGCGTCGGGGGAGATCCGGTCGATGATCGACTCGATGAAGAGGTGGTGACCGAACACGGGGTCGATGAACCCGTCGTCGTTGAGATCTCCCACGCACGTGGCGGATGCCGCCACGACCTCGATGTCGGCTCCGAGCTCGTCCTCGATCTCACCTTCGGCCTCGTCGGTGTCGAACACCGCACCGGCCGGGCTGGTGTCGAGCACCAACACGGTGAGGCGACCTCCGGGGGTGCGTTCGGGAACCTTGCCATCGACGTAGGACAGCACCGAACG
Organism: Acidimicrobiales bacterium; assembly: GCA_038259945.1. Classification (GTDB taxonomy): domain Bacteria; phylum Actinomycetota; class Acidimicrobiia; order Acidimicrobiales; family Ilumatobacteraceae; genus Ilumatobacter_A. The sequence goes on from JBBSOH010000014.1 coordinate 23,833, forward strand.
TGCCGGTGCGCGCAGCGATGAGATCAGTCCGGCGCCGCCGGTCCCGGCGTCGCAACAACAGCTGCCGTCACTCGTTGCACCGCCATCGCCCGCTCCACCGTGTGCGAGCGACGCAGGGTGCGCGAGCGAGGCGGGATGCGCGAGCGAGGCGGGATGCGCCAGCGAGGCGGGGTGTGCGAGGGACGCCGGATGCGCGAGGGAGGCGGGAGCTCCCGCCCACGTCGACCCGGCGCATGCGAAGAACGCATGGTCCACCTGAGCTCGGAATCCGGCGTGTCGGAGTGCCTCGACGAGCCGCAGCTCGGCGCGCCCGTCGTCCTCGCCCTCTGCAGGTGCCACGCGAACCACGACGACGTCTCGTCGGGCCAGTGCCCGCCCTCCGCCTCCCGTCGGCGAACCCTGCTGCACGTCCTTCGGGTCGGGTTCCTCGACTCGGAGGCGGAGCCGATCGGCAAGCGCACCGAGTGCGCGGGACAGCCGCTCCTGGTCCGATCCGTCGGACAGATCGAGGAGCACCCGCCCGCGAGCGAAGGAGAACGGCCTCCCCTGAGCGTCGGAGGCATGAGCGAGTCGGCGCCACGGATCGTCGTCGCGATTCGTGCTGCGGGGCGTCGGCATGGTGGATCTCCTCGATCGTCGTGGACGGCGGCCCCAGCAGTCTTCCATGTCGCCCGTGGCCGGATTTCTGAAATACTCGATCGGGTGGAGCAGCAGCCGGACTCGCCGCAGGCCGTCTGGGACCTGGCGTCGGTCGATCCGCCGAAGGCCATCGCAATGGCGCAGCGCGTCGAGCAACTCGAACTCGATCAGCAGGCCTCGGCGCTCACGTCCGCGGGACGGGGTCGGGCCGAGTACGAGCAGGGACGGACGCGCGAGGCGATCGTCCACCTCGAGCGAGCGCGGGAACTGGCGGACGAACCGCTCCGTGGACGGGTCGGTGTGAGCCTCGGAGCGGCCCTTGCCGCCGTCGGCGAACAGGATCGTTCGATCGAACTGCTCACCGGACTGCGCCGACATCACGAGTCGTCCGTCGCGGCGCTCGCGTCGAGTCAGTTGGCTCTGACGCACATGCATCTCGGTGAGATGGACGTCGCCGACCAACTGCTCCGGGACTCGTTGCCGGTACTGGAGGCGGACCCGTCGAACCAGGACGCAGCGACGCGCAGTCGGGTCAACGCCGCCTACTGCGCGTTGGCGATGGGTCGCCTGGGCGATGCCGAGGAACACCTCCAGCGGGCGATCCCGCTCGCGGTGTCCACGGGTCAGCACCTCGCTCACGCCGCTTCGGTGCAGAATCTTGCGTACGTACGGCTGCAGCAGGGAGACGTCGTGTCGTCGCTCTCGCTCCTGGACGACGCCCTCGGGATCTACGAGTCGATCGGGGCGCCGGCACGCAACTACTCGACCCTCTGGGACGACATGGCCGAGGCAGCGCGACTCGCAGGGTTGACCGCCGACGCGGTCCGTCATGCGCACGAAGCGCGGCGTCTCGCCGAGGAGACCGACAGCGTGGAGAAGCGCGCCGACGCTGCGTTCCGTCTCGCCCGGTGCCTGATCGACCACGGTGACGGTGCCGATGGGGAGACGATGGCGACGTACGCGGCCGAACTGTTCGACGATGCGCACCGCCCGGTCTGGGCAGCCCGCTCCCGGGCGCTCCTCGTCGAGACGGTGACGTCCGATCCGGCGGCCGAGTTGATCGCTTCGTGCGTGGAGGCGGCGGACCAGTTGGCTCGTTCCGGCTGGTCGAGCGAGGCGATGTCGTTGCGGAACCGTACGGCGGAGGCGCTGATGCGCGCCGGCCGGTCGGGTGAGGCGATGCGGATGCTCGATCCCGGGACCGGGTCGCGTGACGAGGCGCTCGTCGCCACGATCGAAGCCGCGTACGGTCGGGCTCTGCGCGAACGGATCGCAGGAACGTTCGACGGGCGCACGCTCGGCGATGTACGTCGGGCGCTGCACGAACAACGAGCACGGTTCGCCGACCTGGAGCTGCGGGCGAACACCTCCGCGGTGATCCACCGGCTGCGTGCGATCGACGTCTCGCACGCCCTCGAGGCGGACGAGGCAGCCGATGTCATCGTGCGGGACGAGTCGTGGCGCACGGCCGCATTCCCGGACGTCGACACGGGCGCTCAGGACGACGCCGTCGAGGACGCTGTGATCGAACTGCGAGGCGCCACGTCACGGTTGAACGGCGCAGACAGGCCGGACCCGGTTCTGGAGGCCGAGGTGCGGGTGCTCGAGCAGCGATTGCGACACCGATCGATGACGAGGGCGATCGAGCAGCGGGCGGAAGGCGGTCCCCCACGCTCCGCAGGATTCGATGTCGCAGAGATCCGGGAACGGTTGTCGGCCGATGCCGTGTTCGTCCACCTCGTCGACTGCGACGGGTTGCTGTTCGCCGTCGACGTCGACGGTTCGGTCGTTCGGCAGCGTCCCCTCGGGGCCACGGGAGCGGTGCGTGATCGGCTGCGACGTCTCGGGCAGGAACTGGCGTGGACGTTGCGGGTCGCCGCCGGCGCGGAGCATCGACGCGTCGTCGCGTTGCTCGCCGACGCCGCGGCGCTCGGCGACGAGATCATCGATCACCGCAGCACTCGCCAGCAGGTGATCTTGTCCCTCCCGCCGTCGCTGCTCGCATTCCCATGGTCGCTCCTCGCTTCCGATGCGGTCATCTCGCTGACGGCGGGTCCGACCGACTGGTTGCGGCCTCGATCCGTGCGCGCCCGACCGTCGTCGACGTCGCTCGGCATCGTCGTCGGACCGGGACTCGACAGCTCGTCACGTCGCAGCGACCACCAGGCCATCGCGGACCGATTCCTCATCGATCCGGGCGACATCCGCGCCGGTTCGACGTGCGGCGACGCACTCGACGTGCTCGCGGCGTGCGACGTCGTCCACATCGCCGCACACGGCCGATACCGCTCCGACGCACCCCGGTTCAGCTCGATCCGACTCGACGACGGGGACCTGCACCTCCACGAGTTCGATCGACTCCGCGACGTCGCCGACGTCGTCGTGATCGCTGCGTGCGACGCCGCCCGGACCTCGGGCACCGGTGTGGCTCCCGTCGGCGTGATGCCGGTCCTCGCGAGTGCAGGGGTCGGCGCGGTTCTCGCACCCGTGACGCCGATCCCCGACGACGTGACCGTGCAACTCGTCGGATTCCTGCACGAACGACTGCGCAGTGAACCGCCGGCGAACGCGCTGGCGACCCTCCGTACGCAGGTGGGGCCACCGGGATCGCTCGCTCACCTCACGGCGTCGTCGTTCGTGTGCTTCGGTCGCCAGGATTCGATGCATCAAAGTCCGTCGTCGTGACTCTGTTCGACCATGACCTCCTCGACGGCACCGACCGCGACTGCGGCCGACGATCCGTTCGGCCCGTCGCTGTATCGTCGTCAGTCGATGTCGACAGGAGGCCGCCGTGGATGACGACGAACTGTTGGCACAACTCGCTGCCGCGGTCGACCGAGTGGATCCGCCACCGCAGCGACTGCGCGACGCCGCCATGCGAGCTCTGACATGGGACCTGGGCATCGCCGAGTTGTCACTCGTCCCGGTGGGTGGCGCCAGTGCGGCGATGCGAGGCGGTGAGGTCGAGGACATGTCCTTCGCCGACGGGGTCCGCACCGTCGACCTGACGATCGAGCGCACTGGACGATCCGTTCGGGTCTTCGGGGCGGTCGACCCGGTCGACGTCGAACTGTCCGCGCTCGAGACCACGGGTCAGGCCCTTCCGGTCGATCTCGACGAGGCGGGCCGGTTCGAGTTCGAGGCGTCGTCGATGGGGCCGTTCGCCCTCGTCGTGAGCGACACATCGGGCTCGTGGCGCACGCCGATCATCGAGCCGGGCGTCGCTCCGCCCAGGTGACCCGGTCGGCACGCCGGGCTATGGTCGCCACCGTGTCGAACGACGAGGCGGATCCGTGGCGGCTCGGAGCTGCACTGGCGGGCGACGTCGACGCCTGGGCGTTCCTCGTCGACGAGTTCTCCACCACGATGTGGCACTGGGCCCGGAGCTACCGGCTCGGTCGGGAGGATGCGGAGGACGTGTGTCAGACCGTCTGGTACCAACTGCGAGACAAGGGTCACGGAATCGACGACCCCCGCAAGCTCCCCGGCTGGTTGGCCACCACGACCAGACGTGCCGCCCTCGCCGTGGCGAAGCGCCGACAACGGCCAGGCGACTCGGCGCTGTCGATCGACGCGAACGACGGCGCGTTGGCCGAGCGGCTCCACACGCAGGAGTCCCCCGCCGAGCAGGCCGAGATGAACGATCTGCACGATCGACTCGTCGTCGCGTTCGACAAGCTGAGCGACAAGTGTCGGGAGCTGCTCACGCTGCTCTGGCACGGGCGTCTGTCCTATGAAGAGGTCGCCGACATGCTCGGCATGGCGATCGGGTCGGTCGGTTCCGATCGGCTGCGCTGTCTCACCCGGCTGCGCAAGATCGCCCGCGTCGATGCGTGACGCCGACCTCCCGGTCTGCGTTGCACTTTCACCGGTCCGGACGACCGACAGTGTCACGCAGACTGTTCATCCGATCGATCGGACCGTTCAGACGGCGAGCGTGAACTCGAGGATGCGGTCGTCGGGCGGGCTGAAGCCGACCCGACGGAGGTACTTGTCGTGCGAGTCGGTCACCGCGAGCGCGTGCAGTTCGCGTGCACCGGCGGCGCGGAACACGGACCGGCCGGGTCCGTACAGCCAGGCGCCGAGGCGAGAGTCGCGGTGTTCACGCAGGACGTAGTCGAGGTCGATGTGCAGCTCGTCGCCGTGGAGGTGTCCGACCACGAGTCCGGCAGGGAGCCCGTCGCGGACGAGCATCAGCGCCACGACGTCGTCGCCGGTCGGCATCTGGAACTCGGGTTGGAAGCCGGTGATGTCGTCGTGGTGGTACTCGACGAAGTCGAGCAGGAAGGGTGAATCGGCACGGATCCGTGAGACGCCGAGGTCATCACGGTCGGCCGGCTTCACGAGGAACTCTCGACGCAGGAACCAGATGTTGATCGCAGCGATGCACACGTTGGTGATGATGATCGGCACCGAGCCGATGAGGACGCCGTAGGTGAGGAACGTGATCGACCCGACGAGCGAGATCGTGCGCAGCCGGACGAGCGACCGCATCGTCAGCCCGAGGACCACGAGACCCGACGCGGCGTAGCCGAGCAGTTCGGTGGCGAAGCCGGCGGCGTTCATCGCTGTGTGTCGGGGCTGTTGACGGGGCGTTCGTCGAGTCGGTCGTCGAGGACGGCTTTGTGCACTGCTGCAGCCTTGGCGGCAGA
>JBBSOH010000015.1:0-28746 GCA_038259945.1 Acidimicrobiales bacterium
ACTGCGACCAGTACCCCGGCGACCACGAAGACGTAGTCGCTGGGCTTGGCACGGAACTTGCGGTACGGATTGAACCCCACGGCCGCAGTATCGCAGTGCCTCGACGGCATCGCACCGATCCTTCAGCCGTCCGCCCGAGCCGAACCACGTGTGACCGGCGCCGCCGGCCGTGTGGCGTCGGATGCCCGCAGCGGCGGCTTCGAGTTCGTTAGCCTCGCATGCGATGAAGCGTGCTCGGTGGTCGACGTGGTGGAGGGGTGCGCTCGTGGCGACTGCTGTCGTCCTGATCCCCGCTGCGCCGACGTTCGCCACGCCGGTTGCTCCTGATCCGCCGCCTCCCGTCGTGCCCGATCCGCCCGACCCGAGCGCCCCCGCACCCGAACCCGAAGTGGTGAGCGACCCCGGATCGTTGATCCAGGCACCCGCCGGATGTCGCGTCCCGGCACCGGCCGACGTGGCATTCGTCGGCACCGTGCTCGGCAAGGACGAGTTCGTCCAGAAGGGCACCGTTCGCTACCGGATCGACCAGTTGCGTGCCGGGGACGCGTCGCCGTACTCGGTGGACGGCCTGATCGACGTCCGGTACGGGCCCGACTCGCAGTACCTCGACGTCGACTCGCAGTACCTCGTGTCGGCCGCTGTCGACCCTCGGATTGCTGTCCTCGGTTCCAAGGTGTCGCCCGAGACGTTGCTGTTCGGCGGTGATGCGGTGGTCGGCCTCGATGACACCGAGCTCGAATGCCCGGTCATCGACGACCCGATCATGACGCTGAACCTCGACGGCACGCCGATCGATTCCGGGCTGTTCACCCCGTTGTTCGAGGACCGGAGGCTCCTTCTCGCCACGATCGGTGTCCCCGCTGCGATCGTCGCACTGGTGCTCGTCGGACTGGTGCTGTTGCGTCGGGCGATGGACGTGGGCTTCCGCGGGATCTTCGCTCTGGCCCGCTCCGCGGTGACGCCGAGCCGCGACCATCGTGCAGCACGGGTACGGCACCACATGTCCGAGATGGACGCCGGTGATGCGGAGGTCGACGACGTCGACGATGTCGCCGATGACGAACTCGTCGACGCCTGATCCCGACGCCCTCTCGGTACCCCGGTAGCGATCCAACGAGGTGGGCCTTCGTGCGTCCGCGGGCACGGCAGTCGTCAGAGGGCGACGATCGTGCAGCCGAGATCGTCGAGTGCGGCGGCTGCCCGGCTGTCGGGGGCCAGGACGATGACCGCTCCGCCGGACCCCGTGTAGTTGGCCGATGCGCCGTTGGCTCGGGCCACGCCGACCATCTCCACGTGTCGAGGATCGAGGGTGAACACCCGTGTGCGTTGATCGAAGGTGGCATCCATCGCTGCGCCGAGTGCCTCCACGTCGTATCGGGCGATCGCATCCGCTGCCGATCGGGCAGCATCGGCCGCCAACGCCATTGCCGAGAGGAAGCTCGCGTCGGTGACGTCGACGGCGCCGTGCACCGAGCCACTGTCGCCGGCCGTGCCGTCACGATGTGCGATGAACACGCCGTCCGGGAGCGGACCGAGCCGACGGTAGGACCCGATGTCCAGCCCGTGTTCGGTGTGCGTGTGTTCCACCCCGAACTCCATTGCGACGACACCGCCGAGCGTCTGGACGACCCGATCCTGCAACCCGGCAGGGATCCCGAGCAGATCACGTTCGGCGACGAGCGCCAATGATGCGACCAACTCCGGCCGGTTCACCAGTTCGCGAGCCCAGGGATCCTCTCGATGAGCGTCGATCATCGTCCGGATCGTGGCGATCACGATGGCGCTCGAGCCGGCCAGCCCCAGCGAGCGGGGGATCGTGGTCGAGAACCGGAACACGTGTGGCGAAAGCTCTGCGTCGGCGAACCGGTGCAACGCAGCCAGCGCGGCATGGACCAGCGGGACGTCTCGACCGCTCTCGCGAGGCTCTGTGGCGCGACATCCGACCCAGTCGGAGGTCTCGCCGACCGAACCGAACTGCTCCGACCACCCCTCGAAACCGAAAAAGGAGTCAGGTGTGGCCGACACGGTGGCGGCGAGCGAGGGGACCACGGTCGCCACGACGGCGCCGCCGTGGCCGTCGGACGGGTTGCCGGCGAGCGCCGCCCGGGCAGGGGCCGAATGCGAGATGGGATCGGAGGGCATCGGTGTCGAATCCTGGCATCCCGTCGCCCTACGTTGCACACATGCAGGTCCGTCGAGCCACCCGATCCGATCTCACCCAACTGTGCGTCACAGCCGTTCGAGCGTTCGGGGAGGATCCGGTGATGCGCTGGTTGTACCCCGACGACGACGACTACTTCCGCCCGAGCGGCGAGGTCATGCGCAGCGCGATGGTCGGGTGGATCGAGCATCGGGAAGTCTGGTGCACCGACGACTGCGCTGCGCTCGCCGTGTGGATCCAGCCGGGCCGACCCGAGATGCCCGACGATGGCCACGCTGCCGACCCGCCGCCGTCTGCGGACCTCCTCGACCGCTTCGGGATCATCGGCCCGCTGATGGCCGAGCACTCACCGAACGAGGACCACTGGTATCTCCAATTGCTCGCCACCCACCCGGACTGGCAGCGCCAGGGGATGGGCGCAGCGTTGATGGCGGCGAAGTTCGCCGACGCCGATGCCGAGGGAGTCGTCTGCCATCTCGAGACCGAGACGCTCGTCAACGTGGCGTACTACCGACGCCACGGCTTCGAGGTGCACGCCGAGTTCGACATCCCGACGGGCCGACACCAGCATCGGTTCTCGTCGTTCGGCGGCGATCCCGCCACCGAGATCGGCCCGCACATGTGGGGGATGCTGCGCCCACCCCACTGAATGTCGAGGTTGGGGTCTGACCCAGACCTCGACGATCAGGCGCGGGCGGCCTCGGCGCGGGCGCGTAGATCGCTCACGGCGTGTTCGAGGCCTTCGGGGTCGCGGTACAGGGCACTGCCGGCGATCAACACGTTGGCCCCCGCTGCAGCGGCGCCGGCGATCGTGTCGGGGCCGATGCCGCCGTCGACCTCGATGTGGACGTCATCGGCACGACCGGCGTCTTCGAGCATCGCCTGCACCTCGCGGATCTTCGGCTCCATCGTCGGGATGTACGCTTGGCCACCGAAGCCCGGGTTGACGGTCATCACCAGCACCATGTCGACCAGATCGAGCACGTGCTTCACGGCCGAGGCCGGAGTGGCCGGGCTGAGCGCGACCGCTGCGGTCGCACCGAGTTCGTTGATGTTGCCGCAGGTGCGGTGCAGGTGGGTGCACGCTTCGGCGTGGACGATCAGTCGGGAGCATCCGGCGTCGATGTAGTCCCTGGCCATCACATCGGGCGTGTAGACCATCAGATGGGCCTCGAACGGGACCGAGCAGTGCTGACGGGCCGACCTGATGACGTCGGGTCCGAAGGTGAGGTTGGGGACGAACTGTCCGTCCATCACGTCCCACTGGATCAGGTCCACGCCGGCCGCTTCGAGCGCTGCGACCTCCTCGCCGAGCTTGGAGAAGTCGGCGGGCAGCACCGACGGAACGATCATCACGGGGCGCTTGGTCACAGGGTCGCTCATCGCCGAGCACGCTAACCGCAGGTACCCGAATCCCTGAAGCGGCTCAGTCGGTGTCGGCGGGCGGCGTGTTCCAGTCGTCGTCGGCGTCGTCCCAGCGGTCGTTGCGTGACTCGACCTTCGCCCGCCAGTTCTCCGCTTCGGCCCGCGAGCCGTAGGGGCCCAGAGTGTCGTCGCCCTTGCCGCGCTCCGACGCAGGCACCGCCCGTTTCGCCGTGAGGTCCCAGTACCACTGTTCCGGCTCGCTCATGGTCAGAGTCTGGCACGATCCGTACGCTGCAGGCATGTCCCCGATGGAACCGTTGACCGTGCGCGCCGAACGGATGGTGGCCGGCGGCGACGCGATGGCCCGACTCGAAGACGGACGCGTGGCGTTCGTGACGGGAGCCCTGCCCGATGAAGAGGTCGAGGTCGAGGTCCGCAACGACCGCAAGGATTTCGTGAAAGCCACGGTGACCGAGGTGCTCGAACCGTCGCCCGATCGAGTGGTGCCCACGTGCCCGCATCGCCGTGAGGGTTGCGGCGGCTGTGGCTGGATGCACTTCGACACGGACGCGCAACTCGCCGCCAAGGTCGGCATCGTGGCCGAGTCGCTGCGTCGCGTTGGCCGCTTCGATGCCGTGGAAGTCGAGCGGATCGTCTCCGTGGGTGGCTCGGTCGATCCCTACGGCTACCGCACGACGATCCGACTCGTCGGGATGCCCGGCGGGGGAGTGGGCTTTCGTGAGGAACGCAGCGACGAGGTCGTGCCGATCGACCACTGCCAGGTCGCGCACGAGAATCTGTCGTCGGTGTTGCGTAGCGTTTCGGTCGCTCCCGGGGTGGAACTGACCCTGCGCACGTCGGCGGCCACGAACGGTGTGACCGCCCGATGGACCCGGCCGGAGGACCGCAAGCGGCGCAACGAGAAGCGCCGTTCGAACGCGCCCGCCGGCGAATCGGTGAGCGGACTGCCGGCCGACGTGCACATCGGCGATCGTTCATTCCTCGTCGAACAGATCGACGGCGTGAACCTCCAGGTTTCGGCACCGTCGTTCTTCCAGGCAGGCCCGGCGGGGGCCGAGTTGCTGGTCGACGCGGTTCGTCGCGCCGCACCCGAACTCGCCGACGCCGACCATGCCGTCGATGCCTATGGCGGTGTCGGACTCTTCGCAGCGACCGTGATGCGATCGGCGCGGCGGGTGACGCTGATCGAGTCCGCCCGGTCGTCGTGCTTCGACGCGAAGGAGAACCTGAAGCACCGCGCCGGCCAGGGCGACAAGAGTGTCGAGATCGTCCGCAGCGACGTGGGGGACTGGAAGCCCGGCGACGACATCGACCCGATCGACGTCGTGGTGGCCGACCCGGCACGACCAGGCCTCGCCAAGCCTGGCGTTGCCGCTGTGATGCGGATGGACGCTCCGGTGGTCGTCCTCGTGAGCTGCGACCCGGTGTCGTTGGCCCGTGATGCTCGACTGCTCGCCGACGAGGGGTACCGGATGGAGTCCGTCGAGGTGCTCGACCTGTTCCCACAGACGCCGCACGTCGAATGTGTGACGCGTTTCGTGCGAAACTGATCGCCGTGGAAGAAGTTCGCGACGAGGAGTCATCCAACTCCCCGGACCGTTCCGTAGACCAGGTGATGCATCGCGAACTCGAGAGCGCTTCGGACTCCGCGCTGATCGTGTCGATCGGTCGATTCAGCCAGGACGCCCTGGCCGAGGCCTACCGTCGCCACGCGGGTGCCGTGTTCGGTCTGGCGAAGCGTCTTCTCACCGACCATGCCCGCGCGGAGGAGATCGTGCAGGAAGTGTTCGTCCGGCTGTGGAACGAGCCCGAACGATTCGACCCTGAACGCGGCACTCTGCGCAGCTTCCTGCTCGCGAACGCCCACGGACGCGCTGTCGACGTGATCCGCTCGGACGTGTCGCGACGACGACGTGAGGAGCGCGAGGCGTCTCAGACCGCGGCGGCGGGGTACGACGTGGCTCGTGAAGTGTGGGATCTCGCACTCGCGAGCCACGTGCGAGAAGCGATGCACGTGCTCCACGAAGGGGAGCGCGCTGCGATCGAACTCGCCTACTTCGGTGGGTTGACCTACCGGGAGGTCGCAGACCGGTTGGATGAGGCCGAGGGCACGGTGAAGAGCCGGATCCGCTCCGGATTGAAGAGGCTGCGGAACGAATTGATCAGCAACGGCGTCTCGATGGGATCGGGCGCCTGATGAACGAGAATGGACTGTCCATGGGCGACGAAGGCGAGACGGGCGATACCTACGAACTCGACGAACTGCTCGGCGTGTACGCGCTCGACGCGGTCGATGCCGACGAACGTCGCCGAGTGGCGGACTACCTGCGCGTGAACCCGAAGGCCGCCGCCGAAGTGCAGGCACATCGTGAAGTCGCCACCATGCTGGCCTTCACCGGCATGGATGCGCCCGCCGAGCTGTGGTCGAGGATCGCCGCCGAGATCGACGCCGAGGCCCCCGCTCCCGGCCCGGAACTCGCCAAGGTCTTTGCTCTCGACACACCACAGATCTCGACGCCGATACGCCTCGCACCGGACGCTGCAGCCTCGGCGGCTCCGCACCGTGCGCCTGTCGGCAGACCTGTCGCTCCGCCGACGCCGGGCGTCGGGTCGGAACTCGACCGACGGCGACGCCGCTCGAGCGCGTGGATCCTCGGTGCGGCCGCTGCGATCTTCCTCGCCGTTGCCGGAGCGGTCGTCGTGATCGGATCGCGTGGCCCGGACTCGCAGGACCTCATCGCCGATGCCTACGTCGAGGCACTCGCCGCCCCGGGCTCGGTGCAGGCCGAGTTGGTCGCCGAGGGCACTCCGACCAGCGCCGTCGGCGTGATCGACACATCGGGCCACGGCTACCTCGACGCCGGTGCGTTGCCGCGCCTCTCCGCCGAACAGACATACCAACTGTGGGGTGTGCTCTCCGCGAATGGCGAGGTGGTGTCGCTCGGCATCCTCGGTGGTGATCCCGAGGTGGAGAGCTTCACCGTGAACACCGATCTGTCGGCGCTGGCGATCACGATCGAGCAGTCGCCCGGTGTGACCACGGACGGCAACTCCGACGGCGCATTCGTCGGCAACATCACCTGATCCGACCTGTCCGGGGTGCCACCAGCGCCCAGGCCACGGCCGATCGGCTGGACCTGGACCGTCACCCGCCGGCTTGCTCGTACGATCGCCGGGTGATCGATGTGATGTGTTCGCCCGAAGTGACTGACGCGCTCGGCGCTGGACGCCCGATCGTCGCGATGGAGTCGACGATCTACTCGAACCTCGGGCTTCCCGCTCCCGCGAACCGCGAAGCACTCGACCGGTGTGTTGCTGCTGTACGAGCCCACGGCGCGGTCCCCGCGGTGACGGCGGTGCTCGACGGCGTGGTTCGGGTCGGCCTCGAGGAGTCCGAACATCCGCTGATCCTGGGTGCAGCTCGCAAGGCTGCCGAGCGCGACGTGCCGGTCGCCGTCGCCCAGGGTTGGGAGTTCGGGGCCACGACGGTGTCGGCGTCGGTTGCAATCGCAGCAGCTGCGGGGATCGCGGTGTTCGCCACGGGCGGACTCGGTGGCGTCCACCGAGGTGCGGAGCGCACCGGTGACGTGTCGGCCGACCTCGACGCGCTCGCTCACCACCGCGTCGTCACCGTGTCGGCCGGCGCCAAGGCATTTCTGGATCTGCCGCGCACGCTCGAGTACCTCGAGACGGCCGGGGTACCCGTCCTCGGATGGCAACATGATTGGTTCCCGGCGTTCTACACGCGCTCGTCGGGGCTCCCGGTGGCACACCGTGTCGAGTCCGCCGCCGAGGTGGCGGCGATCTTCTCGAACCTGACGCGGGCTGCGTCTGGCCTGCTGGTCACGGTTCCCATCCCCGAAGACGACGAACTCGATGCCGAGCACCTCGGAGCAGTCCTCGACGGTGCGCTCGCAGAGTGCGATGAAGCAGGGATCACGGGCGCGGCGATCACCCCGTTCGTGCTGGGCCGGATCAGTGAAGCGACCGCAGGTGGCAGCATCCCTGCGAATCTCGCGCTCGCCGAGAACAACGCCGGCGTGGCCGCACAGATCGCCGTCGCTCTCTCCGCCACCTGAGTCCGTCCTCCTGGTTCGGAACCAGAAGGGCCGAGTCAGGAGGTCAGGCGGGCGATCTTCGACGGAAGCGATGCGAGGAACGCGTCCTGACGGGGAACGTCGTCGGCGTCGATGCCGTAGTAGGCGATCCAGTTCGTCCGCGCGAGCGAGTGGCACATGGTGCGCAGGCTGCGGAACAGCACACGCTTGCCGCCCTCCCCCTGGAGCATGTTGAGATGCTTCGGCGATCCGTGCGACGTGACCGCAATGATCCGACGGACGTTGCGCAGCGCAGGTTTGAGTCGATCTGCGCCCTCGGGGAGTTCCCAGGCCACGCCGGACGCCCAGACCCGGTCGATCCACCCTTTGAGCATCGCGGGCTGGCCTGACCACCATGTCGGGTAGACGAACAGCAGGGTGTCGCACCACCGGAGGTCTTCGGCGTGCTCGCGGAGTTCGTCGGACACACCGGGTTGCACATGGGTGCGATGCTCGTCGGCGGAGAGTTCAGGAAGGAACTCCTCGGCGTAGAGATCGTGGAATCGGACCTCGGCACCGGACTCGACGAGCCCTGCCCGCACCTGGGCGAGCGCAGCGGGGATGAACCCGTCGGCGAGCGGATGGCAGTGGATCAGAAGCACACGACGGGGTCGCGTGGAACGGCGGCCGCTCACAGTTCACTCATCTCCCGCTCGACGCGCGCCGCGAACTCGGTGCGGGCGTCGTGGCTCGCACTGTCGATCGCGTGGAAGCCGAGCCAGTGCCGCTCCACGCGCCATCCGCACGAGAGGCGCAGAGCCCGCATCAGCGTGCGTCGGCCGTTGTCGTTGATCGCCCTCACGTACCATTTCGGCGAGCCGTAGGTCGAGATGCCGACGAGATGGCGGATGTCGGTCAGGTTCGGTCGGATCTTCCCGGTTCGCTCGTCGAAACGGAAACCGACGCCGGGCACCATCACCCGCTCCAGCCATCCCTTCAGCACCGCGGGCAGCGCACTCCACCAGGTCGGGTAGACGAACACCAGGGCCTCGACGGATCGAACCAGATCGATCTGGGTGCGGACCTGCGGGTCGAGCACCGGTCGGTCGCCGTGGTAGGCCTCTCGCTCCTCGGGTGACATGGCCGCCCGGAAACCGATGGCGTACAGGTCGACCACCTCGACCTCGTGGCCGGCCGACGCGAGTCCGCTCGCAGCGCGCCGAGCGAGTTCGTGCGAGAAGCTGTCTGGGTTCGGGTGGGCGAGGACGACGGCGACACGCATGGCGGTGATCAGTCGACGACGGCTGCGGCAGGGTCGTCGACCGGTGTCGTCGACGGGGTCCGCAGGGTCCGGATCTGCATCACGGCCACGATGACGAGCAGCGTGGCGAACAGCGCGTTCGACACCGTGTCGTCGAGCGAGTCGGCGATCAGGCTGCCCACGATCGCGCTGAGGATCCCGGCCACGCCGATCGCGAATGCGACCGGGATGTCGGCGTTGCTGTGTTTGCGGTTGCGGAGTGTTCCGACGAGCGACGAGGGCACGATCACGGCGACCGACGTGCCCTTGGCGATGACCGGCACGATCCCGAAGAGCACGACCATCGCCGGCACCATGATGACGCCGCCACCGATCCCGAGCAGCCCGGAAAGGGTGCCGGTGATGAATCCGATGGCCACGAGTGCGATGACTCCGGCAACGGACAGGGTCTCTCGCCCCATCACGTCGTTGGCCACGAGCAGACGGATCGCAGTGAGCAGGATCACGGCGACGAAGATGATCGTGAGAGGCCGTTTCGGGATGATCTGCAGGAGTTGCGTTCCGACCACGGCGCCACAGATGGCACCGCAGGCCAGAGACAGAGCGACGCGCCAGTCGACGTTGCCACCGATCGCATACGTGACGAGGCTCGCTGTGGCCACCGGCAGTGTGGCGGCGAGCGACGTGCCATGAGCGAGCTTGCGTTCCATCGAGAGCAGAGCCAGCAGCGACGGGACGATGACGATCCCGCCACCGATACCCAGGAGGCCGCTGAGCAGACCGGCGATCACGCCGATCAGCAGGCCCTGCCAGGGTACGGCCGGGACCTTCTTCGTGCCGTTCTCGCTCACCACCCCTGCACCCTATGGGCGACCCGGGAACGACGCGCGGTTCAGGCCTCGACCTTGATCCGCACCGGCCCACGCCGTTCAGACACGTCGGTGTGGGCCGCCACGATCGCCACGATCTGATCACCGGCGACCTCGTCGTGAGCACACAGGAGGTCGGCGATCTCGTGCAGCGCCGTGCGGTACTTGAGCACCAGCAGGTCGGCGCGGGCGGCCCCTTCGACCATGTACGCCTCGGCTGCTTCGCGGCTGGCCTCGTCGCTGAGCACCTTGGCGACGAGGTTGCCGGCGCCCGGGACCATCGCGGCTTCGAGGCTGAGCAGACCCGGCCCGTTCCCGAGCTGGCCCACCAGTTGGCAGGCGAGGTTCGTCGCCATCGCGAGGTCGGAGCTGATGCCGCTGCTCGCCTCGCCGTACTCCAGTTGTTCGGCAGCACGACCTGCGAGAGCCACGCAGATCAGGTCCTTGGCATCGGTGGGGGTGCGAAGGAATCGCTCCTCGCTGTCGCCGTGGGCCACGAGGCCGAGTGCGGAGGAACGACGCAGGATCGATGCGACCTTCACGTCGCGCCGGGTGAGCACGGCGGTGAGGGCGTGGCCGGCCTCGTGCAGCGCGATCCTCCGCCGTTCGTCGGGGTGGTACCCCATCTCGTGGGCCACTCCGACCTCGGTCACGAGCTGTGCGGACAGCACGTCGGACCGGTCCATCTCGGTCCGGCCATGGCGCAGCGCCATGATCAGCGCCTCGTCGAGCAGCTTCTCGATGCGGACCGGGGTGTAGCCGGCACTGAGGTCGGCGATCAGTTCACCGGTCACCTCGTCGGTGTGGGTCTTGCGATCGAGGTAGTAGTTCGCAATGGCGAGCCGATCGGCGCGAGGCGGCAGGTTGAAGCCGATGGTCCGATCGAAGCGGCCGGGGCGCAGCAGCGCCTTGTCCAGGTCGGCGGCACGGTTGGTGGCAGCGACGATCAAAATGTTCGCGAACGGCGACTTCGGGTGCTTCAGGCGCCGGTTCGGCGGCAGGTGTTTGTTGATCCAGTCCACGCCCTTGGCCTTGATCTTGTCCCGAGGGGCGGGCAGAGCGAAGCTCTGCATCTGCACGAGCAGCTCGTTCACGATGCCGGCGGAACCTTCACTCATCGACGTCCCGTTGCCCATTCCCGAACGTGCCTGTCCGATGGCGTCGAACTCTTCGATGTACCCGATGGCACCGCCCTCCTCACGAGCGGCCTTGCGCAGTTGCTTGAAAAAGGTGCGAATCTTCTTGTTCGTTGCGCCGTAGTACATCGACTGGAACTCGGAGGCGGAGACGAAGTGGAAGGGCACGCCGGCCTCGGCGGCCATCGCCTTCGCGAGGTGCGTCTTGCCGGTTCCGGGCGGACCTTCGAACAGGACGCCGCGTCGGGCCTTGCCGCCCATCACGCGCTCGAAGGTGTCCGACGCGAGGAACAGGTTCATCGAGTCGATGGCCTCGCGCTTGGTCTGATCGGCGCCGACGACGTCGTCGAGGCGAACGTCGGAGTCCTCGGCCCGCAGCACCGTGTGCGGCGACCGGCCATGACTCAGCATCGGGATCAGGATGGCGCAGCCGAGCACGGTGATCAGGCCGACGGCGATGATGATCTCCGGGTTGCCCTTCAGCCACCCGGGGATGCCGGGCCGGATCGGATCGTCCATGGCGACCCGGTAGGCGAAGTAGAGGAAGATCGGCGCGAGCACGTAGAGCTTGCGACGCAGTCGGCGCTGGCGAACCTTCTCCCGATTCGCATTGGCATCGATGTCGTCGCCCGACAGCATGACGCCGGTACTGAGCTTCGTGATGTCCATGTGGACTCTCCTTCGAGGTCGTGTTCGAGGTGCTCGCCGCTCCGACGGCGACACCACTGAAGGTAGTGCGACAACACCCAGGGTGAGGGTGGAGTGTCGGTCAAGGCTTGGTCAAGAAACGACCCGAGAGGCCAGGTCGGCGACTCGACGTCGGACCATCACGACCCAGCGTGATGGGGTTGACGAACCGTCGAGGCGGGCTTGAGGACGCACGCCAAGCACCGCTCGCCACCCGCATCCAAACGGCGTCATCCACATGGTGTCAGACAGCGGATGGTTGCCAAATGGTGTCAGACGCCAGATGACAGACCGAGAGCACCGAGCGGGTGCGCTGGACGAGCGCTGCGACGACGGGGTCGCGATCCTGCTGGACGCCGGCTCGTTGGAGGTACTGCAGTTGGCTGGAGTGGTGGAGATGGGCGATCGTGGAGATCTCGTTCGGGACGAGTCCGGCCGCGGTGGCCACGAGCGTGTGCGCAGTGCGCGCCTGTGCCGTCGTCGCCACGTCGGGACCCGGGCGTCGAGCCACGTCGACCGCCGCGGCGACCTCGGTTTCGGACGCGTCCGCGCCGGGGGATCCCGAGTCGACCTCGCATGCCGTCTCGACCTCCCGTGCCGACTCCACGAATTGTTCGATTCGACGTGGGTCCGCTCCGAAATGGGCGGGCACGTGGTCGGCCCGCAGCCACGGCTGGTCGTTCCGTTCGCCGAGTGACGTCGCGAGCCCGGACCACGGGTACTCGGCGAGACGCTGCTGCCAGCCGAGCTCGACGGGGTTGGCGTTGATGTACCGGAAGAGCCACGTCAGGTGGGCTTCGGCCCCGATCAGCACCGAGTGGAAGCGCCCGCGGAAGATGGCCCCGTCGACGCCTCGGCGCGAGTTCACGCCGAGTGTGAACGCGGCACCGAGCCACTTCATCGCAGTCGAGACGTCACCATCTCGTGAGCGCACGAGCAGGTGGTCGTGGTTGCCCATCAGGCAGTACGCATGGACCTCGACGCCGAACCGACCGTCGAGTTCGGCGAGCAGATCGACGAACAGAGTTCGTTCGTCGTCGTCTCGGAACACGATCCGACGGCCGGCGCCGCGATTCATCACGTGGTGCCAGCACCCTGGCGCATCGAGTCGCAGCGGTCGTCCCATCACATGATCTTGGCGAAGGGGTACTCCACGGTTTCCCGAAACCAAACGGTGTCAGCGAATGGTTTCAGCCGAGGCGGATCGTGGAGATGCCGCCGTCGACGGGGACGATCGCACCGGTCGTGAACGCTCCGGCGCGGCTGGCGAGGAAGATCACGGTGCCGGAAATGTCGGCGGCGCTGCCGATCCGGCCGCGCGGCACGTTGCTCTCCACCATCTGGCGGCTGTCGTCGTCGGCGAGCATGTAGGCCATCATCTTCGACTCGAAGGGGCCGGGTGCGATCGAGTTGACGGTCAGGTTGCGACCGACCAGGTGCCCGGCCAGGTGGCGGGCGAGCATCTGGATGCCGGCCTTGGACGCCGAGTAGCTGTAGTTGTCGCCCATCGGGACCCGGATGCCGTCGATCGATCCGATCATGATCACTCGCCCCGGGTCGTCGGGGGTGGCGTTTCGTTCCAGCTCCGGCAACAACTCCTGGGTGAGCATGAACGGCGCCTTGACGTTGATGTCCATCACCTTGTCGAAACCCTGCTCCGGGAACTCGCCGAGCGGCGCACCCCACGCTGCTCCGGCGTTGTTGACCAGGATGTCGACGGAGTCGGTGAGCTCGCGCAGCGACGACACGAACGAGGCCAGGCCCGCCTCGTCGGCCAGGTCGGCGGGGATCGACGTACAGGTGGCCGAGTCGGACAGCGCATCGAGTTCGGCCGCGGCCGCATCGCAGTCATCGGCCTTGCGTGCCGTGATGAACACGTTCACACCGTTCGTGACGAGGCCGGCGGCGATCATGTACCCGATGCCCCGCGAGCCTCCCGTGACGACGGCGGTCTTGCCGGCGAGACCGAAGAGGCTGGCGAGGTCGAGGTCGTTGGACCCGGCGGATCGGTAGTTGGTGTCACTGCTCATGGTGCGTGTGTACCCCGCCGAACCCGATCGCTCCGAATCCGTGCGGTCGATGGGCCACCCGCCGACCGGTTCGAGCTCCCGGGTCGACGTGATGCTGCGATGGGATCGGCCACCGGTGAGGCATGCTGGAGAGATGAGCGACGAGAACACGACCACCCTCGAGGTGCATCGCAGCGAGATCGGCCGGACACGGCTGGTCGAGGAGAGCGGCGACGTCGGCGACGGCCAGGTGCGTCTGAGCATCGACCGGTTCGCCGTCACGGCCAACAACATCACCTACGCCGTGTTCGGCGACATGCTCGGCTACTGGGACTTCTTCCCGACCACCGACCCCGACAGTGGCGCGGAATGGGGTCGCGTTCCCGCGATGGGTTGGGCGACGGTCGTGGAGAGCCGCAGCGACGAGATCCCTGTCGGAGGCCGCTACTACGGCTGGTACCCGATGGCGTCGCACGCGGTGTTCACACCGACGGCCACCAACGACGGATTCCGCGACGACGGGGCGCACCGCTCGGCGCACGCACCGGTCTATCGCGCCTACGTCTCCACGGAGTCCGACCCGATGTACCCGTCGGCGGCCGAAGGTGTCGACGGCTCGCTCGACGACGCCGAGGACCGCCACGTGCTGCTCCGCGGACTCGGGTTGACGGGCTTCCTCGCCGAGGAGTTCTTTGCCGACGGCGGCGGGTCCGGCGACTCGTACTTCGCCACGAAGCGCGTCGTGGTGTTGTCGGCGTCGTCCAAGACCGCACTCGGTTTCGCCGACCGGGCGGCACGACGCGAGGGGATCGAGGTCGTCGGTGTCACGTCGGGCGCCAACCGGGCCATGGTCGAGGCAACCGGTCTGTACGACGTCGTGGTCAGCTACGAAGAGATCGGGACGCTGTCGACCGACGGGGGAGCGGTGTCGATCGACATGGCGGGCAACCCGACGGCGCTCGCCGCAGTGCACCGGCATTTCGGTGATGGACTGGCGTACTCGATGACGGTCGGGCGCAGCCACCACGACGCCGAGGCGGCAACCGACGTGGAGATGACCGGGCCGTCGCCGCAGATGTTCTTCGCACCCAGCGAGGTCGGTCGTCGGATCGAGCAGTGGGGCCGCGACGAATACGGTCGTCGGTGCGCTGATGCGATCGCCGGGTTCGTCACCAGCAGTCATGCCTGGCTCGAGGTCGAGCACCGGTCGGGTCCCGACCGTGCGCAGCAGGCATGGATCGACGTCCACGCCGGGTCGGTCGCCCCCAGCATCGGGCTCGTCGCACGTGTCGGCGGTGCCCGATGAACTCCGACACGCGCCTGCTCGACGCCCTCCCGAGTCCGGCCGAACGCCGCCTGGCCATACGCGTCACCCCGGATGCGTTGCGCCGCATCCGTGCACGCCACCCGTGGGTCTACGACCGATCGATCGACTCCGTCAACCACGACGACGGCGCACCCGGCGACGTGGGCATCGTGTTCGACAAGAACCGCAAGTTCGCCGCCATCGGCCTGTGGGACCCGAACTCACCGATCCGACTCCGGATGCTCCACGTCGGCGACCCGGTGACGATCGATGCAGCATGGTTCGCGGAACGGATCGCCGAATCGGTGGCCCGACGTCAGGTGATCTTCGACCGTCACGTGGGGAGTGGGCGTGCGGTCCACGGGCCCGGCTACCGGGCAGTCAACGGGGAGAACGACGGGCTGCCTGGCCTCGTGGTCGACGTGTACGACCACGTCGCGGTCATCAAGCTCTACAGCGAGGTCTGGTTCCCGCATCTACGCGGCGTCGTTGACGGCGTACTCGCCGCCACGAAGGCCGACACGGTGGTGCTGCGCCTCGCCCGCAACCTCGCCGAACGCGAAACGTTCGGGCTCGACGACGGCGACGTGATCGTCGGGGAGTTGCTCGACGGTCCGGTGCTGTTCAGCGAAGGCGACCTCACCTTCGAGGCCGACGTCCAGCGAGGCCAGAAGACCGGGCACTTCCTCGACCAGCGGGCCAACCGGATGCACGTCGGCCGCCTCGCCGCCGGCAAACGCGTGCTCGACGTGTTCGCCTCGACCGGCGGCTTCACCGTCCACGCAGCCGCAGGTGGAGCCGTGTCGGTCCACGCGGTCGATGCATCGGGGCCGACCCTCGAGGTGCTCCAGCGCAACCTCGACCACAACGCCGACGTCCCTGCCATTCGGGAGTGCACGATCACCACCAATGTCACCGATGCGTTCGACGCACTCGGGCAACTGAGCCGAGCGGGACGCAAGTTCGACCTCGTGGTGGTCGATCCTCCGTCGTTCGCCCAGACCGCAGCGACCGTCGGTCGGGCGCGAGCCGCCTACGCCAAGCTCACCAAACTCGCGATCGGCCTCGTGGAGGACGGCGGGATCCTGATGCAGGCGTCGTGTTCGAGCCGGGTGACCACCACCGACTTCTACGACACGGTCACCGAAGCCGCGGAGGAGCACGGCGCGACGTTCACCGAGTTGCGCCGCACCGGCCACGACGTCGACCATCCGGTGACGTTCGACGAGGGCGAGTACCTCAAGGCCGGCTACTGGCGGGTCGAGCCCGGATATCGGGGCCGGCGTTCCTGATCGGCCACCGCCGATCGGTGCGACGTCGGGACCGGAAGCGCGTGCCGACCTCCCAGCCCACGTGCTCCGTTGTTCGAACGCCTGTTCTGTCGAGGTAGAATTCCGGGATGACCGACGTCGCTGATCCCGCTGTCGAACCGTCCGAGAAGCCGGCGAAGGAGGCCGTCACGAAGCCAGCCACCGTGGCGCAGGACCTGTCGCTGCTCGACGGCGACATCCAGGCGTCGAACTACGGGGTCGGCGAGGACCGCCGGTTCGAGGTCGTGTCGGACTGGCAACCCGCTGGCGCCCAACCTGCAGCGATCGAAGCACTGTCGAAGGGTGTCGACGAGGGGCAACGGTTCCAGACGCTGCTCGGCATCACCGGGTCGGGCAAGTCGGCCACCATTGCATGGACCATCGAGAAGACCCAGCGGCCGACGCTGATCCTCGCGCCGAACAAGTCGCTGGCGGCGCAGTTGGCGCAGGAGATGCGGGAGTTCTTCCCGAACAACCGGGTCGAGTACTTCGTCTCCTACTACGACTACTACCAGCCCGAGGCGTACATCCCGTCCAGTGACACGTTCATCGAGAAGGACTCCTCCGTCAACGACGAGATCGACCGTCTTCGCCACTCGGCCACTGCTGCGCTCCTCACCCGGCGCGACACCATCGTCGTCGCCTCCGTGTCCTGCATCTACGGCATGGGCAACCCGGAGGAGTACCGGGGGCACCTGCTCGACCTGAACGTCGGCATCGACTACGACATGCGCTCGATCCTGCGGCGCCTCGTCGACATGCAGTACGACCGCAACGACATGGCGCTCGGCCGCGGCAACTTCCGGGTGCGGGGCGACACGATCGAGGTGCATCCGGCCTACGAGCAGAACGTCCTGCGGATCGAGATGTTCGGCGACACGATCGAACGGATCACCACGATCGACACGGTCACCGGCGAGAACCTGCGCGAACTCCAACGTGCCTACGTCTTCCCCGCCACCCACTACGCCACCTCGGCGGAACGGCTCCAGACGGCGATGGGCAAGATCGAGACGGAACTGCAGGTGCGGCTCAAGGAGTTCGAGGAGCAGGACAAGCTGCTCGAAGCACAGCGCCTGCGGATGCGCACGTCGTACGACCTCGAGATGATGAGCGAGGTCGGCTACTGCAACGGAATCGAGAACTACTCGATGCACATGGACGGCCGCGAGTACGGGGAGCCGCCGTTCACGCTGCTCGACTACTTCCCCGACGATTACCTGTTGGTGATCGACGAGAGCCACGTCGCCGTGCCGCAGTTGCACGGCCAGTACGCCGGCGACCGCAGCCGCAAGGACATGCTGGTCGAGCACGGCTTCCGCCTGCCGTCGGCCCGCGACAACCGACCGCTCACGTTCGAAGAGGTGCTCAGCCGCGTCAACCAGGGCATCTTCGTGTCGGCCACACCGTCGGAGTACGAGACGCGGGTGTCCACGAACCTCGTCGAACAGGTCATCCGCCCGACCGGGCTCATCGACCCCGAGGTGATCGTCAAGCCCACGAAGGGCCAGATCGACGACCTGATGGAACTGGTCAACGGTCGCATCGCGATGGGCGACCGCGTGCTGGTGACCACGCTGACGAAGAAGATGGCCGAGGACCTCACCGACTACCTGCTCGAACAGGGGCTGCAGGTGCGCTACCTGCACTCCAACATCGACACGATCCAACGCATCGAGATCCTCCGGGCCCTTCGCCTCGGCGAGTTCGACGTGCTCGTCGGTATCAACCTGCTGCGCGAAGGTCTCGACCTGCCCGAGGTGTCGCTGGTGTGCATCCTCGATGCCGACAAGGAGGGGTTCCTGCGCTCCGAGACCTCGCTGATCCAGATGATCGGTCGCGCCGCGCGCAACGTCGACGGTCAGGTCGTGATGTACGCCGACAAGATCACACCGTCGATGACCGCGGCGATCGAGATCACCCAGGAGCGCCGCAAGTTGCAGATGGCGTACAACGAGGAGCACGGGATCAACCCCGAGACGATCCGCAAGGCGGTGGGTGACATCCTGTCGATGCTGCGTGGCACCGACGATCGTGCGCCGGTGCCTGGCATGGACCGTCGCCGTCAGAAGGAACGCGACAAGGTGAAGAGCGAGCTGAGGAACCTGCCGCAGCAGGAACTCGCCCGACTCATCCAAACGTTGGAGGAGGAGATGCACGCAGCATCGGCCGACCTCAAGTTCGAGTACGCCGCCAAGCTGCGCGACGAGATCAACGACCTGCGCCGCCAGGTCGTCGACGCCGGCTGACGTCCCCGGCCGACGATCGAGCGGTCAGAGGCCGATGCTGAACCGGAGCAGGATCAGTGTGGGCAGGCCCACCAGCGTCAGCCACCCGAGGTCGGACCGCATCATCTTCGACGCCGCCAGTCCGGAGCCCACCCAGGTGATCAGCGCAGCGAGTGCGAACGGAATCGCGAACACGACCCACCAGGTCGGCTCTGGTGAATGGATGTCGTGCCCGAAGTTCGCGAAGGCCGCCATGAACACGATCGCCAGGGAGACGGCGAGCGCGAATGCTGCGCCTACCTGCAGGAGGATGGCGGTGGCAATGCCGGCCGCGACGCTTCCCGCGGTCGGCGGATCGATCCGGTACGTGTCGGCGAATGACGGCGTGGACGTGGTGGGGGTCGCTCCTGGGTTCACGGGTCCCAGAATGACGAAATCGGAGGAATCGGGGAACCAGGAGGATCCCCCACTTCGCCCTGGGGGTCCCACGTCCTACGCTCGCTCCTGATGGTCGAAATCCACACTCTGGTCGAGTTCGACGCCCACGTCGAGCGGACACAGTCGCTCGAAGGCGTCGTGGTGCAGGGCGTCGACCTGTCGGATCGCACCACGGTGATCCTCGGCGTGCCGTGCGTCGGCGGAACCTTCCTCGGCTGCCGTCTCGTGGGCGATGCGTTGGAACACGTCGTCGACGGTGGGGCGGTCGTCTTCCCACGCCTTCCTGGAATCCCCTTCGACCCGTATCGACCGCACCTCTACGAACAGGGCGAACTGTTGACGGGCTGGGTTCCGGGCATCATCGATTCGTTCGACGACGATGCGCTCGATTCCCGGATCTATGCGTGGTCCTCGCGTCACGCCAAGGGACGGCCGGCGCCGGTGCTCGACGCGCTCGCCCAGCGACTCCACGACCATGCGATCGATGACGCACTCGGTGCGCACCTCGATGGCCACGCCGACGTGGTCGCCGTGATGGGCGGGCATGCGGTGACCCGCGCCGACCCGGCGTTCCGTACCGTCGCCGAACTCGGCCGATCGATGGCCCGCGAGGGTTGGCTCGTCGCCACGGGTGGCGGACCTGTCGCCATGGAGTCAGCGAATCTCGGTGCGTGGCTCGCTCCACAGCCGGACGTGGCTCTCGACGAGGCGCTTCGGATGCTCGCGACCGAGGTCGACTACCGCAACGCCGATTCATACCTGCGTGCAGGTGGGTCGGTGCTCGGACGCTTCCCCGATGGCGCTGAGAGCCTGGCCGTTCCCACGTGGTTCTACGGGCACGAGCCGACCAATCAGTTCGCCACACATGTTGCCAAGTACTTCGCGAACTCGATCCGCGAGGACGGCCTGCTCGCGATCGCCACTCGCGGCGTCGTGTTCTCGCCGGGCGCTGCCGGGACCGTGCAGGAGGTGTTCCAGGATGCAACGCAGAACCACTACGGCGTGTTCGGGACTGTCAGCCCGATGGTCTTCCTCGACCGCACCTTCTGGAACGAGAGACTGCCCGCCGAACCGTTGCTCCGCACTCTTGCGGGTGACCGGCCGTACGCCGCACTGATCGGCTCGGCCGACACCGCCGACGAAGCAATGGCGTTCCTTCGGGAACACCCGCCCATCCAGACCTGAACGACAGTCCAACCAAACGCTGACACCGAATGGTTGTCAAACGGTGCCTGACACCGAATGGTTTCAGTCGAGGCCGTGTTCGACGGCGTAGCGGACGAGGTCGCTGCGTCGGCTGAGGTGCAGCTTGCCGAGGATGTTGCGTACGTGGTTCTCGGCGGTCTTCGGGGAGATGGTGAGCTCGGCGCCCAGTTCCTTGTACGTGTGGCCACGAGCGACGAGTTGCAGTACTTGGCGCTCGCGTTCGGTCAATGGGTTCGTGTCGGTCGATTTGGCCATCCGTCGGAACTCGCCGAGGACCAGTGCAGCGAGCGACGGGGAGAACACCGGCTCGCCGGCCGCCGCAGCGATCAGCGAGGTACGCACGTCCACGATCGGCGAGTTCTTCAGCAGGTAGCCGGCTGCGCCAGCCGCCACTGCGTCGAGGAGGTCGCGCTCGGCCTCGCTCACCGTGAGGATGACGATCGGGCAGATCGTGGCGCACGCCTGCACGACGGCGAGGCCGCCACCGCGGGGCATGTGCAGGTCGGTCACCACGAGGTCGGGCCGGCGGGCGTTGATGACGTCGATCGCTCCCTCGGCGTCGTCGGCCTCGCCGACCACCTCGAAGCGCAGCCCGAGTTCGTTGCGCATCCCCGACCGTACGATCTCGTGGTCGTCGGCCAGCACGGTGCGAATCGGGGTTGCCGTCGATTCGTTCATCGGCTCCACACTCTCACTTCGGTGCCGGCCCCCGGTGCACTCACGATCTCGGTGCGCCCTCCGATGGCGTCGATGCGACCGGTGATCGAGCCGTGGAGGCCTTGGCCTCGGCGAACGGTCGTGGGGTCGAAGCCCGTGCCGTCGTCGCGCACGCTGGCGAAGATCTGGCCGTCGTCGTCTGTCTCGACGAACACGACGATCGAACCGGCGTCAGCATGCTTGATCGCATTGGTCACGGCTTCTCCCACGGCACCGGCGACGGCCTCCTGGCCGACACGACCGACCGCACAGCCCTCGTCGATCACGTTGACCGTCACGGACACGTCGTGGTGGCGGCTCGATCGCTCGACCGCCAGCCGGACGCAACCTTCGAGGTCGTCGGCGGGAAGCGCCGATGCGCCGAACAAGAAGCGGCGAAGGTCGCGGTCGGCGTGTCGCGCGGCGAGCGCGAGTTCGGGGTCATCGGTACCGGTTCGTCGTTCCACGAGCGCCAGCGTCTGCAGCACGGTGTCGTGCAGCACGAGAGCCACGTCGTCGCGAGCCCGCTGGTCGGCGATCTGGCCTTCGACCCGTCGCAGCAGTCGTCCGAACCAACCGAAGAGAGCGCCCGCTGTGGCGAAGAAGATCGAGGTGGCGACGATCGAGAACACGTGGCGCATCGACCACGGCCCGAAGGAGTTGAGCTCAGCCGCCCAGAGTTCGGCGGGTCCGATCAGCGCGCCGAGCGCTGCTGCGACCCACGGGCCGAACGCAAGCCCGGCGGTCCCGAGCGCGATCAGCGGATACTGCGTGGCGAGGCTCTGTGAGGTCTCGAAGACGTGACCCGGGTCGAACACCCATCCGTCGACGGCACTGAGCGCGAAGGCGAGTCCGATCTCGACGGCGGCGAACCGCTTCGACATCACACGCCACGGGGCGTTGCGCACAGCGACGGTTGCAACGATGCACATGGCGAGGACGGCGAGCACGCAGACCCACGTGACGACGGGGTGTCGGAGGGCGGTGCCGGATCCGCTCGGATCGTCGTTCAGCGGATTCGTGACGCGGCGGTTTCCGGCGACGATCACGACACCGAGCATCCACAGCCACGTCAACCATCGTGCAGCTGCGAGCGCTCGGACGAGCGTGACGCCGGTCGGGAAGGAGCGAACCGGATCGATCGACTGCTCGGCGACCGTCATCGGATCATTCGGCGGTTGCCGCTTCGATGTCGGCCTGCGTGACGATGCCAGCCTCCAGGACGTGCTCGGCGAGCCGCGTGCGACGGTCCTTGGCCAATCGGTCGCTCGACCCGTGCAGGCCGGACACCCCTGCCTTCGCGTACTTCGCGCACAGACCGTCGAGCTTGCGGTTGAACTTGGTCACCGTCCAGTCGAGAGATGCCGCGATGAGCCGATTCGTCGGCATCGAATCGTCGTTCGCGATCGGCTGAGCGAGCGCGACGAGGAGGGCGAACTGATCGTCGCTCAGTGGGATGTGCGATGTGGTGGCGGTGCGCTCGTCGGGGTTGCCGGTGGGTTCGGGGATCGACACGTCGGCGTCTTCGTCATCGGCAACGGCCGGCCCGATGACGTCGAGAGCGAGTTCGTACGACGTTCCGCCGGCGTCGAAACGCAGTGTGGCCGAGTCGTAGGCGATGGGGGTCGACGTACCCGGGGCAATGCGGGCCGATGACGTACTCGTGTCGTCGTTCAGCGCGAGGCCGATCGAGGAACCGACGTTGTCGATCCACCACAGTCCGTTGGCGTGGCGGAACTCGGCGAGGACCCGGTGGAGGAACTTGTTGTCGTCGATGACGATGTCGGCGGAGCGACCGATCGTGAGGGTCTGGTCGTTCGTCGCCGAGTACTCCTCGCCGCAGAACTCCACGCGGAGTTCGTGACCGGAATCGTGATCGTCGTTCATGTGGTCTCGTCTCGTTCAGCCGACTGTGGAGCCGGTTCGTCAGGTGGTCGCTCCGTGCGTTCGAATGCCGCAGGGACCCGGAGTGCTTCCGGATCGGTGATGGTCAGTGTGGTCTGCCCGCCGAGGTGGATGGTGTCACCGATGTCAACGGTTCGTGGTTGCCACGGTGTGAGTGCGATCGGCGAGGGGTCGTCGGCGGTGACGACGGCCGTGCGGCCTCGTGCGTCGCAGTCGGTCACGCTGATCTCGCCGACCTCGACCCGGACGATGACATGAGTGCGCGAAACCGTGCCGGCGCCTTCGATCGAAACCAGCCGTGGTGATCCGACGACCAGGCGCGCTGCGTCGGCAGTGGGGGAGCGGCCGAGCACGATCGTCCGGTTGATCGGGATGACGGAGCCGTCCGGGAGGCGCAGGCCGGCGACGGCGGTGGAAGCCCGCGGTCCGGAGCGCGAAGCGGTGGAGTCGAGCGGGTCGCCACACAGTCGGCACACGACGTTCGTGTTGGGGTTCGCATGCCCGCGCGGACAGCGGACGTCGCCGGGGCGACGGAACGTCCGGTCGGTGTCGTCGTCCGGGTACGTGATCGGACCGAACGGAGCCAACGTCACGTCCAGGTCGGCGAGTCCGAGGAATTGCGGTGACTCGGCGGTGATGTCGGCGAGCCGATTCGACGCTGCAGATTGCCGTGGTTCGCGCCTGGTCGTCGAGACGGTCGCAGGCTCCGTGCGGAAGACGAGAGAGAACCCACCGGCGAAGACGTGACCGGCTTGCAGGTCCGTGGGTGGGACGACCCGGTCGGCGTCGGTTGCGTTTGTGATGACGAGTGCCCCGTCGGTCCGATCGAACGTGAGGTCGCACATGGAGTCGTACTCGACGTGGTCGCCCGACTCGGACCATCGGATCGCGCACAGGGGGACGGCCGGGTCTTCGATGGCGGAACGGTCGCCGCGAAGGAATCGAGCGACCAACTCGTCGATGACACGGTGGTGATGGTGTTCCTCGGCGTCGGGAACGAACAGCACTTCACGGCCGTGGCGAGCGATCCGTCCGTGGCCGGGGTGTACCGCCAGCCGAACGCTGCCGTCGGTGCCCGATCCATCCATCACGCACATCTTGTCACCTGGGCTCACCGTCGGCAGTGGACGGCTCGGACCTGTTCCTGAGCGACCCGAGCAGATCGGGCACGACCTCCTCGCGGGTCACTCGAAGCGAGCGACGATGCGTGTGATGTCCGCGAAGGTCGACAGCGCCGTCGGCGAGAGCGTGCCGTTGGCCGTCCGGTCCGGGCTGACCATCACGAACGTGGTGGAACCGTCTTCGGCCATGGCGAGCGTGTCGACCCACACGGCCCATTCGCTGGTGACTCCGAGGAAGAAGGTGGTCACGTCTGCAGCGGGGAGGGCGACGTTGGCGATGACACGGAAGTCGTCGGACCCGGCATCGACCGATGCGTAAGGGGCGGTGGGCGCGTCGTCGATGCTCCGCCGCTGACACTCTCACCGCTCGTTGCCGACGCGATCACCGAGGCCCAGTTCGCGGAGATCGTCCCGAACGTCCTCGGACCGAGGATGCCCTCGGCGAACTGGCTCCTTTCATCGTCGTCATCCAGGGCTGCCCATGCCCGAGGGTGCCGTCGTCGAGGAGTTCCGGATCAACGTCATCCCCCCGGTCGGGCAACTTCGGCGTCTTCTCGAACAACTTCGTCACGTACTCCGCACCGGGAGCGCTCACCGACCTCGTCACGTTCTTCGACACGTCGATGGCGGCGGTCGGGTTCACGCGGACCGGCGACCAGGTCCTCGACGACGGTGACGGGTTCCCGCACGAGACGATGAAGTTCGACATCCCCGGTTCGTCGTACGACCTGGCGCGACTCGAGATCACGGTGGCAGAGGAGGGTGACTTCAGAACCGTCGAGGTCGCGTCGTACGACACCGTCGACGTTCTCACTGGGAATCGCCTCGGCGGTTGGACGACGAACATCCCGGGACTGAACGGCTTCGTCCCCGATGACGCCTCCGTCACCTACTTCGCAGTTGCTCAGAGAACGAGCCTGAGCGCTCGGGACCAGATCGCCGATCGCGTGGCCGTTCTCGACGCGGTCCTTGCGTCGCTCCCGGCCAACGGGTGCACGCTCGGCGGCGAGGTCGAGATCGGGGAGAACAACTCCGACCTGCGCTTCTCGTTCAACGGGACGGCATCGGGCCGGGTCAACGTGTCGGGGGAGGGCGACCGCCAGTTCGCCAACGTCGATCTCGATCTCGATCTCGATGCCTGAGCGAGTCGAGCTGATCACCTGAGGTCGTCGGCGGACACGATGCCGGCGTGGATGGCATGCTCGGCCAGCCTGGTTCGGCGATCCTTCGCCAGCCGGTCGGTCGAGCCGTGCAGCCCGGACACGCCCGCCTTGGAGTACTTCGCGCAGAGGCCGTCGAGTTTGCGATTCAAGCGGGTGAGGGTCCACCCCAACCCGTGCGCGAGTTCCCGGTTGGTCGGCATCGTGTCGACGTTGTCCATGACGGGCCGAGCGAGCGCCACCAGGAGCGCGAACTGATCGTCGGTCAGCGGAAGATCGACAGTGGTCGTGGTTCGTTCCGCCGCATCGAGGTCGTCGGCACCGACCGCTTCGTCGTTGCGGGGCTGCGCCGGCGCGTCGGATTCCGGTTCGGCACCACGTGGACCGACGACGTCGAGCGACAGTTCGTAGGACATGCCGCCGGCCTCGAATCGGAGCGTCGACGCCTCGAAGGCGATCGGCATGGAGGAGCCCGGAGCAATTCGGGCCGATGACGTGGTCGCCTCGTCCGTGAGTGAGAGTGCGATCGACGAGCCCACGTTGTTCAGCCACCACAGCCCGTTGTGCATCTGGAATTCGCCGAGTACGCGATGGAGGAAACGGTTGTCGTCGATGTCGATGTCGGCCGAGCGTCCGAACGTCAGCGACTGATCGACGGATGCCGAGTACTCCTCGCCACAGAATTCGACTCTCAGCTCGGATGGTTGGTCCATGTCTGCTCCCGGATTGCTCCTGGCTCGGATCGTGCCAGATCATAGGAGACCCAGGTGGCTGATTTGTATGATCGATCGGTGGTCCGCGGTCGAACTCCAGAGCGATGACCGACGCATCCGACCAGTCCGTCCCGGGGGAGACCACTGAGGGCGCAGGTGGCGGGGTCACCGTGTCGGTCGACGGATTCGAGGATTTCGAGAGGATCGGACGCGGCGGCTTCTCGTCGGTGTACAGCGCTCGCCAGGTCCGGATGGGTCGGCCGGTGGCGATCAAGGTGTTGGACGCCGAGTTGGGAGGCGACGACGACCGTCGGACCTTCGAACGCGAGTGTCAGGCGATGGGCGTGCTGTCGCGTCATCCGAACATCGCCACGGTGTACAGCGATGCCTACACGACCGACGGTCGGGCGTGCCTCGTGATGGAGCTGTACCACGGCAACTATCGGGACCGGCTCGACGAGACCGGACCGCTCGCCCTCGGCGAGTTCCTGGCCCTCGGCGTGAAGATCGCCGGTGCTCTCCAGGCCGCCCACGACACCGGTGTGCTGCACCGTGACATCAAGCCGCACAACATCTTCCTGTCCGACTTCGGCGAGCCGGCCCTCGGCGATTTCGGGATCTCGACCATCGAGGGGGAGCGGAGCATCACCGCGGCTGCGGCCCTGTCGGTCGCCTATTCCGCGCCAGAGGTGATCGAGGACGGAGTGGCCGACTTCCTGTCCGACGTGTATTCGCTGGCCGCCACGCTGTACCACCTCCTCGCCGGAGTGTCACCGTTCGCTGCCCCTCAGGTCGGCGCGGTCGTCAAGCGGATCATGAGCGAGGCCCCGGACCCGGTCGGGCGCGCCGACGTGCCCCGCAGCCTTCAACTGTTGCTGCAGTCCGGGTTGGCCAAGCGCCCGTCGGACCGACCCGATTCGGCTGGTGACCTGGCCTGGTCGTTGCAGGACATCCAGGCCGAGCTGGGGTACGACCGCACTGCGGTTCCGCTGCGGCGCGCCGAGCGGTTGGATCCCGACTCCGGCGCCGACTGGGCGAACTCGTCGGGGGAGTCGTCGTCTCGTCGGCGAGCGACGATGAAAGCGGCGAGCGAGGCGGTGGAGTCGCCTCGCACCTCGCTCTCGATCACTCCACCTCCGACGCGACCTTCGGTCCCACCCGGGACCCGCACGGACCCACGGGACGATGCCGAGGAAACCATCCTCCCGGCGGCCGATCACCCAGTCGAGGGTCCAGAGTCATTTCGGCCGCACGTCGCAACGACGACTCCGGCCCCGGGTCCAGTTGATGAACATGCGATGCACCGGCCGGACCTCGAATCGACGGTCCGGAGGGGGCCGGCCGGATTCGTGAGACCGGTCGAAGCCGTCGATGTGGCTGGAGGTGATCGGCGACGCGGCTGGGCAGTCGATGTCGCCATCGCCGTGACGGTCGTTGCGTTGGTTGCATTCGCTCTCTCACGAATGTCGTGAAGTCGTCCGTGTGGTGCGGGGAGTACTCCCCGGGGAGTGGTGCCCGTCGACTCGGCGGCGCTCGATCCGTACTTTGAATCAGGTCCGAGCAGCTCGGACACACCATCCGAGTCCACTCCAGGAGACCCACATCATGACCCACATCCTCGTCCACCCCTCCGAAGTCGTCACCTACGGAATCACCGCAACCAACCACTTCGGCGAGATCGTCGACCAACTGCAGGCGCTCACGACCATGGTCGACGAGGTCCAGTTCGAAGGCGAGAGCGCATTCCAGTTCCGTACCGACACCAACACGTTGGTCAAGGACTTCAACACCCAGATCCAGGCGGCCATGATGGCGATGGTCACCAACGTCCAGACGGCGGTGGGCAACATCCAGTCGTCGATGCAGGGTGTGCCGGTCACCCTCGACATCCCCGAACCCACACCGGTCACGGAGAGCAACGCACGAAACACCGAGAACGCCGAGATGGACACCGAAGCTCTGTCCGGGATGAACGTCGAGGCGCCCTTCCAGGCGATCTTCGATGCGTTCACGCAACACAAGGCGGCGCTGGAGAAGGTCACCTGGTTGGGCAACCAGGGCAATGCGGCCCGGGACGCAGTGGCTGCACTCACCACCTCGGCCACCGGGGTGTGCACGACGTACTCGGCGGACTTCCGCAAGGTGATCGACGCGCAGGTGCTGGCATCGACCGAGGCCGACACGGTCAACGCCTGACCCTCTCCCCCTGACCCAGCCGCCGGGACCGTGGGAATCCACTGGCCTCGGCGGCTCCGTGCCACCGGATCGAAGTTGCTTCCATGGAACTGATGCTCAAGGTGTCCGCCGCAACGGGCGGGCCCGTCGACGTCGTCGTCGACGCCGATTCCTCTCACACCGTGGCGGAGCTGGCCGGAGCGCTCGCCGCCGAGGTCGACGGGGCCTGCGGTCGCGATCGACCACCGGTGTTGACCCTGGCACGCACCGGGCGGTCGCTGCGACCGGACGCGTCCGTCGGCGAATCCGGCATCGTCTCGGGTGACGAGGTGGTGCTCGGCGATGGACGCAGCGTCGCGAAGGTCCGGCCTGTTCCCGACGTCGCCGTCAGTGCCGACGTCCTCGCCGGACCCGATGCCGGGTCGAGCACCACACTGATCGCCGGCACGTACAGCGTCGGTCGCCAGATCGAGTGCGACATCGTGCTCGGCGATCCGACCGTGTCGCGTGTCCACGCGGACATCGAGGTGGCGACAGATTGGACCGTGTCGGTGGTGCCTCGCAGCGGCACCGCGAACGCGGTGACCGTCAACGACGTCGTGGTGGTCGAGTCGACCGACGTCGTCGACGACGACGTCATCGGACTCGGCGGAACCCGGATCGCCCTGCGGTCGTTCGTGCGCGCCGACGGGGAGCGAACCGATCGGCTCGGCCAGATCGAGTTCCAGCGCACCCCGTACCGCCCTCCGATCGTCATCGAACGCTCCGCCCCGAAGCTCGGCAAGGTTCCGGAACGTCGTGAGGGCCGCAAGTTCCAGTTGCTGTCGGCCCTCGCACCGCTCGTCGGTGGCCTGACGATGTACGCGTTCACGCAGCGGCCCCAGTTCCTTGTCCTGACCCTCCTCTCACCGCTCGTGATGATCGGCAACCTGATCGAGGATC
>JBBSOH010000016.1:0-27876 GCA_038259945.1 Acidimicrobiales bacterium
CGTCGGGCGCCGTGGCTCGCTACGTTTTCCGTCATGCAGCGTCGTCACGCCATCGCGATGTCCGGCCTTCTGCTGGGCGTCTCGGCATGCAGCGGAAGCGACCCGGCGTCGGGCGAGTCATCGGCATCTCCGAACTCCGAGGAGCAGGGCGCGGCACCCTCGGAGTCGAGCGACACCGATCAGTCGGTCGACGACTCGAACAGCGACTTCTGTGCCGCCATCTCGGCGATCCAGTCGGCGGACTTCGAACTCGAGGAGACCTTCGGTGACGAGGCGCAGCGTCTGTTCGACGACGTGCAGTCGTCGGCGCCACGCGAGATCGCGGACGATGTCGGCACCGTCGTGGAAGCTCTGGACGCAATCGCCGAACTCGGGGTGTCGACGGACGCGGACGATCCCGTAGCGATCGATGCTGCTTTCGAGATCCTCCTCGACCCCGATTTCACCGAAGCGAACGACAACCTCGCTGCGTACACGTCGGACGCATGCGGGATCGATCTCACCGACGGCGACGACCTCGACATCGATGTCGACCTCGACGAACTGGGCGGCCTCGACGGGTTCGACGACCCGGATGGACTCGACGACCCGGACGAACCCGTCGACTCCGACGACTCGGACGAACCCGTCGACTCGGACGAACCCGTCGACTCAGGCGACTCGGACGAACCCGTCGACCCGACCGTGATCAACATCGAAGGCCTCGAGATGTTCTTCGCCGCCGACCCGTCGACGGCGGAACTCCTCGATGACGTGTTCACCTACAACTTCGTCGGCGAGCGCCACATCGACCTGAGGGGAACGAGAGTCGACGGCGCGGCGGAGCAGATCTGTCGGGTCGCCCTCGAATACGGACTCGCTCTGAGTCCCGACGTCACCGTTCGAGTTGCCGACGTGAGCCCCGAGGAGACCTCCGAGGTGATCGTCGAATTCTTCGGTGACGGACCCAGTGGTGGCTGTACTCGCGTCTGAGCGATCCCGGTTCGTGTGCGGCTCGGATCCGTGCGGTTGGTCTGGCCTGATCGAATCAGGGGGCATTCGTGACCAATCGCTCAACTCGCCGAGCGGGCTGACCGAAGACATGTACGTGAGTCAGTTGGAGTCCGGCAGCATCCTGATCAACCCCCGAGGTCGAGTGCGCATCGTTCGCAGTCGCACGTCGACGGGCGACGGATGGAACTGCACCGACGGCGCGCCGATTCTCGACACCGAAGCCGACGACCGCACGCTCTGGACGCCGTACACACCGGATCAACTCGCCACGGCGCTCGAAGTCGCGATGCAGGTCGATGCGCTCTCCTCCGAGCCGCTCATGGCCGGCGGGATCCGCACGTGGGATGCCTGCTCGGGTCGCCCCTGCGTGCTCCCGAAACTCGCGAGTGTCGTACGCGAGTGCTCGGTCTCGCTCTCCAACGCCTGACCGACCACGGCGTTTCACCGAAGGACGCAGCGTGTCGCGCTGCTGTGCTCAGGGCTGTGTCGTCGACGACGTAACGTGCGTCGTGTGGCCACTGCGGTCGTGCTCTCGGGAGGTGCCAACCTCGGTGCCGTACACGTGGGGATGCTCCATGCGCTCCTGGACGGAGGTGTCCGTCCGGACCTGATCGTCGGCACCTCGGTGGGTGCGCTCAACGGTCTGTTCATGGCGAGTCGATGGGACCGCGCGGGTGTGGCCGGACTCGATGCGCTGTGGGGCAGCATGCGTCGCTCGACGATCTTCCCGACCCGCCTCGTCGGCGGGCTGCTCGGGTTCATCGGCAAGCGCGATCACCTCGTCCCGCCCGATGGACTTCGCGGGCTCGTCGAGGAGCACGCCGGGTTCGGGCGGCTCGAAGATGCGCCGATCCCGCTGCACGTCGTGGCGACCGACCTGCTCACCGGATTGGATCGGAGGTTCTCCTCGGGTCCGGCAGTGGACGCCGTGATGGCGAGTGCCGCAATCCCAGCGGTCTTCCCGCCCGTTGTCATCGGTGGGGTGCCGTACATCGACGGAGGGGTCGTCAACAACACGCCGATCTCTCACGCAGTCGATCTCGGTGCCACCGAGATCTGGGTTCTCCCGGCGGGCACGGCGTGTGGACTCGATGCGGCGCCGTCGGGCACGCTCGGCATCGCACTCCAGGCCGTGACCGTGCTCATCAACCGGCGACTGCAGCGCGACATCGAGCTCTTCCAGGACCGGTGCACGATGCACGTGCTGCCCCCGCTCTGCCCGCTGGTCGTCGGCCCGAGCGATTTCGGCCACGCACGAGAACTGATCGACCGGTCGTACCTGTCGTCGACCGACTGGATCCGATCGCCTCGCTCCGAGCCAGCCGACCTCGCCGGCCTGCTCACCCATCCGCACGACCGCTGACCCCGACCTGTGGCCCGATCGGCGGCAATTCGTGGTTCTGGGTCTCCGAGATCGGCGGTTTCGCGTCCTCGGAGACCCAGAACCACGACGGTTCGCCGACCCGAACTCGTCGCGGTGAGCGGACCCCGACGTGGCACGGTGGGCGGAATGGATCGAGTACGAGCCGACCTCGCCCGGTACTACGAGCACGAGGCGACCAACCGTCGGCGAGGTCGCCCCAGCGGGTTCCGCGTCGAGTGGCTCGCCGAGTTCACCGAGATGATCGTCGCCGAAGGTCGTCGGACCGTGCTCGACGTCGGCGCAGGTCCCGCCACGGACGCGGCGTCATTTCTCGAGGCGGGAATCGTGTACACCGGCGTTGACCTCGCGGTGGCGAACGGCGTGCTTGCGGCGCAAGCGGGTGCGACGACGATCGCCGCTTCGTTGTTCGACCTGCCGTTCCGAGCTGCCACGTTCGACTCCGGATGGTCGATGAGCACATTGATGCACGTGCCGACCAAGGAGGTCGACGGTGCGATGCAGGCGATCTGCCGCACGTTGGTCCCGGGGGCGCCCCTGATGATCGGGCAATGGGGCGGTTCGCTCGGCGACGTCGACTCCGATCACACGGTGCCCGGGTTGCCGCGACTCTTCAGCTTGCGCACGGCGATCCACAATCGTGAGCTGTTGTCTCGGCACGGGACGATCGAACGGTGGGAGGTTCGCGACGTCGGCCCCGACGGCTGGGAGTACCACGCTGCTTTGGTCCGGATGCCCGGCTCAATCCTCCACTCGACCCGATCACCATGCTGACCGCACGACCAGGTTCGACCCGATCGTCCGGCCATCGACCTCATTCCGCGGCCGATCCGTCTCGGCTTCCGGGACGAATCGGCCACAGAACCGAGCGGGAGTGCTCGCTCGACCATTCTCGACCGGGCCGGAGAATCTCTGCGGTACCCCCTCCCTAGAGTGGGCGTCGCCATGACCGATGAGGAACTGTTCGCCGACATCCCGCACCCGGCAGAGTCGTCGTCGGCGCCGCCACCATCGAGCGACGAACTCGACCAGGCCGCCTCGGCGCACGAGGCCGCGCAGCCGCGGGTGAAGGGTCCGTCGCCGTTCACCGAGGGGTTGAACCCGGATCAGCTCGACGCGGTCGTCCACGCCGACGGACCTCTGCTCGTGGTGGCAGGTGCGGGATCGGGCAAGACGCGGGTGCTCACCCACCGCATCGCGCACCTCGTGCACAGCGGCGTGCACCCGTCGAAGATCCTCGCCATCACGTTCACGAACAAGGCGGCGAAGGAGATGCGCGAGCGGGTGTACGAGCTGATCGGCCCGATCGTGAAGACGATGTGGGTCTCCACGTTCCACTCGGCGTGCGTGCGCATCCTGCGGGCCAACGGCGAGGCGATCGGCTACCCGCGTCAGTTCTCCATCTACGACTCGGCCGACTCGAACCGGCTCGTGTCGTACGTGATCCGCGACCTCGGGCTCGACTCGAAGCGGTTCACTCCGCGCGCCGTGCAGGGGATCATCTCGCTGAAGAAGAACGAGCTGATCACTCCCGAGGCGATGCTGGAACAGGCCGAGAACATCTTCGACCGCAAGCATGCCGAGGTCTACGCCGAGTACCAGGCCCGGCTGCTCAAGGCCGGTGCGATGGACTTCGACGACCTGCTGATCAACGTCGTGCGCCTGTTCAAGGAGCACGGCAACATCCTCGAGCACTACCGCGAGCGGTTCACGAACATCCTCGTCGACGAGTACCAGGACACGAACCAGGCGCAGAACGAGATCGTGCTGATGCTCGCCGACGGCCATCGGCGGGTGACCGTGGTGGGCGACAGCGACCAGGGCGTCTACGGATGGCGAGGCGCCGACCTGCGCAACATCCTCGACTTCGAAGAGGCGTTCCCCGACGTCACGACCGTGGTGCTCGATCAGAACTACCGCAGCACCCAGACCATCCTCGACGCCGCCAA
Organism: Acidimicrobiales bacterium; assembly: GCA_038259945.1. Taxonomy (GTDB): domain Bacteria; phylum Actinomycetota; class Acidimicrobiia; order Acidimicrobiales; family Ilumatobacteraceae; genus Ilumatobacter_A. The sequence goes on from JBBSOH010000016.1 coordinate 4,324, forward strand.
CGCCGTCATCGACAACAACACCGAACGCAAGCCGAAGGCGTTGTGGACCGACCTCGGCAGTGGCGAGATCATCACCCGGTACCACGCCGAGGACGAAGGCGACGAGGCAACCTTCATCGCGTCCACGGCCCGGCTGGTCACCGAGAACAACGGCACCAACTGGCGAGACATCGCGGTGCTCTATCGCACCAATGCGCAGAGCCGAGTGCTCGAAGAGGCGTTCATGCGCGTCGGCGTGCCGTACAAGGTGGTCGGCGGCACCCGGTTCTACGACCGTCGCGAAGTGAAGGACGCCATGGCGTACCTGCGCACGGTGGTCAACCCGGCCGACGAGGTGTCGCTCAAGCGGATCCTCAACACGCCCAAGCGCGGCGTCGGCGACGCCAGCGTCGACAAGCTCGATGCCTTCGCACGTGCCGAGACGATCCCGTTCGTGGAGGCACTGCGTCGATGCGAGGAGGCCGGGGTGTCGGGCAAGGCACTGCGCGGCATCGGCCAGTTCGTCGAACTGCTCGACGGCCTCAACGCCACGGCGGCTGACCCGTCGTACGGTCCCGGCGACGTGTTGCAACTTGCGCTCGAAGGATCGGGATATCTCGCCGAACTGGAGGCGTCGGACACGATCGAGGATCACACCCGCATCGAGAACCTGGGCGAACTGGTCGGCTCGGCGCGCGAGTTCACCGTGATCGAGGAGTTCATGGAGCAGGTGGCGCTGGTCGCCGACACCGACCAGTTGGACGACGACAACCAGGTCGTGCTGATGACGTTGCACTCCGCGAAGGGCCTCGAGTATCCGACCGTGTTCCTCGCCGGTGTGGAGGAGGGCGTGTTCCCGCACGTGCGGGCACTGACCGAGCCGGATCAGATGGAGGAGGAGCGTCGGCTCGCCTACGTGGGCATCACGCGTGCGATGCAGAAGCTCTACATGAGCCACGCGTGGAGCCGCCAGTTGTTCGGGTCCACCCAGTACAACCCGCCGTCGCGGTTCTTCGACGAGATCCCGACCGAGCTGATCGAGTCGAAGGGCAACGTCACCGGCCGCTCGTCGTACGGGCGCCAGAGCTACCGCTCGGGTGGACGCGAGGAACGCGGTTCGGCGTACAGATACGACCCGCCGCCCTACCGGCGAGCCAAGTCCGACGACGAGGCGGGCGGCATCGACATCAACGCCGACATCAAGGAGGCTGACGATGCCCACAAGAACCGGGTCGTGGACGCAGCGATGCGCGCCGGCCAGAAGGTGTCCGAGCCGTCGAACAGCCAGGAACTCGGGCTCGGGGTGGGTGACAAGGTCGAGCATCCGGCGTTCGGGGCAGGGACGATCATCGCCGTCGACGGCGAAGGCGAGAAGACCGAAGCGGTCATCAACTTCTCCGGTGGCGTCGGCCTCAAGCACCTGTCGCTTGCATGGGCTCCGTTGAAGAAGGTCGGATAGATACCAAAAAATGGTAACAAATGATACCAGGCAGTGGTAATCTGTCAGAGATGGAACTGACACCGTTTCCACACCACGGTCCCCTCGAGCCGTCGTTGCTGCCGGCGAACCAGGATCTCGTCGACGACCTCGTGCAACGAGTCACGGAGCGCCGCGTCACCGCGGTGCTGGGCCCTCGTCGCTTCGGCAAGACCACGGCACTGCGCTCGGTCGCCGAGCGCCTCGCGGACACTGCCGTGCCGGTCTGGCTCGACCTGTACGAGCTGACCTCGTGGGCAGACTTCGCGATCCGGCTGGACCGGGCGATCGCCGGTGTGGTCGGTCGGGGTTCGAGCGCGTTCGGAGAGATCGCCGCGGGTCTGCAACTGCAGTTGGGCGTGATGGGTGTCGAGTTCCGCAAGCCCGCCGCACAACGTCCGGACGCGATGCTCACCGTCCATGCCCAGTTCGATCTCCTGGTCGCTGCGTCGGCGGTGCAGCCGGTCGTGCTGATCGTCGACGAGTTCTCGGGAATCGTCGGCGTCGACGGTGCGGCCGGGCTGATGCGGACCGCGCTGCAACATCACTTCCAGGAGATCGGGCTGCTCTTCGCCGGGTCGGAGCCGTCGACGATGCAGATGCTGTTCACCGATCGGGCCGAGCCGTTCTACGCGCAGGCCGACGTGATCGAGGCGCCCCCGCTCTCGATCGCGGCCGTCGAGTCCATCGTGCGCCAGGGGTTCGCGGACAGTGGACGAGACGCAGGATCCATCGCAGCCCACATCCGTTCGTTCACGCAGGGCCACCCACACCGGACGATGGAGTTGGCTGATGCCGTGTGGCGTCAGGTCGATCGAGGCGGCGTCGCTTCGGTCGAGCACGTCGTGCGTGGCATCGATGCCGTGCTGGCTGCCGGGTCGGCGGGAATGGAGCGTCTGTTCTCGTCGATGTCGACGGGGGAGCAGTTGGTGCTTCGCTCCGCGGCTCACGGTGACAGCATCTTCGGGCCGCTGGCCAAGTCGCTCGGCCAGTCCAACGGTCGTGCGCAACACGCCCGGTTGACGCTCGTCGACCGGGGCCACCTCCAGCGCAACGGGAACGCACTGGACATCATCGACCCGGTCCTGGCGGAGTGGGTCCGGCGGACGTTCGGCTGACCGACATGGCTCCACGCACCACCACCACCGGCGAGAAGATCGTCCTCGTCAACATCGTCATCCTGATGATCTGCATCCCGCTGCTGATCCTGTGCCTACTGCAGGGGCTCTGGTTCCCGGCGATCGTGTTCAGCTTCCTGAGCTTCTCGAACGGCTACCAGTTGTGGTCGGCGAAGCGGCCGCAGGACGGTCCGAACGGCCGCTGACCGATGAGCGGGGCTGAACGCGCCGGCAGCGCCCGACGTGTCGGAAATGCTGCCGGTCATGCACAGGTCGGCGTCGGCGCTCTGCGTCATCGCATGCGATGGATCACGCCGTCTGTGCTGACACAGAGGCGCGGCCCTGGGTGTGGGGCGGCGCATCTCGTCGATGTGGGCCGATGTGCTGACACAGAGAATCGATGTCAACTCCTGAACGGTCACGAACCTCTCCACCGCCAACCTGCTCTTGATCGTGACGGCATGCGACGGCATCCAGCACGGAAGTGCGGCCGGATTCAGTCAGCCCAGGTCGGGGGCAGTTCGGCGTGGTCGGTGACGGCGCAGTCGTCGCCGAACACGACGAAGCGGTCGAAGCCTCGCATGAACCATCGGTCGTGCGTGACGGCGATCACCGTGCCGTCGAACTGTTCGAGCCCCGTCTCGAGAGCCTCGGCCGAGACGAGGTCGAGGTTGTCGGTCGGCTCGTCGAGCAGCAGCAGCGTGGCGCCGGACAGCTCGAGCAGCAGGATCTGGAATCGGGCCTGCTGACCGCCCGACAGCGTCTCGAAGAACTGGCGGGCACACGGCTGCAACTCGTAGCGACGCAACATCCCCATCGCCGGGCCGAGCATCACGTCCTGGTCGTGCAGGATGTCCACGAGCTCGCGACCGAGCCAGTCGGGGTGCTCGTGCGTCTGGTGGAACAGGCCGGGGCGGACACCGGCACCGAGGCGGGCGACGCCTGAGTGAGCGACCCGTCCGTCCGTGCCGCTCGTCGGTCCGCCGTCACCGCCACCCGCCGAAGCGAGGAGTCGCAGGAAGTGGCTCTTGCCGACCCCGTTGCCTCCGAGCACGGCGACCCGCTCGCCGTACCAGAGTTCGAGATCGAACGCGTCGGTGAGCCCGTCGATCTCCAGCGACTCACAGATCACCGCCCGCTTGCCGGTGCGTGCGCCGCGCAACTGCATGTCGATCTTCTGGTGCGCGACCTCCGGCGGGCGATCGTTCTTCTCGACGAAGTGCCGCAGCTTGGTCTCGGCGGCCTTGAGCTTGGGTGCGAAGGCCTCGCTGATCGACGCGCGTTGGCGCATCAGCTTCACGTAGTCCTCCAGCCGCTTCTTCTCGTCGTCGAAGAGCGAGCGGTGATGCTCGCGGAGTTCGTCGTGATGGGTCTTGGCCTCGGCGTACGTGGCGAACGAGCCACCGTGGGTCCACGATCCGGCCGCCTCGATCGTGACGATCTTCGTGGCGGTGGCCGCGAGGAGTTCGCGGTCGTGGCTGATGAACACGACCGTCTTGCGGGTCTCGTTCAGTTGCTGCTCGAGCCACCGCTTGGCCGGGACGTCGAGGAAGTTGTCGGGCTCGTCGAGGACGAGGATCTCGAACTCGCTGCGCAGGAGCGCTTCGAGCGCCAGTCGCTTCTGCTGACCTCCGCTCAAGGTCCCCAACGGTCGATCCGCCACGTCGTCGAACGACTCGCCGAACGCCCGGGTGGTGCACTCGTCCCAGAGGACCTCGGCGTCGTACCCGCCGACGTCGTTCCAGTGGCCGATCGCCTCGGCGTACTTCATCGGGTCGTCGTCGAGTCGTTGCTCCGCGGTGGTGAGCGTCGCGGCGGCGTCACGCAGCCGCGGTGGCGCGATGGACAGCAGCAGCTCGCGAACGGTCGATGCAGCGTGGTCGGCGGTTCCGACCAACTGGTGCATGACGCCGAGGCTGCCGTCGATGCCTACCGTGCCCGCCGACGGCGTCGCCTCGCCGATCATCAGGCGCAGCAACGTGGTCTTGCCGACCCCGTTCGCCCCCACCAGCGCGACCCGTTCGCCGTTGCTGATGTGGAAGCCGACGTCGCGGAACAACTCGTCGCCGCCGGGAAGTCGCCAGGCGAGATGGCTGACGGCGATCGATCCCACGCGCCGCAGGCTAGGCGCAACGTGCGATCGCACCGGTGTGGCTTTTGCCTGCTGTGGAGTGGGTCTGACCCCTGCCACACCATCGAGCACACCGGCGCCGTGTCCGGGTGGTCGGAATCGGTCCCGGAGGTCGACGTCGTGGCAGACTGTCGGGCGTGAAGGCAGCGATTCTGGTCGAGAGTTTGACGGGCAACACGTGGAAGGCGGCGGAGAAGACCGCCGAACTGCTCTCGCAGGAGCGGTGGACCATCACCGGCCTGTCGAAGGTCCGCCATCCCGACCATGCCGCCATCCAGGCTGCCGACCTCGTGCTGATCGGGTCGTGGGTGCACGGCGCGTTCGTGTTCGGTCAGGCGCCCTGGGCGGTCAACAGCATCTCGAACCTGCCGGCGATGCGCGGCAAGAAGGCCGCTGCGTTCTGCACGTTCGCCCTCCATCCGGGAAAGGCGCTCGACAAGCTCACGAGCGCCGTCGGTGACACCGGCGCCTATGTGATCGGTGGCCTCGCGATCAGCCGCAGCAAGCTCGACCAGCACAGCGAAGAGTTCGCAACCCGCCTCGTCGATGCCCTGTCGGCCTCCGACGCCTGACGCCGCCTTCGCTCCGGTCCTGCCAGGGAACGTCGCCTCCGGGCCGGCACCCGCGTGATCCGGTTGTTCCCTGCATGTTCCTCACGCCGGAACCGACGTGATCCGGTTGTTCCACTGCGTTCCTCGGATCCGGAACCTGCGTGATCAGGTCCCACTCTGTTCCCGCAGCTTGTCGTCCGTGGGGCCAGGCAGGCCCGGCACGGTCAGCCGTCCGACGTGACCGGAGTGCTGGAGAACGCTCGGAGGTCGAGGTACAGGGTGCGCTCGTCCTCGACGACGGGGCGAACCGGGTCGGTCGGTGGCGACAGTTCGGTCACGTCGAGTTCGTTGCCGTCGCAGTCGAGGAACGTCGCCGTGCCGCGCACCTGGGTGACCGGGCAGTCGGGTCGATCGGGCGGGAATGCGTAGTAGAGGCGCCATCCGTTCGCCGGATCGTCGCCTTCGTGGTCGAGCACGAGGGAACGTGCGCCCGTGATCGTCGACAATTCGGCGAACAGCAGCGGCCCGTCCTCCTCGACGTCGGTGGCGCGACCGTTCACCGAACCGAGTTCCAGACGTGGGGGAGCGAGGTTGTCGGTCGGCTCCGAACTGTCGCTCGCCAGGAAGGCGGCGATTCCCCACGTGATCAGTGCGAGGAGAGCGAAGAAGACGATGCCGGCTGCGACCGGCGCAACAGCGCGAGCGATCGGCGAACGCAGTTCGGGCACCTTCGGGAGAGCAGCCACCGCGCCAGTCTGGCGACTCACCGACCACTTGCCACGACGACCACCTGCTGTGGCCGCCGAGTTCCTCCGTCACTGCTGGGTGCCGACGGCGTCTCACCGAACCCACCGGTTGGTCGTCGGTGTGGGTCGCGGTGAGTTTGGGTCGGGCTCGGGGCGACGGAGACTCACCGGCCGGCTCACGCAAGGCGAGGGAAGGGGACGGCGGGCCGGCGTCAGGTTGGTGGAAGTGGTGGGGCGTTGCGTAAGGTCTGATGTTCGTGGAACGTCCGTACCGAATCGTCGTCGCCAAGCCAGGACTCGATGGCCATGACCGTGGTGCCAAGACCATCACCCGAGCGCTCCGCGACCACGGTTTCGAGGTGATCTACACCGGACTGCACCAGACGCCAGAGCAGATCGCGGAGACCGTGCTGCAGGAGGACGCCGACGGGGTCGGGCTGTCGCTGCTCTCGGGTGCGCACCTCACTCTGTTCCCTCGCGTGATGCAGGAACTGAAGAACCGTGACCTCGACGACGTGATGGTCTTCGGCGGTGGCGTGATCCCCGACGGCGACGTGGCCATCCTCAAGGAGCAGGGCGTGTCGGAGATCTTCGGCCCCGGCTCCTCCCTCCGCGCCATCGGCGAATGGCTCGAATCCGCACTCGACGCACGAGAAACGGCCTGAAGCGCACTGCGCATTCACGCCATCGACATCGACCTCGACAACCAGCAAACAACCCAGGCAGCAAGCAACACAGGAAGCAGTGATCTGACGTGGATCTGTTCGAATACCAGGGCAAGCAGTACTTCGCCCGCTACGACATCCCGGTGAGCAAGGGCGGCCCGGCCGACACGGTCGAGGAGGCCGTGCGCGAAGCCAACAACGCCGGCTACCCGGTCGTCGTCAAGGCCCAGGTGCAGGTCGGTGGCCGCGGCAAGGCCGGCGGCATCCAACTCGCCGACGACGAGGCAGCAGTGCGCGAGCACGCCGGCAACATCTTGGGCATGGACATCAAGGGCCATGTGGTCAAGCGGGTCTGGGTCGAACAGGCCTCCGACATCGACGAGGAGTACTACGTCTCCTTCACGCTCGACCGCGCCGAGAAGAAGCACCTGATGATGCTGTCACGCGAGGGTGGTGTCGAGATCGAAGTGGTCGCGGAGGAGAACCCCGATGCGATCGTCAAGCGCCACATCGACCCGGTCGACGGACTGTCCGCCGAGGTCGCACGTGAAGCCGTCCTCGCAGCGCAACTCCCGGAGCGTGCGGTCGACGGCGCCACCGACATCATCGTCAAGCTCTACCGCTGCTACACCGAGGGCGACTGCGACCTCGCCGAGATCAACCCGTTGATCCTCAAGCCCACCGGTGAGGTGCATGCGCTCGATGCGAAGGTCACCCTCGATGACAACGCCGAGTTCCGCCACCCCGAGTGGGAGGAGTTCAAGGGCCTCACCGAGATGGACGACCGCGAGAAGATGGCCGCCGAGAAGGACCTCCAGTACATCGGCCTCGACGGCACCGTGGGGATCATCGCCAACGGCGCCGGTCTCGCGATGTCGACGCTCGACGTCGTCAACCAGGTCGGCGGCTCGGCAGCGAACTTCCTCGACATCGGCGGCGGCGCCAACGCCGACGTCATGGCCGGGGCCCTCGAAGTGATCAACTCCGACGACAAGGTCAAGTCGATCTTCATCAACATCTTCGGTGGCATCACCCGCGGCGAGGAAGTCGCCAAGGGCATCGTCGAGGCCATGGGCCGCGTCGACCTGAAGGCGCCGATCGTGATCCGCCTCGACGGCACCAACGCCGAGGAAGGGCGACAGATCCTGCTCGACGCCGGGATCCCGGAGGACAAGCTCCGTTCGGAGCCCACCATGCTCGACGCCGCCCGTGCGGCCGTCGCACTCGCCAACTGAGACCATCCACCGACGACACCACGCAAGGTGTTGCGGCGTCTGACACCGCAACACCTCGGCCACCGCAACACCTCATCGCACAGAGAGAACAGAAACATGGCAATTTTCGTTGACGAGAACACCAAGGTCCTGGTCCAGGGCCTCACCGGTGGGCAGGGCAAGTACCACGGCCTGCGCAACCGGGACTACGGCACCCAGATCGTCGGTGGCGTCACGCCCGGCAAGGGCGGCCAGGACGTGGACGGCATCCCGATCTTCGACTCGGTGGCCGAGGCCGTCGAGGCGACCGGGGCGAACGCGTCGTTCGCCGCGGTTCCGCCGAAGTTCGCTGCCGGTGCGATCATGGAAGCGGCCGAAGCCGGCATCGCCTTCGTGGTGTGCATCACCGAGGGCATCCCCGCCCAGGACGAGGCGCTCACGTACAACCGCCTGATCCGCGACTTCCCGAACACCCGCCTGCTCGGCCCCAACTGCCCGGGCATCATCAGCCCCGGCAAGTGCAACATCGGCATCACCGCCGGTGAGATCGCACAGGAGCCCACGGCCGATGGCCCGAACGTCGGCATCGTCAGTCGTTCCGGCACGCTCACCTACCAGGCGCTCTACGAGTTGAAGCAGAAGGGCATCGGCGTGTCGACGTGTGTCGGCATCGGTGGCGACCCCGTCCCCGGCACCAACTTCATCGACTGCCTGCGCGAGTTCGAAGCCGACCCCGAAACCCACGCGATCATGATGATCGGTGAGATCGGTGGCTCCGCCGAGGAGGAGGCCGCCGAGTTCATCAAGGCCAACGTCTCCAAGCCGATGTCGGCCTACGTCGCCGGCGTCACCGCTCCGGCCGGCAAGAAGATGGGCCACGCGGGCGCCATCGTGTCCGGTGGCAAGGGCACGGCCCAGGGCAAGATGGACGCTCTCGCCGACGCCGGTGTGAAGGTCGGGCTCAACCCGACCGAGGCCGGCGAGCGCATGGCGGAGATCGTCGCCACCCTCTGATCACGATGTGACCCGAGTGAGATGTGACTCGAGCGAGATGTGCGCACCGGACCCCGCTCGGCGGAGTCCGGTGCGCACATTCGTCGTTTTCGACTCGAACGTCACTGCGTTCGTGCCTGCGGGCGGGGCCGGAACGGTTCGTGTCGCCGGTGGGCTCAGCCGGCTGGCGGCGGAGGCGTGGGTGCGCCGGGAGACTGCGGGGGAGTGCCCTGCGTCGGGGGCGCCTGCGGTGGCGGCGGAGCCGGTTCGCCGTACGAAGGAGGGGGCGGTGCCTGCTGCGGGGGAGGCGGCGCCTGCTGGTACGGAGCCGGCTGGCCGGGCTGAGCGGTCGCATCGCCGCCGGTCTTCGTCGGGAGGTCGATCGTGTCGGTTCCCTTCCCGAGCAGCGCCATCACCGCTCCGGCCGCCATGGCGATCGAACCGAGCATCTGCAGCCAGAAGAACGCCGACTTGTCGCCGTCGGTGGTGACGAATGCAAGCATCACGCCCGTGGCAGCGATTCCCCACGTGGCCTTCATCTGAGCGGGGTTGAACGTCAGCACGTCCTGGGGGACCTTCACGCCGAACAGTTCCAGCCCGATCCACACGATCAGCGCCAACGCGAGAATCGCAGGAATGGTGGTGACGAAGGCGAGGGCGTCGGTGCTCCACGCGGACAACGAGTCGTCCCCGAACTTGAAGAATCCGAAGAACGAGGAGAGGAACGTCACCAACGCTCCGATGGCCATGACGAGGTTGGCGACCGTGATCTTGCCGTTCATGAAGTCTCCTGCATCTGTGAGTCGAACTACCTGCGTCGCTCGCGTCAGGGACCCGAGCGACACCACGACCATACGACACACCTGGTCGGCGTGCCGCGAATATCGAGACACGCAATCGAGCGCTGCGGCGACCGAGCCTGGCCGCTACCGTCGGCTGCGTGCCCACCGCCCTGCTGTCCGTGTACGACAAGACCGGGGTCGCCGACCTCGCCCGATCGCTGGTCGACCTCGGTTGGTCGCTCGTGTCGTCGGGAGGAACAGCGAAGGCGATCGCCGACGCGGGGATCCCCGTGACCGATGTGGTCGAGTGGACCGGCGTACCGGCCATCCTCGGTCATCGGGTGGTGACGCTGCACCCGAAGGTGCACGGTGGCATCCTCGCCGACCCCACCGACCCCGAACACCAGGCTGACATGGCTGCCTACGACATCACCGCCATCGACCTGGTCGTGGCCAACCTGTACCCGTTCGGTGCCGACTCGGCGAGCTTCCAACACGGCTCGGGCCCCGCATCGAAGGTCGACATGATCGACATCGGCGGGCCTGCCATGGTGCGCGCTGCCGCGAAGAACCACGCCTTCGTCGGCGTCCTCGTCGACCCATCGGACTACGACGGTGTCGTCGCCGAGCTGCAGGAGAACGGATCACTCGGGCCCGACACGAAGCGCCGCCTCGCACGCGATGCGTTCGCCCACACCGCCGAGTACGACGCGGCGGTCGTCACCTGGTTCGACGAGTCCGACGCGCCGCCGGCTGCCGACGAGCAGGTGCTGCCCGACTCGATCCACCTGTCGCTGGAGAAGGCGCAGCCGCTTCGCTACGGCGAGAACCCTCACCAGGAGGGCGCCCGCTACCGCCAGGTCGGAGCAACCAGCTGGTGGGATTCGATGACCCAGCACGGGGGCAAGGAGTTGAGCTACCTCAACGTGTTCGACACCGAAGCGGCGTGGCGACTCGTCCAGCGCTTCGACGAACCCGCCGTCGTGGTGGTCAAGCACGCGAACCCCTGTGGCGTGGCGATCGGCCACGACATCGGCGCGGCGTACATCGCAGCGAACGCGTGCGACCCGGTCAGCGCATTCGGCGGGATCGTCGCCGCGAACCGGACCGTGACGAAGGAGATGGCCGAACCTCTCTCGACGGTGTTCACCGAAGTGGTCATCGCACCCGACTTCGAGCCCGATGCGCTCGAGATCCTGCTGTCCAAGAAGAACATGCGGGTGATGAGTGCGAGCGCCCCGTCGGCCTTGCCGTTCGACCTGCGGCCGGTCGACGGTGGCCTGCTCGTCCAGCAACCCGACGACGTCGCCGGCCGAAGCGATGCGTGGACGGTCGTCACCACCGCCCAGCCGACCGACGCTCAATGGCGCGACATGGAGTTCGCCTGGGTCGTGTGTGCGGCGGTCAGCAGCAACGCGATCGTCTACGCCAAGGACCGCCAGGCTTTCGGCGTGGGTGCAGGTCAGCAGAACCGGTTGGATTCGGCGCGGATCGCAGCGGACCGTGCCGACGGCCGCGCTGCTGGTGGCGCATGCGCGAGCGACGCGTTCTTCCCGTTCGCCGACGGTCTCGAGGCCGCCGTTGCCGCCGGCGTCACGTGTGTGATCCAGCCCGGCGGATCGGTGCGTGACAACGAGGTGATCGCCGCCGCGGACGAGCACGGAATCGCCATGGTCTTCACTCACCAACGCCACTTCCGCCACTGACCGAGGCGGGCCAGATTTCCGTCTCGCTGCGTTGCGACATCGCTGCTCCCGGCCGAAAGGCCGCTCGGCTCGTCGCGCCTTGCGACACGAAAATCTGATCCCGCCTCGGAAGAATTGGGGAATCCGGAGTGGCCGCTCGCAGGCTGGGAACGGAGGGACCGCTCTGGACCGGGTCACGATCGACCTGGTGGCACACCGATGCACATGCGTTCCGCATGGTGGAACTGTTCCGTTCGGTCCACGATGTGGAACGGGGGGCTCGGCGCTCTAGCTTGACTCGATGGCTCGTATCGGCGACCTTCTGGCAGCGCGTCGCACGCTCTCGTTCGAGTTCTTCCCACCGAAGACCTCGAACGCCCAGATGAACCTCGGGAAGGCCGTGGGGGAATTGCAGTCGCTGGCGCCCGACTTCGTGTCGATCACCTATGGGGCCGGCGGATCCGACAGGCACCGCACCGGCGAGGTCGTCAAGTGGATGCGTGCGGAGACGGCGCTGGTGCCGATGGCGCACCTCACCTGTGTGGGCCACACCCGGACCGAGGTGGCAGGGCTGCTGGTGGACCATCGCCGCAACGGCGTCGAGAACGTCCTCGCACTGGGCGGCGATCTTCCTGCCGACGGCGTCCCCGTCAAGAGCGACTACCGATATGCGCTCGACCTGTTGCACGATGTCGCAGCGACGGGGTGCTTCTCGATCGGGGTCGCTGCGCACCCCGAGGTCCACCCTCGCAGCACCTCGCGCCGCTCCGATCGCGAGCACCTGGCCGCCAAGCTGTCGATGGCCGACTTCGCGCTCACCCAGTTCTTCTTCGACGTCGAGCACTACGTCCGCCTCGTCGACGAGATGGCTGCGCTCGGCAACGACAAGCCGATCGTGCCGGGGATCATGCCGGTCACCAACCTGCGTCAGATCACTCGGATGGCCGAGATGTCGGGTGCCGAGGTTCCACAGTGGCTGATCGATCGACTCGAGATGTGCACCACACCCGAACAGGTTCGCCGGGTGGGGATCGACGCTGCATCGAAGCTGTGTCGGGACCTGCTCGATGCCGGCGCCCCCGGCCTGCACCTCTACACCCTGAACTCTGCGGCCACAGCGAAAGAAATTGCAGTGAACGTCGGTCTGGCCGCCGTCTGAGCGATACTGGTGGCTTGTGACCGCCACAGACGCCGCCGCCTCCGTTCAGCGCGACACCGGTCCCGTCACGCGCCCCATCCGCCGCCGCAAGGCGGACATCCTCGGGCGTCAGCAGATCAGCCAACTCCCGTACCTGCCCGGCCTGGACGGGATCCGGGCGCTGGCCGTGGTCGCGGTGATGGTGTACCACGCCAACAGCAACTGGCTCGCCGGCGGGTACCTCGGCGTCGAGGTGTTCTTCGTCATCTCCGGCTATCTGATCACGCTGCTGCTGATCGCCGAACACGAACGCAGCGGCACGATCGATCTCAAGAACTTCTGGATCCGCCGATTCCGGCGGCTCCTCCCGGCGCTGTTCGTGATGATGCTGCTGCTGTCGGTCTGGGTGGCGCTGTTCGAGCGCGATGCGCTCGGCAAGTTGCGCGGCGACGTACTCGCTGGGGTGTTGTACGGCTCCAACTGGTACCAGATCTGGACCGGTGCCGGCTACAGCGCCGGGAACGATTTCGCGCCGCTGCGTCACCTGTGGAGCCTGGCGGTCGAAGAGCAGTTCTACGTCGTGTGGCCGCTCGTGATGATCGGGTTCGTGAAGGTCGGGAGCCGTCGGATCGCCGGCGTTGCCCGATGGTTGTTCCTTGCTGCGATCGTCGTCACGGTTGCCGTGGCGGTGCTCAGTCACTCGGGTCCGCAGTCAGCTGTGGTGGTCAACGAAATCGGAGTGGCCGGCACCGAGACCCCCGGCGCCTACTGGAACATCGGTGGCCGCCTGATCTCCAAGCCCGACGCGCTCTACCTATCGACGATCTCGCGTGCCGGCGGCCTGCTCCTCGGCTCTGCGTTCGCGATGATCTGGCGACCGGCTGCGATCATGCGCGGTCCGCTGCGCAACAAGGGCGGCCTGTTCGACGCGATGGCGCTGCTCGGATTCGTCGGGCTCGGCGCGCTGTGCTGGTTCGTGTCCTTCACCCCGGCGCAGGGCGTCGATCCGCTCTTGTTCCGCGGCGGTTTCTTCCTCACCGGCCTCGCCACACTCGCGGTCATCGCCGCCGTCACCCACCAGAAGGCGGTCACCGGCAAGGTCCTGTCGCTGCCACTCTTCATCTGGATCGGCACGCGTTCGTACGGGCTGTACCTCTACCACTGGCCGATCTATCAGATCATCCGCAACATCGCCGCGAACAAGCTCCGCTTCCACGAGTTCGTGCTGGCGATGGTCGCCACGGCGATCATCACCGAACTGTCGTACCGCTTCGTGGAGACGCCGATCCGGGAAGGCCGCTTCGGCGAACTGGTGAAGCGTCGCCGTGCCGGGGTGCGCAACCGGTCGACGCTGACCGGAGGGCAACGCAAGGGCGCCCTCGGCGCCGCCGCCGTCGCAGCGCTGCTCGCCGTGTTCGCCGTCGGCAGCATGGCCACCGCCGAGTTGAAGCAGAACGAGGTGGCTCAGGGCATCGAGGCGGGCAAGGCGTTCTCCTGCAACATCGTCACGGGTGAGAACTGCGATGACGCGTCGGCGATCGACCCGGTGACCGACCCGGCAGTCGACGACACACTCGACCCTGCCGCTTCCGGCGACGACGAATTCGAACAGGTCCCGGGAGCAACGGACGTTCCGGCCGGGGACGGCATCGAGCCTGACTCCGAATCGGTCGTGGACCCGAACGCGTCGGGCGACTCCGTCGTGCCGGTGCCGGGTTCGACGGAGCCACCTGCCGCCGAACCGGTTCCGGTCACCAAGATCGCCATCGGTGACTCCGTGATGCTCGGCGCTGCCGAGCAATTGAAGCAGCGGGGGTTCACGGTCGACGCAGCCGAGAGCCGAGCGTGGGTGACCGGTATCGACATCGTCGAGACGCTCGGACGCGAAGGCCGACTCCCGAGCGTGCTCGTCCTCCACCTCGGCACCAACGGGCCGATCGGACAGGCGGGCATGGATCGGATGATGGCTGCCGTTGCGGGGGTGCCCCAGGTGCTGCTCGTCACCAACGATCTGCCCGACAACCAGGATGTCGCTGCAGGAAACAACGCGCTGATCATCGCCGCGGCATCGGCCAACACGAACGTCCAGGTTCTCTACTGGGACGGCCTCGCCTCGCAGTGTGTCGACGACTGCCTGTACCAGGACGGAATCCATCTGAAGTCCGCAGGTCAGCGGTACTACGCGCAACTGATCGACGACACCCTGGGGGCGTAGACCCGGCGATCAATCGCGACGGGTGACCCGGTTTTCCGTCGCTCGCCGTCGATACTTGTCGCCGGATGACGACGTTCGCACCGCCGAGATCTCCCGCTGCGGATCGCGGGGAGCACGACGCTCAGATCAGCCGCGTCCCCTATCTCCCCGGCCTGGACGGGATGCGGGCGCTCGCAGTGATCGCCGTGATGATCTACCACGCCAACTCGACCTGGCTCCCCGGCGGGTTCCTCGGCGTCGAGATGTTCTTCGTCATCTCCGGCTACCTGATCACCCTGCTGATCATCGCCGAACGCGAACGCACCTACACCGTCTCGCTGGTCGACTTCTGGAAGCGTCGGGCCCGCCGACTGCTCCCCGCACTGGGCGTGCTGCTCGTCCTCGTCGCCGTGTACACCGTGATCTTCGAGCCGTCGGCTGTCGGCCAACTCCGCGGCGACATGGTGGCCGGTCTGTTCTACGGGTCGAACTGGTACCAACTCTTCGTCGGGCTCGGCTACACCGCGGCGTTCGACTTCGCACCACTCCGGCACCTGTGGAGCCTTGCCGTCGAGGAACAGTTCTACATCGTGTGGCCACTGGTGATGGTCGTCCTGCTGGGACGCAAGGGAACACGACGCGTCGCCGACGTGAGCCGCTGGCTGTTCATCGCTGCGGTCGGCATCGCGATCGTCACCGCGCTGCTGTACCACCCCGGTGTGATCGGTGAACCCGAACAGACGCCCGAGGCGTACTGGTTCGTCGGCGGCCGGGCGATCTCCAAGCTCGACTTCCTCTACATCGGCACGTTCTCTCGCGCGTCGGGGATCCTCCTCGGCGCAGCGTTCGCGATGCTCTGGAGACCGTTCGCCGTGATGCGTGGGCCGCTTCGTGACAAGGGCTGGGCCTTCGATGCAATGGCGCTGATGGCCCTCGGCTCGTTCAGCCTGATGTGCTGGCGGATCTACCTCGTCACGCCGGACGGTGCCGCCGATGCCCGCCTGTTCCGCGGTGGGCTGTTCTTCGCATCGTTCCTCACGATCGTGATGATCGCGGCGATCAGCCACCCCGGTGGTCGGGCGAACAAGGTGATCGGCAACCCGCTCCTGAAATGGATCGGCGTGCGCTCGTACGGGCTGTACCTGTACCACTGGCCGATCTACCAGGCGATCCGCAAACTCGCCGGCAACAAGCTGACGGTCGAGCAGTTCGCCATCGCGATGGTCGTCACGGTCGTCGTG
Organism: Acidimicrobiales bacterium; assembly: GCA_038259945.1. Lineage (GTDB taxonomy): Bacteria > Actinomycetota > Acidimicrobiia > Acidimicrobiales > Ilumatobacteraceae > Ilumatobacter_A. The sequence goes on from JBBSOH010000016.1 coordinate 20,238, forward strand.
ACCGAACTGTCGTTCCGCCTCGTGGAGACACCGATCCGGACCGGTGCGTTCGGTGACATGATCAGGCGGGCCCGGCGCAACACGCGGCCCGCACCTCGGCGGATCCTCGTCGGTGGCGTGGCCGTGATCACCGGCCTCTCGCTCTTCGCCGGGGTGTCGCTCGCGACCGCCGACCTCGAGCAGAACGAGATCGTCGACGCCTTCGCCGACAACGCCGACTCGACGACCGACCTGACCCGGTCGTCGTCGAACTCCGACGACGGTGCCAGCGAGGCGGGTGCAGTCGATGACTCGGGCCCGACACCGGACACGACCGACGTTCCTGACACGACGGTCGTGGCGACCACGGTCGAGCGCCAGACGGTCCTGACCACACTGCCCGCTCCCATGGACGCCGGCGATCCGGAGCTCGATCCTGGCGTCGAACTGCCCTCGTCGGTCACGCCGGAACCGGACCCTTCGACGCCAGCGGTTCCCACAGAGACCGTGCCTCCGCCGGCGCTGCCGCCCGTGGTGCCGGCGTCGACGGATCCTCCTGCGACCGTGCCGCCGGTCGAGCCCGCGCCCCCACCGGCGGTCACGTCGCTGGGCGTCGTCACCGACCCCGCCGCCATCACCCCGCTCACTGTCCCGCCTCAGCCTGCTGCGCCGGCGATCCGTCTCGTCGGTTTCGGCGACTCAGTCATGCTCGGCTCGGCCGGTCGTCTCGCCGAACGCGGCTTCGTCGTCGACGCCGTGCAGAGCCGACAGTTCTCCAGAGCGCTCCCCGAACTCCAGGCGATCCGTGACAACGGGTTCCTCGGGTCGGCCGTCGTGGTGCACCTCGGCACGAACGGTTCGTTCCCCCAGGCATCGCTCGATCAGATGATGGGGATCCTCTCGGACGTTCCGATCGTCGTGTTCGTCACGGGCAAGGCCGACCGCGTCTGGATCGCCGACAACAACGCCAAGATCCGAGCATTGCCGTCGACATACCCGAACGTCACGGTCCTCGACTGGGAGGTCATCGGCCCACAGTGCCCCGGCGACTGCTTCTACGACGATCAGATCCACCTCGACGCAGCCGGGCAGATCTACTACGCCGACTTGATCGCAAGACTGCTCGGGCTCTGACGATTGTGGCCGAGGCGGTGCCTCGGGCCTAGCCTTCGGGACATGACCACTCCAGTACGTGTCGCCGTCACCGGAGCTGCAGGCCAGATCGGCTACAGCCTCCTCTTCCGCATCGCTTCGGGCACCATGCTCGGCCCGGACACGCCGGTGGCGTTGCAGTTGCTGGAGATCACCCCGGCCCTCGGCGCGCTCGAAGGCGTGCGGATGGAACTCGACGACGGCGCCTTCCCGCTGCTCGCATCGATCACCTGTACCGACGACGCCGACGTGGCGTTCGGTGACGCTGACGTGGCGATCCTCGTCGGCTCGATGCCGCGCAAGGACGGCATGGACCGTTCCGACCTGCTGGCCGCGAACGGTGGCATCTTCAAGCCGCAGGGCGAGGCACTCAGCCGCTCGGCGAAGAAGGACGTCAAGGTCCTCGTGGTCGGCAATCCGGCCAACACCAACGCCGTGATCGCGATGAACAACGCCGCCGACCTCGACAACGGCCGCTTCACGGCGATGACCCGCCTCGACCACAACCGGGCCATGAGCCAACTCGCCACGCGCCTCGATGCATCGGTCAACGACATCAAGAAGATGACCGTGTGGGGCAACCATTCGAACACCCAGTATCCCGACCTGTCGCACTGCGAGGTCGGTGGCAAGAACGCTCTCGAACTCGTCGGCGACCAGGACTGGTATGCCGACACCTACATCCCGACCGTCGCCACCCGCGGCGGTGCGATCATCAAGGCCCGCGGTTCCTCGTCGGCAGGATCCGCTGCGTCGGCTGCGGTTGATCACATCCGCGACTGGACCCTCGGAACGCCCGACGGCGACTGGGTCTCGATGTCGGTGCCGTCCGACGGCAGCTACGGCGTGCCCGAAGGCATCATCTCCTCGTTCCCCTGCGTCTGCAAGGACGGCAACTACGAGATCGTCCGGGGTCTGGACATCAGCGACTTCGGTCGGGGCAAGATCGACGCGTCGGCTGCCGAACTCGTCGAAGAGCGCGATGCCGTCAAGGAGATGGGCCTCATCTGAGGACATCTCGTTCGCGCCGCGGCGCGAACCCTCGGGTCGTGTCAGACGATCGGGATGATGGCTTCGACGTGGGGAAGCGGATTTGCAGCGACTGCGGGTGAGCGTCGCCTCACCACCAGCACGGTGACCCAGGCGCCGAGACCGAGCAGACCGACGCCGATCGAGACTGGCGTCGTCGAATCGGTGATGAATCCGCTGACGACGGTGCCGAGCACGGCGCCTCCGGCCATGCTGATCGACCCGGACAACGCAGACGCTGTACCGGCGAGGTGCCCGACCGGGCCCAGCGCGGCGGTGTTCAGATTCGGCATGAGGAACATGAACGACCCCAGCGTGAGGGCGAGCACGATCATGAACAGCCAGAAGTTCGGCCGTCCGTCGGCAGTGAGGGAGATCGCGACCGAGAGTGCCATCAGCGCGATCACGATCATGAAGACGGTGTCGACCAGACGGTCGATTCCGACGCGCACGACGATGCGTCCGTTGACGATCGCGCCCAGTGCGAACACCATCGCCACCGCGCCGAAGATGTAAGGGAACTGCGCCTCGCGGTCGAAGACCTCGGACACGATCAACTCGCTGCTGGCCAGATAGGTCGTGAAGATCCCTTGGAGAAACATCATCGCGATCATGTTTCCGCCGGTGATGCGGGTGCGGGCGACCTCGACGTATCCGCCGAAGGTGGATCGCAACTGCAGTGAGCGTCGGTGTGCGGGGTCGAGCGACTCACGCATCCTCAGACTCCACAATGCCATCAACAGGGCGAAGACGACGCAGAACCAGAACACACCTCGCCATGGCGCAATGGCGATGATCCCCGTACCGATCGTGGGAGCCAGCACCGGGACCAGCATGAACACCGCCATCACCTGCGACAGAGCGCTGGCCATGGCTGAGCCGGAGAACCGGTCGCGTACGATTGAGGTCGCGACCACGCGGGTGCCGGCTGCGCCGAGTCCCCAGACGAAACGGCTGGCGAGCAGCAGACCGAATGTCGGCGCGAGCGCCGACCCGATGGCGCCGACGAGGTAGATGCCGATGCCCGTGTAGAGGATCGGCTTGCGTCCGAACCGGTCGGCGAGCGGGCCGTAGAACAGCTGCCCCACCGCGAGACCGAGGAAGAAGACCGTGATCACCTTGCCGGTGTCGGGTGACCCGACGCCGAGATCGAAGTCCGCCCGGATGTCGTCGAACGCAGGAAGCATCAGGTCGATGCCGAGCGCCATCAGCGCCATCACCGCCGACACGAAGGTGAGGAGTTCGCGCTCGCCCATACGGTACACGGGTCGGTTCGTCGCCGACGGTCCGGTCGATGTGGCGGTGGCGAGTTCGGTCACCGGCCAAAGTTAACGAGAGGTGAACGCGCAACAACGGCCCGAAGACGCGTGTCACTGCTCGGCATGACGATCCGATCTACGAGATCGCCACTTGGCAACCGATGTTCATCATCTGGTCGACGCCGGCCTTCATCTCCTCGTCGGAGATCCTCACGGCATCGCCCTCGTCCTCGCCGATCATGTCCGACACGGTCATCAGCGCGAGCGCCTCCATGCCCTTCATCGCAGCGATCGTGTACATCATGGCCGCCTCCATCTCCACGGCGAGGTGGCCGAGCGACTTCCACACGTTGAACTTCTCCCATTGAGGTTCGTAGAACAGACCGGACGTGACGATCGGTCCGACGTGCACCTTGCCCAACGAGCCCTCCCGCGTCAGGCGTGCCGCAGTCTCGACGAGTTCGAACGTGGCGGTGGGTGCGATGCAGTCCATCTGGCTGAGTTGACGCGGGGCGTGATCCTCGGCTGCAGCGGTGAGCGCGATGACGGTGTCGCCCATCGACATGCCCTCGGCGATGCCGCCGCAGGTACCGACGCGGACCAAGCGCTTCACGCCGAGCTGTGCGAGTTCGTCGAACACGATGCCGGCGGACGGGGCGCCCATGCCGGTGGTCTGGACACTGATCGGCTTCCCGTCGATGGTGCCGGTGAAGCCGAGCATCCCGCGCACCTCGTTCACCAGCTTGAAGCCCGGGTCGAAGAAGGTCTCGGCGATGTACTGGGCCCGGATCGGGTCACCGGGGCAGAGGACGTTGGGTGCGTAGTCGCCCGGTTCGGCGCGGAGATGGATCGGCATCCGACCAATCTACGCGATCACCGACATGCCCGCCTCGGGTTGCGGTGAGTCTGGATCGCCCTGAGCCCGACGATGGCTCACCGACCTCGCGACTCGCGTCCGGATAGGCCGCATCGGTGAGTCTGGGTCGCCCTGGGCCCGACGAAGTCTCACCGGCAAGTTGCCGTCGGGGAGTCGATACGATTCTGCACGCCGACTCCTCCCGAGATCCACATGATCCCAGGAGCAACCGATGGCATTTCTTCCCGCCGAAGTGATCGATCACTTCGCTACTCATCACGGCGTCGCCACCCACGCCCGTCTCGTCGAGTTGGGTCTGACCCGAGACCAGGTCCTCGGTCTGCGTCACGCCGGAACCCTCGTGCAGGTGCTCAAGGGCGTCTATCGGATCGCCGTGCTGCCGCTCGAACAACATGCCCGATCCGTTGCGGTGTGTGCCGCTCATCAGGACGCCGTGGTGTGCGGCCCGACCGCGGGCCGCCTGTGGGGTTTCCGCCGCTTGCCGGAGGATCTGCGGACGCACGTGATCGTCGATCCACGTCGACAACCGTCGATCGAACCCTGGATCATCCCGTATCGCACGAAGGCGATCCGGGCGCAGGACGTGATCGAGCGTGGGGACGGCATCCGGATCACGAGCCGGGCTCGCACGGCACTCGATCTCGCACGATTCGTCGGAGACCTCGATCTGTTGTCGATCATCGAACAGGCGGCCAAGGACGGGAAGCTGACCGACGCATCCTTGCGCGACGTCGCCGTCGAGTTCATCTCGAAGCATCGACCCTGGCTCCGTCGCTACCTGGTCCAACTCGATCGACGACTCGACGGAGGCGCTGCAGACTCACACCACGAGACGATGTTCGGTGATGCGCTCGTGGCCGCGGGTGTGCGGCCGCTCGAGCGCCAGTTCGCCGTCGACCTCCCCGGATACGGTCCAGCGCGTTTCGACCTGGCAGTGCCGTCGATGCGGTGGGCGATCGAGGTCGACGTGTTCCCGACGCATGCCGAGACGGAGGGTCGTCGACGGGATCTGCGGCGCGACGAGGCGGCGAGGTCGATCGGGTGGGACACGACGCGCATCGTCGAAGCCGACCTGGCCGAGGCGATGCCGACGACCGTCGCTCGCCTGCGCGGAGATTTCGATCGGCGCCGCAGGGCGAGTTGAGCCGGCCGGTCGATGAGTCTCGGTCGCCGTGTGCCCGACCCGAACTCACCGCAACGCCCGGGTGATGGTGCTGCGTCCTGGTCGGTGAGGCTTCGTCGCCCTGTGCCCGACGCAGACTCACCGCACGGTTGGAACGTATTGGTCGGTGCGGCTGGGTCGCTCTCGGACCGACGCAGACTCACCGCAAGGGTTGGAGACGTCGAGCGCTACTTGAGGAACCGGCTGGTGGTGTTGTCGGCGAGGATCTTGCCGCCGGTCTGGCAGGTGGGGCAGTAGTTGACGGTGTAGCCCGAGTACTCCACGGCGCGAATCGTGTCGTCGCCGTGATCGCTCGACCGGGGACACGGTTCACCCGTCTGGCCATGGGCGTTGCTCGGGCGGTCCTTCGACGAACTCATGTCGCTGCGACTGCGCTCGTAGTCCAGGCCTTCGGCGACGCACACCGCAATGGCCCCGACCACCTTGCTTGCGCCGTCGGCACCCAGTTTCTTGGTCGTGGCGAACGGCGAGATCCGAGCCTGCCAGCACACTTCGTTGGCCAGTCGCCTGCCGATTCCGGCGACGGCCCGCTGGTCTCGGAGGAACCCGTGGATGCGCACCGACTTCTCGGCGAAAAGGGCCGCGAGGTCGGGCACCGAGATGTCGCAGGCCTCCGGCCCGAGCTTGTCGATCGGGGCGGTCGAGTCGAGTTCGCCGGCGGCGACGCACCAGATCCCGGCGCGTCGTTCGGTGCCCTGCTCGGTGAGCAGCAACGGCGCGACGCTGTCGTCGAAGACGATTCGGGCCTGGCCGCCTCGTGGCTTCTTGGAGAGCTTGACGTCCGGCAGCAACCGGCCGCCCTGCATCAGGTGGATCACGAGGGTGAGCGGCTCGAACTCGATCGTGAGGTACTTGCCCCGACGACTGATCGACCGGACCGCGTGGCCGTACGCCGACTCGGGCGGTGGAACGGCGGTCTTCAGCGCAGTGAAGTTGAACGGGTGCAGCTCGGCCAGCGTGCGACCGACGTAGTCCGCTGCGAGGCGTTCGGCGTGAGCCTCGATCTCCGGCATCTCCGGCATGGTGACAACCTATGCGATCTGCGGGTCACGCATAGGTGGTGCGGTCGCGCACGGTGGAGAACACGGCGTCGAGTGCACCGAACACCGGCTGCGATTCGAGCAGCTTCTGCTGGTCGCCGAAGAGCAGGATGTGGCCGTTGATGAACGCCTCCTGAGCGTTGAGTTCACCGGTGGCGACATCGACGGCGGTCTGCCAGGATTGCTCCATCTTGACGTCCTCGGGGTCGGCCGGGCCCGCGCCGAACGATGCCGTGCCGTCGCCGACGACCAGGTGATAGGTGACGTCGCCCTCGGGGCCGTCGCTCACGACCTGGGTGACGCCGAGCGAATGCTGCTGCGCGATCTCACGCATGTGGTCGCTCGATTCGACGGCGGCGGACAGCGCACCGATCCAGTCGAGGCTGAGGTACCGGAGTTCGTTCGACACGCCCCCATTCTGGCGTCCATGTTCGGGTCAGGCACAAACATGGACGATCGCACCTGCGATGCCGGCGGCGTAGGCCGGTTCTAGCCTCGGGGTGTGGGCACCTGGAGCGACGGTCGTCATCCGGGGTCGATCGAGGAGTGGGTGTTCGCGACGTGGACACCCGACGGCTCGCTCGGCGTCGTGTCGGGCCACCGGATCGTGGGTTCGACGGCGTGGTACTGGGCGGCGTTGGCGCGTCAGGGTCGTCCACTGCTGCACATCACCGACTTCGACGTCCCGGTACGTGCCGATCCGTTCATCGTGAAGGGCGAGGCGATGTGGGCCGAACACTTCCGGGACGATCCGATGAAGCAGTGGACGGTCGGCAACGAGACCTACGCATCCGCACTCGAAGATCCGACCGACGCGCTCGGGCGCGCCTACGGGGTCCCCACGCCGATCGCATTCGACCTGGAGTGGTACGCAACCGACGCCCCGACCGCCATCGCAGGTGATCACGTCGATGGCTACGAGCAGACGGGTGTGGTGCACGGAGTGATCGAAGTGCTCGGTGAGTCGACGATCGAACTGGTCGAAGCGCCCGGGGCCCGCTGGCACCGTTGGACGGGCTCGCCCGGTGAAGCAATGGGGCCGATGCCCGTGTCGCCCGCCTCGGCCCACACCGGCATTCGCGCACCGTTCTCCTTTCCCGATGCAACGGTCCTCGACCTC
>JBBSOH010000017.1:0-27483 GCA_038259945.1 Acidimicrobiales bacterium
CGCGACCTGTTCGTCGTTGCGCGTGTCCGCTCCCATGTCGGTCAGTACGTACCCCGGGCAGATCGAGTTGACCGTGACCCCGTGTGGCCCGAACTCCTGTGCGGCGATCCGACCGAGCGCCACGACACCCGCTTTCGACGCGGCGTACGCCGCTTCACCTGGCGTCCCGAGCTTCGCCGCCATCGACGCCATGTTCACCACCCGGCCGCCCCCGCCGTCGATCATCGACGGGACGACGCCCTGCATGGTTGCCACCATCGAGCGGGTGTTGACGGCTTGAACGCGGTCCCAGTCGGCCAGACACACGTCGAGCAGCGGGGTCTTGTCGAAGACCCCCGCGTTGTTCACGAGCAACCAGCACGGTGTGTCCTCGACGAGAGCGCGCATGCGTTGCGACGCATCGGGTGCGGTGAGATCGATCACTGCGGAGCGAGCCCCCAGTCTGGCCGCCGCCGACTCCACGGCCGGATCGACGTCGACCAGTGTGGTGTCGTATCGCTCCACCACGAGCCGGCGTGCGAGCGCGAGGCCGATTCCACGAGCGGCGCCGGTGACGATCGCCCGGCGGGCGCCGCGGTCGTCTGGGTGGGCGTGCGTCATCCCTGCTGCAGCAGCTCTCGCATGTTCGGATCCTTCAGCGTCTCGCGCACCGTGTTCACGATGGTCTGGGTCTGCGCGTCGACTTCGAGGTTGGCGACCGAACCCACCTCGAACCGGCCGAGCGTGGTGCGCTCGAGCGTTTCGGGGATCAGGCTGACCGCCACCTCGTTCGTCGCGCGGTCGACCCGCGAGATCGTGAGGCTGGCGCCGTCGATGGCGATCCAGCCCTTCCACATCAGGTAGGGCATGTGGTCGGGCTCGACCGAGAACCACATCGTGCGGTTGGCGCCGTCGGCGTCGATCCGCGACACCGTCATCGTGCCGGAGACGTGCCCCGACAGGATGTGCCCACCGAGTTCGTCGCCGAACTTGAGGCTGCGTTCGATGTTCACACGATGCCCGACCTCGATGTCGCGCAGGTTGGTCAACTGCACCGTCTCGGAGATCACGTCGAAGCAGACGAGTCCGCCGTCGATCTCCGACGCCGTGAGGCAGGCGCCGTTGTTCGCCACGCTCGCCCCCGTCTGGAGGCCGGCGGCGTGGTCGCCGAGGTCGACGACGAGACGGCGCACGCCATCTCGGTCCTCGACTCCGACGACCTCGCACAGTTCCTGGACGATCCCGGTGAACATCGAACGTTCCTCTCCTGGTTCCGATCGACCGGGCTCAGCCGGGGTAGACCAACGTGGTGCCGTCGTAGACGGACTCGGCGATCGATGCGTCGACCATCGTCATCCAGTCGGGCGCTTCGGCAAACACCCCGGCCGCCACCTCGGCGTCGATCTCGGCTCCGAACAGGTCGAGGTCGGGGATACCGACACCCACTCCGTCGGGGGCGAGGTCGGCGATCAGGCCTGATTCGACCGTCCAACGGTTCAGTTCGGACTCCATGGCGAGGAAGTTCGGGTTGCCGGCGGTGTTGATCAGTTCGAAGGCCGCCGCGACGGTTGCCTCCGGGTCGGCGGCAGCGGTCTCGTAGCCCTTGACCAGCGCTCGGACGATGTCCTGCACCGTGTCGGGATGCTCGTCGATGAACGACTGCGTGGTGAAGGCGATCCCGAAGCTGGCCGGCACGTCGAAGTCGAGCGGGTCGAGAGTGGTGTACTCCACTCCGGCGGCGTCCAGTTGGAACGGCTCGTTCGACTTGTAGACCGGGAGGGCGTCGAGGCCGAGTTCGAGGTGCTGCACCGGGTCGAATCCGTCGAGTAAGACTTCGTCGAAGCAGCTCCGCTCGATGCCCGACATCGCCACGGCCGCCTGGAGCGAGTACGGCAGATCACCCTTGATGCCGACGGTCTTTCCACACAGATCGGCGAACGAGGTGATGTCGGAACCCGCCGGGATCACCATCTCCTCGATCGACGTGCGACCCCAGTGCAGGAGTGCGACGAGGTCGCCTTCGCCGGCGACGTTGTTCGCCACCACTTCGCTGAACGAACCGGCCATGCCCATCTGGGCCTGACCTTCGATCACGAGTGCACCGTTCGACGGGGCGAACCCGGGTTGGATCTCGACGTCGATGCACAGTTCGTCGAAATACCCGTTGGCGTCGGCCACGATCAGTTCGGCGATGCCGGCTGCCGGTGCGTAGTCGAACGCGGTGACCCACGTGACGGTGCCGGCATCACGGTTGGCCGCGCACCGCTCCTCGGAGATGGCGGGTTCGACGCCGGGCGCTTCGTCGCCTGACGCTGCGGTGTCGGCGGGCCCGGCGACGGTGTCGTCGGCAGCCGTGTCGCCGGACACCGTGCTTCCCGCAACCGTGTCGGTCGACTCGGCAACGGAGTCTGGTGTGGTCTCGGCAGCGTCGTCGCTGCTGCTGCTGCAGGCGGCGGCGACGAGGGACAGGGCTGCGAGGCCCGCCATCGAACGCTGCACCCGACGACGACTCTTCGTGTGGTCCATGTTCTGCGTGTTGAGCATCGGCTCGGTCCTCTCCCTTGTTGGCCTGATGGTCAGACCATTTGCGGTACTGTAGTCAGCGGTTCAGTTCTGTCGTGTGACATCACGACATCAGCTCGGCTGACCACGTCGATAGCGCTGGACCAACCAACGGTTGAATCGTACGTGGCTCTCCTCCTGCCAGGAGTACCGGCCACGAGGAGCGAAACGCGAACGGAGTCCGCGCTGCACTTTCGTCGTCGCGTCGGTGTCCTGGTCGACGAACACCTGCACCCCCACGTCGGTCAGCTTCAGCTTGTGTTCGAACAACGGATCCTCCAGCGCTGACGGGTGGAAGATGTACCCGATCTCGATGTCGACCGAGTTCGGGCCCTTCGGACGCACGAGGAAGAAGAACGCCTGGTCGGGCGCAGTTCCGAGGCAGAGGGTGGGAGGAACCAGAGCGAATGTCGAACGGGTTCGCTCCTCCTCGGTCAACTTCGGGAACACCGGCATGATCGCCTGGTGGGTGGCGTTGAAGCCGCCGTCCATCACCGTGTATCCGCCCTCGCGAAAGATGACGTTCGAGTCCTGGTTCCATTCGGTCGGGAACCCGGTCATGTCGCTCGGACAGAAGTCCTGGACGTACTGGTGCAGTCGGTTGGCGTGGTAGCCGTCGTTGAAGTTCTCGAACATCACCTTCCAGTTCCACGGTCGATCCTCGAGCGTGAAGGTTCCGGGGCACACCGCGTCGGCGAGGTCGTAGTTCTCGATGAACGGCTCGTAGTCGACGAGCGTCGGGCCGAGCGGCGCCGCATTCGGATCCATGTTGAAGAACACGAAACCCTGCCAGACCTCGACGCGGAACTGAGGGAGGCCGAACTCGGCCTTGTCGAAGTCCTCCGTGCGTTCCATCGCCGGCGCGCCGAGGAGACGGCCGTCGAGCGCGTAGTTCCAGTGGTGGTACGGGCACTTGAACGTCGACGAGTTGCCGCTGCCGTCGCACACCTGCATCGCCCGGTGCTGGCACACGGCCGACATGGCTCGCACGTCGCCCTGCTTGTCGCGACACACGATGACCGGTTCGTCGCAGATGTCGACCGTGAACCAGTCGCCGGGCTCGGGGATCCGCTCGACGCGACCGGCGCACAGCCATTCCTGCGCGTAGATCGCCTCCCGTTCGAAGTCGAGTACGTCGCTCGACGTGTACAGCTCGGCCGGCAGCGTCGATGCGTTGGCGACGTCGACGATCGACTCGTCGAGGGCGTCCAGGAGGTCAGCTCGCAGGCCCGGAACCGGGCGCGACGGGGGTGTCCGGTCGGGATCGAGCATCGTCATGTGCGGTTCTCCTCGGGATGAGTGGGCGCATTCGGCGATTCGGGGCCGGGGTGCGGGTGAACGGACATTCCTCGTTCGACATCGGTAGACGTGTCGCCCGACTCGACACATGATGCCAGTGTTTTCATCTGAGCGGTGTCGATCTGGCCCGGGGCTCCATCAACCGACCGGACTTCCGTATCCGCCGCCGCCGGGAAGGTCCAGGCGCACCAGGTCTCCCGGTTGCAGGGTGATGCGTTCCTGCGTCGTGACCTTCTCGCCGTTGACGCTGAAGGCCCCCGACGCCCCGGGCTCTCCGCCGAAGATGCCCTGGGGTGCTTCCGCCAACCGGCTGGTGACGGCGTTGAGCTGCCATTCCCGGGTGGTGTCGACCTCGAACTCGATGGTCTGGCCGAGGCCGCCGGTGTTGGCTCCGGCTCCGCCCGAACCGGGCCGCAGCGCCTTCCTGGTGAATCGGATGGGCGCCGACGCCTCCACCACTTCGATCGGCACGGCCGCCACGCCGGTGGGGTACGAGCAGGCGTCGAGTCCGGGCTTGGTCGCACGTCCGCCGACGCCGCCGGCGTAGGTGAACATCGCCGTGATGAACGGGCTGCCGTCGTCGTGGTTTCCGCTCACCTGCATCGTCCACACGGCACCGGACCCTTCGGCCATCGCACCTTCGGGCCGCACCTGGGCGAGCGCCTTGAGGAGCGCGTTCGGCAGGAACATGCCCACCACGTGGCGAGCCGTGCAGGGTTGGGGTGACACGGCGTTGAGGATCGAGCCTTCGGGGGCGATCATGTCGATCGGCTTCAGGCTGCCGTAGTTGTTGGGGATGTCGGGGCTCAGCACCGAGCGCACCACGAAGGTCGTGTACGCGTGGCTGTAGTTCTTGACGACGTTGATGCCCCAGCGGCTGGCGTCGGCCGAACCGGTGTAGTCCACGGTGATCGACCCTTCCTCGGCGTCGACGATGAGCGCACACTTGATGATGATCTCGCTGCCGTCCGCGAGGTCGAGCAGCGCACTCGACTCGTAGCGACCCGACTCGAGCTCGCGGATGCCCGCACGGGTGGCCTCCTCGGAGCGGGTGATGATCTCGTCGGCGAGATCCTCGATGTCGTCGAAGCCGTGGTGGTCACACAGTGCGAGCAGACGCTGAGCGCCGATCTGGCCGGACGCCATCTGGGCGTGCAGGTCGCCGCCCATGTGGTCGGGCTGGCGGACGTTGGAGAGGATGAACTTCCAGACGTCGTCGTTGCGTTCTCCGGCCTTCATCAGCTTGACGATCGGGATCCACAGCCCTTCTTCGAACACGTCGCGGCCGCCGGCACCGATTCCGTAGCCACCGACGTCGGTGTGGTGGATGGTGGATCCGAACAGCGCGATGATCTTGCCGCCACGCCACACCGGCACCAGCACCGTGACGTCGAGCAGCTGGCCGGCGGTCTTGTACGGATCGTTGGTGATGATCACGTCGCCCTCGTCGAGCGAGTCGAGCGGGTACTCCTCCAGGATGTAGGAGACGGCGATCGCCAGGCTGTTGATGTGGCCGGGAGTTCCGGTGACGGCCTGTGCGACCATCCGGCCGCGTCGGTCGAACACGGCGTTGGCGAGGTCGCCCGCTTCACGCACGATCGGGCTGAACGCCGAGCGCTGCAGTGCCCTGGCCTGCTCGTTGACGGTCGCGATCAGGCTCTGCCAGCAGATCTCGAGCTCGATCGGGTCGAACCCGCCCGCCGTGGTGGGCGCTGCGTCGGTCATGGTCATGGTCTTCTCCTCGACGATCTGTCATCCGGTGTCTGACACCATTTGGTTGTCATTCGGTGTCTGACACCGTTTGGTTTCGGGTGGCGACCAGGCTGCCGTCGGGGCCGACCTCGACGTTCCAGCCGGGTCGGATGACAGCGGTGGTCTCACGTTCTTCCACGACACACGGCCCGGAGAAGGTGGCCCCTGCACCGAGCTGTGCGCGCTTGTACACGGGTGCGTCGATCGGGTCCATGCCACGTCCGAAGACCATCGCACGGTGCGCGACCGGCTCGGCGCCGGCACCGGTCGGGACCGGCTCGGGTGCCACGCGCTCGGCATCGGAGGAGACCGAGAGTCGCCACGTGACGATCTCGATCGGGACGTCGGGGATCGCGAGTCCGAAGATCCGTTTGTACTCCGCTTCGAATGCGCCGAGGACCTCGGCGTCGTCGACAGGCCAGATCGCGTCCTCGCCGGGCTCGGACTGCCCGACCCACACGGTCACCTCGTTGCCCTGGCCCACGTATCGGCAGTCGAGGCCGTAGCGGAACCGCACGGCGTCGGCGGCCGAACCGGCAGCGGCGAGAACCCGTCGGCCCTCGTTGCGGAGGTCGTCGAGCAGTGCGTCACGATCGGCGGGATCGATCGCGTCGAGGCGGCGGGGCATCGACCTCGCGAGGTCGATCCGCACGGGGGACACGAGCGTGCCGAATGCGGAGAGGACGCTGGCGTTGACGGGGAAGATCACCGTGTCGGATTCGAGCAGTTCGGCGACGCCGCAGGCGTGAACCGGGCCCGCACCCCCGAAGGCGATCATCGACACGCCGCGCAGGTCGACGCCCTGCTCGACGGCGTGCATCCGTGCTGCGGCGGCCATGTTCTGGTTGACGATCTCGTGGATGCCCGCAGCGACTTCGACCGGACTCAGGCCCAGCTGGTCACCGATCGTGGCGGCTGCGGCGACGGCGGCGTCGCCATCGAGGGGCATGTCGCCACCGAGGAACGCAGCCGGGTCGAGCAGACCGAGGACGACGTCGGCGTCGGTCACCGCCGGGACGGTGCCTCCCCGTCCGTAGGACGCTGGGCCTGGTTCGGCACCGGCGGATTCGGGGCCGACCTTGAGCAGGCCGAATCGGTCCACCCACGACAGCGAGCCACCACCCGCACCGATCTCGACGAGGTCGATCGACGGCACGGACACGGGGAATCCTGATCCTTTCTTGAACCGGTAGGCGCGAGCGACCTCGAACACGTTGGTCAGTTCGGGCTCGCCACCGTCGATGAGGCAGGCCTTGGCGGTGGTGCCACCCATGTCGAAGCACAGCAGGCGGTCGATGCCCAGGCGTTCGGCGAACCACGTTCCGGCGAGCGCCCCTGCGGCGGGGCCGCTCTCCACGAGGCGGATCGGCACACGCGCCGCGTCGTCGGCCGAGACCACGCCACCATTGGAGAGCATCATCAGGACGGACCCACCGAATCCCTCGCCCGACAGCCACTTCTGGAGTTCGTCGAGGTACGGGCCGATGACCGGCATGGTGGCCGCGTTGCACGCGGTGGTGACCATGCGCGGGTACTCGCGGATCTGCGGCGACACGTCGGCCGAGATGCACACCGGTACACCCAGTTCGCGTTCGAGGAAGTCAGCGATCCTGCGTTCGTTGCCCGAGTCGACGTAGGAGTTGAGCAGACAGATGCCCACCGACTCCACGTTCATGGCACGCAGTTCGTCGGCCACCGCCTGCATCGATTCCTCGCTCGGAACGAGCAGCACCTCGCCGCTCGCTGCGGTTCGTTCGGCGATCTCGACCGTGCGGTCACGCGGAACCGGGGGCGCCGGGAACTCGATCTGCAGGTCGTACATGTCGTAGCGGTGCTCGTCGCGGATCAGCAGGGTGTCGCCGAAGCCGGCGGTGGTCACCAGGCCGGCCCGCCCGGTCTTGCCTTCGATCAGTGCGTTCGTGATGAGCGTCGTCGCATGGACGATCGGAGCGGTGACGTCGCTCGGGCGGAGATTCGCACGGGCGAGGAGCTGGCCGACGCCGGTCCGGACGCCGTCGAGCGGATTCTGCGGCGTGGTCAGGGTCTTGTCGACGACCACGTCACCGGATGCCGCATCGAGCAGGACGACGTCGGTGAAGGTGCCACCGATGTCGACGGCGAGTCGCCAGTCGGCCGCGGTCGATCGATCGCTGGTCGGGGTCGTGTCGCTCACGATGCTGCTCCGTTCGTCGATGCTCCAGGGGTCGGGAGTGCGCCGTCGGTGCCGCCCAGTCGGGTCACGGTCGGTTCGGCGGAGGCTCTCCGCAGGTCGTCGCGCGGCGGGCTGAAGACGTCCAGGATCCAGCATTCGCCCAGTTCGTCGTCACCGACGAACACCGAATCGCCGTGCCACACCTGTTGGGGTGCGAGGTAGATCCCCCCGGCGCTCAGCACGGTCCGCACGTCGTCGTCGACGTCGCCGATCCGGAAGTCCAGGGCGCCACGCATGATGATCCCGAGTTGCTCGTGGTCCTCGTGTTGGTGCATGTAGGAACCGGTGGCTCCGCCGTCGATCCGCCAGAAGCACAGCTGTAACCGCTCGCCGGTGATCACCCGTCGACGGAATCCCGGGCGGGTGGTCTCCTCGAACGCATCATCGTCGAAGAAGTGGCAGTACTGATCGGAGAAGGCGTTGACGTCGACGGTGGTCATGAGGTGCTTCCGTTCGTGTCGGGTGCGACATGGGTGGTCGAGCGGCGATCGGCACCGAATCTCTCGATCTCGGCGTCCAGGTCGAGGGGACGCACGATTGCCTCGTGTTCGTCGGCACCCCACATCTCGGGAGGGGTCAACCACATCACCTCGAACTCGAGGCCGTCGGGGTCGAGTGCGTAGAGGCTCTTGTTCACGCCGTGATCGGACGCACCCTTCAGGGCGCCAGCAGCGACGAGGCGGCGCTGCTGCTCGCGCAGGTCGGCGAGCGTCGGGACTTCCCATGCGAGGTGGTACAGGCCGACCTGGTTGCGCCCGGCGGTCGTGTCGCTCGCCTGTTCGCCGATCGAGAAGCAGGCCAGGTCGTGGTGGTTCGTCGAGTCCGGTGCGCGGAGGAACACGAACGCACCGTCGGGGTGCTCGGCGACCGTCTCGAAGTCGAGCACGTCCTCGTAGAACTTCTGCTGGCGGCGAGCATCACGCACGTACAGCACGGCGTGGTTCATCCCGGTGATCATTCGGCGCCCCCTGGCGTTCGAACCGAAGCCGCGGAAGCACCGGTCTGTTGGTCAGACCATAACGTCGAGGTCCGTCACGCGTCAACGTCCGATGCGACGATGTGCACCCGACAACACACTCTCCGAGGCCGTCATCGTCTCCATGCCAGCGAATCGGCACTGATACGGTCAGACCATCAGACCGATGGCGTGGACGTCAGAGCGTTCTCACGTCACGCGACAAGGAGCACCCATGACCTATCCCAATGCCCTCGTGTTCGTCGATTTCCCGGTGACCGATGTCGACGCAGCCAACATCTTCTACTCCGAGGTCTTCGGCTGGGAGGTCGAGGAGCGGATCCCCGGCGTGTTCCACCGCATCATCCCAGGTCAGAACTTCAAGACCGACGACGGCGGCCAAGGGCCGACGGGCAACCTCCACATGGGGATCTCGAACGTCGCCAACATGCGCCCTCACCCTGACGCTGCACCGCCGACCCCTCACGAGGTCGGCCCGGGACGCGGTGCGCGAGCGTGGATCCTCGTGAGCGACGACGATTCCTTTGCCGCCATCCTCGATCGGGCCGCAGAACGCGGCGGTGAAGTGCTGTGGAACAACCACTTCTGGACCGAGTTCGGTGGGGCCAGTGCGTCGTTCCTCGATCCGTGGGGCAACCAACTGATGCTGTGGAGCCATCCCGAGGGTGCCGAGCAGGACGACGAGACGCATCAACTGATCGGCGACTGGCAGCTGCCCGACGGATGGACCATCGAGTGACGGGCGGTGTGCGGCGCGGACCGGGACGCTGCGCCGTCACCCCTCGCTGAGGCGCCGCACGTCGTCGAATCGTGGCTGGGAGGGAACGGCTCCCGCACGGGTGGTCGCCAGCGCGCCGGCCGCGGACGCGTACCGCAGTGCGGTGGCCATGTCGTCGCCCGCAGCGATCCGACTCGCCAGCGCACCGCAGAATGCATCGCCGGCTCCGGTCGTGTCGACGGGGACGACGTCGAACGGGTCGACGTGGAGGGTCGTGCCGCCGTGGACGTGATCCGACCCTGCCGACCCGAGCGTGATCACGAGGTGATCCACGCGGGAGGCGACGTGTTCGCGACCGCCGAGCAGGTCCACCTCGTGCTCGTTCGGCACGAGGACATCGCAGAGGTCGAGCAGAGCCTCGGTCAGAGCGACGGCGGGCGCCGGGTTGAGCATGGTGGTGGAACCGTCGCGACGCGCCCGTGCGAACGCCCCGACCACGCCGTCGACGGTCGTCTCGAGTTGCGCGAGGACGACGCGTCCGGTCGGCAGGTCCGACGCAATCGGCCCTGCGTTCGCTCCGGGCACGACGATGATCGAGTTCTCACCCCGGTCGTCGACCGTGATCAGCGCTCGACCGGTGGGTACTGCGTCGACGGTCGTGAGCCAGCGGTCGTCGATGCCCTCGTCGCGCACGATCGAACGGAGGTCGTCGCCGGCCGAGTCGGCGCCGACGTTCCCCACCAGCGCGACCGACGCACCGGACCGGGCCGCGGCGACTGCCTGGTTCAGGCCCTTGCCGCCTGCGTACTCGGCGTAGTCGGATCCGCTGATGGTCTCACCGCCGTCGGGTCGACGCGGTGTGCGGACCACGAGGTCGAGGTTCAGGCTGCCGACCACGACGACATCGAAATCACAGTCGAAGTCGAAGCCGCTCATCGGTTCGTCCACGATCTCCTCGGCATCATCAGACGAGGCGGTCGATCAGGCTCCGCTCGACGGCCTCGAGGTGAGCGATGCCCTCGGCTGCAGCGACGGCGGTGTCCCCGGCGGCCACTGCAGCGGCGAGACGGTGATGCTGAGCGGCGGCGTCGCTGACGATCTTGCCGACCTCGTCGCGGTTCGCCTCGTCGCCGAGGAGGGACCGCAGGCCGTCGGACTTGAAGAGACGCGCCATGACCTTGGCGTACACCTCGACGAGGAGTGGGTTGCCGCATGCCGTCGACAGCGCGGTGTGGAACTCGCGGTCCAGTTCGCGGAAGGAGGCGAGAGACATGTCGGCCGTGAAGCGTTCGGCCAGATCCGAGATTTCGGCACGTTGCGCGTCACTGGCGCGGACCGCAGCAAGTTCGATCATCGGCACTTCGAGCAGGCGACGCGTCTCGAACAGTTGCTCGACGAACTGCTTGCGGTCGTCGACGGCGTCGAACGACACGTCGGGGAGTTGCTCGGCGACGTAGGACCGGTTGCCCCGCCGCACAACGAATCCGAGCGACAGCAGACCCTGCATCGCCTCGCGGACCGACGTTCGTGCCACACCGAACTGCTCGGACAGCGACCGTTCCGATGGCACCTGGGCACCGGGTGCGAGAGCGCCCGACGAGATCCGCTCCAGGAGCCGGTCACGGATCTGCGCGCTGAGTGTCTCGCGCGTGACGGGAGCGAACGTGACGCCCGAATCGTGCTCGTGGTCGGTGGTGGTCGGCGCGCCGCTCATGGAGTTCGCGCCCCGGCACAAGCGGAGAACGGGTGAGTCGGTCTGACCATCTGACCGACTGTAGTCTCCGCGCGATCCCGGTGTCGGCCTTGCGTCGTGGTCCGTGACAGGTGCGGTACCTCGGCACTACCTGGTCAGACCATCAGACCTTTGCTACCGTGGCGACCATGAGTGACACCATCGAGGACACCGCCGGGCCGTCGGCGACGCACGAACTCCGACCCACTTCCTCGAGATGGACCCACATCGCGCTGCGTGTGAAGGACATCGACGCGACGATCGGGTTCTACGAGCGATACACCGACCTCGAACTGCTCGACAAGCGTCAAGACGACGACGGCTTCGGCGCCTGGCTCGGCCACTCCGACCAGAAGGAGTTCCCGTTCATCCTGGTGCTCGCCCAGTTCTTCCCGGACAAGGATCCGTTCGCTCCGGCACCGCTTGCGAAGATGGCACCGTTCAACCACTTCGGGATCGAACTTCCGACCAAGGACGCCGTCGACGACATCGCTGCGCGAGCCGAGGCCGACGGTTGTCTGGCGATGCCCGCCCGGACCATGCCCGACCCGATCGGCTACATCTGCATGCTCGAGGATCCGGACGGCAACCTCGTCGAGTTCTCCTACGACCAGGGCGTCTACGAGACCGTCCGCGCCAAGTGGGGCTGATCGCTCGATGACTGATCACCGTGACGACCTCGATGTCGCACTCGCCTACGTGTCCGCGCTCGGAGGCGATGACCCGGCGGCGGTGGCCGATCTGGTGAGCGACGGCTTCCGCAACGAGCACCACGCCGAGTTGGGCTCGGGGTGCGTGGGGCGCGACGAGTACGCACGGCGACTTCCCGGCTTCTTCGCGACGTTCGCGAACCGGCGCTACGACGTGGCCGAGACCTCCGTCGGCATCCTCGTGGAGAGCGAGTCGGACCGCGTCGGCGGCGACCCTCGTCCGGGTTCGGAGGTCATCGTGCGGTACCGCTTCGGCGCCGACGTCGACGGAACTCGGATCGACATCCCGGGAGTCATGTGGATCAGTGTGCGTGGCGGCAGTGTGACGCGACGCCTCGACTGTTGGGACTCGCTGACCTTCCACCGCCAGACCGGAACGGCGCCCACGCTGTGAGCGGTGGCTCCTCGCCCGTCCGACTCCGTCGATGCTGGGCGGAGAATCGCCCCGCCTTCGGCCTGTGGCGGTCGACCGAGGCACCGTCCTCGGCCGAGGCATTGTGCGAGGTCGACTTCGACTACGTCGTGATCGATCTCCAGCACGGCTTGATGGAGGTGGCAGGAGCGATCTCGATGATGCGGGCGATGGAGCGGTCCGATGCCACGGTGCTGTGCCGCGTGCCCACGAACGAGCCGGGCATCATCGGGCGCGTCCTCGACGCCGGAGCGGCAGGGGTGATCGTCCCGATGGTCGACGATGCCGACCTCGCCACGGCGTGTGTGGCTGCGGCCAAGTACGCACCTGCGGGAGGGCGCAGCTACGGCCCGACGAGGACGCGGATCACCGGAACCTCGACCGACGTCGCCGCCGTCAACGCTGCGACGCTCGTGATCCCGATGATCGAGACCGCCGAGGCGGTGCGCAACGTCGAGTCGATCGCCGCCGTGCCCGGCGTCGACGCGCTCTACATCGGGCCGTCCGACCTGAGCATCACGCTCGGCCTCGTGCCGGGCAACGACCAGACAGATGTCCGGTTCACCGATGCGCTGTCCGCCGTGAAAGCTGCCGCGACACGTCACAGCCTGGCGCCGGGAATCCACGCCGACCCGAATGTCGCCGCAAAGCGTGCCACCGAAGGATTCGCGATGGTCACCGTCGTGACCGACCTGCAGGCCGTCACCGCCGGCGCCCGCCGAGCCCTCGACTCCGCCCGCCTCTGACAACTGCCGGCCTCGCGTCCATGTTCGTGCCTCACCCCGACATGGCCGCTCAGGCTGCGGGGAGGGACCAGATGAGGTGTTCGAGCAGGAGCCGTTCGTTCGGGTTGCGCTCCAACGCTTCGAGAGCAGCGTGGATCGATCGAACCGCACCGACTGCAGCCTCGACGTCGGCACCGCCGGCCGTCAACGCGTCGCGGTAGGTCGCCGCCATCGTGGCCAGTCCGGCTCGGATCTCGTCGGTGCGGTGCCGTCGGAGTTCGCGTTTGTGGCGGTCCTCCAACTGCTTCTTCCCGCTCCCTCGTTCTCCGGCCTCCTTGATCCGTGCCGTGAGTTCGTCGGCCTCGTTCGCGTGACGTGCGGCGAGTGGCTCTGCGGCAGCGTCGATCATCGCGAGCAGTTCGCGGGCGAGGCCCGTGGCCATCGCGCCTGAACCGTCGACCGACTTGGACACGGCGAGGAACGCCTTGCGGCGCTCGGCCAGGCCCGGGTCGGTGGCGAGCAACCGGGCGCGGTCGAGGTCGCCCAATGCCGCTTTCGAGGCAGCCTGGGCCTCGACCGGACCGACGCCTTCGGTCAGCAGTCGGGCAGCGATCACACCGTCTGCGATCGCCCGGAAGTCGATGCGAGCGCACCGTGACGAGATGGTGATCAACTCGTGCGGGACGAAGTCGGCACAGATGACGAACATGGTCGAGGGCGGCGGCTCCTCGATGGTCTTGAGCATCAGCGCCGCACCCTCGGGCCGCAGCAGGTGGAACTCGTCGAGGATCAACACCTTGCGGTTGCTCTCGGTCGGCGCGAGTGATGACACGCGCACGATCTCGCGTGCCTGTTCCGCCGAGATCGACGGCCCGGTGCGGCGGACCTCGCGGACGTCGGGGTGCTCGCCCGCCAGTGCGAGCCGGGCGTCGCGCTGCTCGGGATCGTCGTCGCCGCTGATCACCCGGGCGGCGAATGCCCGTGCGGCCTGCCACTTGGTGGAACCCGGCGGACCGACGAACAGGTAGGCGTGGACCGGGCCGGCTTCTGCCGCTGCCTTCAACCGCTCGATCGCCGAGGTCTGTCCGACCACGTCGTCCCACACCGAACTCACGACGACTCCCGTGCTGCGAGCGCTTCGCTGATCTGAGCGGCCACGTCTCCGATCGAGCCGACGGCAGCCACCGTGATCCAGCGTGCGGGGTCGGCGGCGGCCATCTCACGGAATCCGGCGATCACGCGCAGGTGGAACGCGTCGCCGGCGGCTTCGAACCGATCGAGGTTGCGGCGGGACATCCGTTCGGCGATCACGTCGTCGGGCGTGTCGATGAACACCACCACCTCGGGCCACAGGCCGTCGGTCGCCCACTCGTTGATCCGCCGGACGTCGGTCACGTCCAGTCGGCGTCCGTACCCTTGGTACGCAAGCGTCGAGTAGACCGAACGGTCACTGACGACCGTGCGCCCCGCATCGAGTGCGGGTCGCACGACCTCGACCATGTGCTGGGCCCGATCGGCGGCGGTGATCAGCGCTTCGGATCGGGCCGACAGGTTGTCGACCGAGGTGTCGTGGAGGATCTCGCGCAGGCGGGCGCCGATGTCGGTCCCACCCGTCTCCCGGGTGAGGACGGCGCCGACCGATTCCGCGTAGTGGGCGGCCTGGGTCGACTTGCCGCACCCTTCGGCGCCCTCGAACGCGATGTATCTGGCCGACGTCACACCCATGAGGCTAGTGAGGATCGGCGCACCCACGTCCCGGAACAGACCGCGCCGTCTGCTGTGCGGCGCGATCGCGGCGGAGGGTCATCCAAACTTGTTCATCCGAGCGCGCAGAGCGCGTTCAGATCGACAAGTTTCGCCCGGGCCCCGGATCAGTCGTCGTTGAGGTCGGTGATCTCGACCGCAGGCTTCTCGGTCGACGCAGCCGTCTTCTTCGCCGCCGCCTTCTTGGCCGGAGCCTTCTTCGCAGCTGTCTTCCTGGCTGCAGTCTTCTTCGTCGCGCTCTTCTTCTTGGAGGCGGCCTTCTTCTTCGTGGCCTTGGCCTTCTTGGCGCCGGCGCCACCCTTGGCGATGATCGCCTCACGGCGGATGGCCAGCAGTTCGAACGCTCGCTCGGACGTGATCTCCTCCAACCGGTCGCCCTTGCCGAGCGACGCATTGGTCTCGCCGTCGGTGATGTAGATACCGAACCGGCCTTCCTTGGCCACGACGGCGCGCTCGCTCACGGGGTCGTCGGCGAACTCGCGCAACGGCTTGGCGGGTTGGCGCCCACCGCGCTTGTACACCTTGGGCTCACTGAAGATCTTCGCCGCTTCGTCGAGGGTGATCGCGAAGAGCTGCTCCTCGGAATCGATGTTCCGGTAGTCCTTGTCCTTGCGGACGTAGGGTCCGTACCGACCATTGTCGGCATAGATCTCCACCCCGTCGGCGGGGTCGTCGCCCACGTGACGGGGGAGCGACAGCAGCTTCTCGGCGTCGGCCATGGTGATCGTCTCGAACACCATGCTGGAGAGCAGGCTCGACATCTTCGGCTTCTCCATGCCGGGAGGCAGATTGTCGTGATCGCCCCACTGCACGTAGGGGCCGTAGCGGCCGTTCTTCGCGTACACCGACAGCCCGTCGAGCTCGCCGATCGGGTCGTCACCCTTGGGCGCGTTGAGCAACTCGACGGCCTTTTCGACCGTGAGTTCGTCGGGAGCGAGGTTGTCGGGGAGCCCCGCCGTGTCTTCACCGCGCTTGACGTAC
Organism: Acidimicrobiales bacterium; assembly: GCA_038259945.1. Classification (GTDB taxonomy): domain Bacteria; phylum Actinomycetota; class Acidimicrobiia; order Acidimicrobiales; family Ilumatobacteraceae; genus Ilumatobacter_A. The sequence goes on from JBBSOH010000017.1 coordinate 15,823, forward strand.
GGGCCGTACCGGCCCGGCTTGACGACGATCAGTTCGCCGTTCTCGTCGTTGCCGAGGGGGACCGTGTTGATTTCGGCGGCGTCGATGTGGTCGAGGTTCTCTTCCACCAGACGCTTGAGGCCGACGAGTGCGTCGTCGGAGTCGCCACCCGCCTCGGCGGTGATCGCCGGGATGTCCTGGTCGTCGGTCTTGCCGAAGTAGAAGCGCGTCAGCCAGTCGGCCTTCTGGCGTTCACCGCGTGAGATCTCGTCGAGGTCCTCCTCGGTGGAGGCGGTGAAGTCGTAGTCGACGAGTGCTTCGAAGTGCTCCTCGAGCAGGCGGATCACGGCGAAGGCGGTCCACGTGGGAACCAGCGCCTGGCCCTTCTTCCACACGTACCCGCGGTCCTGCACGGTCTGGATGATCGACGCCCACGTCGACGGGCGCCCGATCCGCAACTCCTCCAGCTTCTTCACCAGCGACGCCTCGGTGTAGCGCGCAGGCGGTGACGTGGTGTGGCCGACGGGGGTGATCGACTCGGTCGGGACGACGTCACCGACGGTCAGCGGCGGCAGCAGCGCTTCGGAGTCGGCGGCATCGTCGCCACGCTCCTCCTTCGACGCCACGTACACGGCGCGGTAGCCGGGGAACGTGATCGTGGTGCCCGACGCCGCGAACTCGCACTCGACGATCTCGCCGGCCCGAGGAGAGGTCACGGCACGGTCGGTGGCGGGCGCAGTCATGCGCACGCTGACGGTGACGCCGGTGGCGTCGGCCATCTGCGAGGCGAGCGTTCGCTGCCAGACCATCCGGTACAGCGCCAGTTCCTGGCTGTTCAACTCGGTCGACAGCGAGTCGGGCGAACGGAACGGGGTGGTCGGGCGGATCGCTTCGTGTGCGTCCTGACCCTTCGACTTCTTCTTGTACTGCTTCGGCGCGGCGTTCAGGTAGTTCGCGCCGTACTCGCTGGTGATCGCACTGCGCGTCGCGTTCATGGCTTCGTCGGACAGGATCACGTCGTCGGTACGCATGTAGGTGATGAATCCACGCTCGTACAGACCTTGCGCCACACGCATCACCTGTGACGCCGAGAGGCGCAGCTTGCGGCCACCCTCCTGCTGCAACGTGGAGGTCATGAACGGCGCCTTGGGCGACGAGCGGTACGGCTTCTCCTCGACGGAGGACACTGTGAAGGTCGAATCGTCGAGGCTGGCGGCGAGACCGCGTGCGCGTTCCTCGTTCAGCACCGTGACGCTCTGCCTCGCGACTCCGCGATCGTCGAAGTCCTTGCCTGACGCGATGCGGTCACCGGCGACCGACAGCAGCTTGGCGTCGAACGACGGGCTGCTCGCGGTGACCACGTCGATGTCCCAGTAGTCGGCGGTGACGTAGGCGATGCGTTCGCGTTCGCGCTGCACGATCAGCCGCACCGTCGGCGACTGCACGCGGCCCGCGGACAGGCCGCGGTTGACGCGACGCCACAGGACGGGGCTGACCTCGTAGCCGTAGAGGCGGTCGAGGATGCGACGGGTCTCGGCGGCGTCGACCATGCCGTAGTCGATCCCGCGCGGGTTGGCCACGGCGTGGTCGATCGCGGTCTTGGTGATCTCGTGGAACACCATCCGCTTCACCGGGACCTTCGGCTTCAGGTACTCCAGGAGGTGCCACGAGATCGCTTCGCCCTCGCGATCCTCATCCGTTGCGAGATAGAGCTCGGAGGCATCCTTCAGTGCTGCTTTGAGTTCCTTGATGACCGTCTTGCCGCGCTCGGTCAGTTCGTAGGTCGGCTTGAAACCGTTCTCGGTGTCGATGTTGAGGCCCTTGGACGGCAGGTCCGACACGTGGCCCACCGATGCGCGCACGTCGTAGTCGCTGCCGAGCAACTTGGTGAGTGTTTTCGCCTTGGCGGGTGACTCGACGACGACGAGGGGCTTTGACATCAGGGACTTTCGCTGTGTGATCGCGGGACGTTCGACAAGCTGGTCGCGACGCAACTCTTGGGGCAGTGTGCCTGTCGGTCGGCGGATTCCGCACGCGGCGCTCTGGTGGACGTCGACGTTCGGTGAGGCCGCGGCGACGCACCGAGCCCCGTTGCGTAGGGTCTCGACGGTGGCGCCGAACGACGAGATCTGGCGACCGGACTACGCAGGTCCGCCGCCGGTTTCGCCGGCGGCGTCGGTCGACATCGATCGGTTCGCCGGCTCCGACCCCGGCGTGGAGGACGGTCGTGGCGGTCGTCGATGGGGTGCTCGGACGGCCGCGGCGAGCGCCCTCGTGGGGGCGGTGGCGCTGGCGTCGACGGTCGTGATCGGCGCCGTGCGGTCGGGAGAATCGCCGGAGGCAGCAGCCGAGTCCGAGGGAGCGGTCGCTGCTCGGGTCGATGCGCTGGACTCGACATCGAGGCCGGCGGAAGGGGAGCGAATCGAACAGGGGATCTACGGTGACCGGCTGGACCTGCTGGACGGCACGGGTCAGCGCTATGTCGGTGCCGACCCCCGACGACTCCCGATCGAGGTGGAGCCGAGGTGGACCGTCTCGCTCGGCCCGCTCGCCGAAGGAACCGGCGTGAACAGGAGGACCTGGATCGAGGCGGTGGACACCCGGTACGTCGTGGTCGGTATCGGCGACCTCGACAGTCTCAGGGGTCCGAGTGTGGTGTTCGTGCTCGACGCCGTCACCGGGCGCACCATCTGGGTCCTGCAGGTCGCTGCGGCAATCGACGAGGTGGAGTTCGTGGCGGCGATCGGAGACGCTCTGGTGCTGACGATTGCTGATGACGTCGTCGCCCACGACCTGCGGAGTGGATCCCAGCTGTGGTCGTCGGATCTCTTCTTCGTGAGTGGGTCGTCGGAACAGGTCACGACGCTCCGAGGCACCGACCTCCTGGCACGGTCCAGCCCGGAGCCGGGTGCGCCGATCACGCTGGTCGAGCCGGCGACCGGCGCGCCGGTCGGTGTGCTGACCGGTGACGTGCTCGGCTCCGACGGCGCCGGCAGGTGGTACGTGTTGCGGGGCGACAAGGTGCTCGAGTTCGATCTGGCGCGACCGAGTGCCGAGCGACCCGGCGGCGATGCCTCGCTGCCCGGGAACTCCGACGAGTTGGCCGGCTCGGAGCTCCCTGACGGCGACGGAGTGCTGGATGGGATCAGCAGCGAACTCGTCGGCACGATGGATTCCGAACTGAACCCGGTCGCCGCGGTGGTCGGTGACTCACTCGTGACGATCGTCGACGGGATGCTGGCGGTCGGCGCACTGTCGGTGGAGGGGGACCGCAACGTCGGCGCCGGCGGCCTGACACCGCTGACCGTGGATGTCGACCGCCCGCAGTCGCTCGTTCTGGTCCGCAGCATCATTCCGCTCGCCGGTTCGGCGTTCGTCACGGTCGGGGGCGGCACGATCAGTGGAGCCGAGGTCGCCGACGGCACCATCCGGTTCTCGTGGGAGCGACCCGGCACGGTCACGGAGACGTTTCCGACCGAGCGCGGGATCGTGCTGCTGATCGGCACCGAGGGTGGCGCAGCGCAGACTCTCGTGGACGCCGCGACCGGGTCCACGATTGCGCCGCTCACCATGGCGCCCGGCTTGTTCGACGCGCTCGAGGTCGTCGGTAACGGCATCGTCACCCGCCGAACGTCGCAGGCAGGGTCGCGCATCGCCGGCCTCGATCTCGACGGGGAGGAGATGTGGTCACTCGGGGGAACGGGGCCGATGGCGATCGGCGATCGCTTCGTCGTTCGGTCGACTTCGCAGGCCGACGGTTCGTTCGAGGTCACGGCGTACGGTGGCGGCGCGTGACCGACCAACCATCGACCGACGATCACGGGTCGATGGCCGACGCCGGCGACGACGATCGAATGTGGCGACCCCGTCGAGCGGAGCCGGCGGTTGTCGACGCACCGGTCGCGGCGCCCGATTCGGACGAGCCCGGAGATCCGGTCGGCGCTGAGCGTTCCTCCGACTCCGAACCCGACGACATGATCGATGATGTGCTGCACGGTGATGCGACGATGATCGAGGAGGTCGATGGCGAGCCGGCGGGCAGTCCGTGGAGCGTGGGATCCGGGGCGACGTTCGCGGACACGACGGTCGCAGAGTTCGATCTGTCGCCGACGCCGGCTGTTCGGACCGGACCGGCCGAGCCATCCGGTTCCGCCTCGGTGCGTCGCGTCGTGATCGACGGTGAGGTCATCGCGCTCCCGCCGGAACGGTCGAACCGACGCCGGCTCGCCGTGGTCGTGATGGCCGCCGCCGTTGTCGTCGCTGCGGTGATCGTGGTTCGAGACGACGGCCTGGACGGCAACGTCTCCGCAGGCCTTTCGGACGAGTGGATCTACCCGGACTTCGCCGGCGCGGGTGAGGTGGTGGTGACGTCGGGTGAGTTCGTGGACCCACTCGTCGACGAACCGTTCGCTGGAGCTGACCGCCGTCGCCTTCCGGAGCAACTCGACCAGCGGTGGAGTACTGAGGTCCTCGGGGTCGAAGTACCCAGCGGGGCCGATCTGACTCTGCTCGACGATGGATCGGTGCTCGGTGTGTTCGACGACCTGTCGGTCGTCGACGGCGAGCTCGGAACGGTGGTGGTCGCCCTGGACGCCGGCGACGGATCGGAGCGGTGGCGATCGCAGTTCGAGTCGACGGCACGAGATCTCAGCGTTCTCGCAGAGATCGACGGTGTGGTCGTCATGGAACGTCGTTCGATCAGTGGGCAGTCTCTGCTCGGTCTGTCCGCTTCGACCGGCGAGGTGCTGTGGGCCGACGAGATCGACCGTTCCGTGTCGTATTCGGTCGTGGCCGGAACGTCACTCGTCGCTCGTGACTCGAACACCGAGTTCCCGCCTCTGAGTTTCATCGATCCGGCGACGGGTGAGGAGGTCGGGCGTCCACCGGGACGCATCCTGGCGAATGACGTCTTCGGAACGGTGTATTTCCGTGACGGAGACGAACTCCTCCGGCTCGACCTGAGCAGTGGCTGGGCCTCGCCCGTTCCCGTCGGCGAACTCGTGATCGACGGCGCCGATCCGGCGGCGGTCGTCGGCGGGCGCATCGTGGCGGTCGTCGACGGCGACGTCGAGGTCCGTGGAGACGATGGCACGCTGCAGCGCGCCTCGATCGTCGGCGCCGGGTCCGGTGGCTTCGCCGGACTCGATACTGCACCCGTCTTCACGCTGGTGGCATCGATGGGTGACGATGCGATGCTCCTGCTCGGCGCGGGTGCGGCGTTCGGCGCCGAACTGCTGGACGACGGCGACGTCGCCGTCCGCTGGAGGGCATCGGGCACACCGATCGGCTTCACCTCGACCGATCGGGGTGCGTCGATCGTGATGGCGACGGAAGGCGGCGGCGAACAGCGGGTGATCGACGGGTCGACCGGGCGTGAGATCGCGTCGGTCGACATGGTGCCCGGAGCAATCGATGTCCTCCAGTTGGTCGGAAACGGCGTGGTCGTCAAGCGGTCGGCCACGATCGGTTTCGAGCGGGTGGGTCTCGACCTCGACGGCAACCGTCTCTGGTCGCTCGTGGGCGATGGGCCGCTCTTCGTCGGTCGTGGAGCCGTGGCCACGTACGTCGAGAGCGACGGCGGTCTCACTGTCACCGCCTACGGCGACGTCGTTCCCTGAGGTGTACGGCCCTGAGGTGCACGGGCCTGAGGTGCACGGGCCTGAGGTGCACGGGCCTGAGGTGTACGGCCCTGAGGTGCGCGGCTGCGAGAGCAACTCGTCCCACCGTCCTGATTTGCCTCGGTTGCACTCCTGCGCAGCTGACGATGTCGGGGAGGTCGCGATGCACGAGTACGAGATCGCGGAAACCCGCCGGGGGCTGATCGCTCGCCGGGGGTACCGTCGTCGGTGGATGACAGAGGATCGAGCAACGTTGCAGCGCCTCGGCTGGTCCGACGCGTTCGACGAAGCATGGAACGCTCTCGATCGTCCGGGTGCACCGGCCCGGGTGACCCGCCTCGACCGGGGTTGGTCGACAGCCGCCCGCACGTTGGCGCAGGCCACCGGCTCCGAGGAATCGGTGAGGCTGCGCAACATCGGCGCCGACGTCGCCGTGGGCGACTGGATCGTGCCGAGCGACGACGGCGAACGTGTCGAGCACGTGCTGGACCGTACGTCCGGGTTCACACGACGTGCGTCGTTCGACGGGATGCGTGCGGTGTCGCACACGCTCGCGGCGAACATCGACGTCGTGTTCCTCGTCCACGCTCTGGGCTCGCCGCCCAGCCCGCGTCGCCTGGAGCGTGAACTCGTGCTGGCGTTCGACTCGGGCGCCGACCCCGTCGTGGTGCTCACCAAGACCGACCTGGTCGCCGATCCCGAACCGATGCGTGCCGCACTCGCTGCCGTTGCGCTCGGGGTGCCCGTCCTGCTGGCGAGCGGCATCACCGGCGACGGGATCGACGCGATTCGCGAGTACGCCGTCGGGAACCGCACTCTCGCCTTCCTCGGGGCATCGGGGGTGGGTAAGTCCACACTCGTGAACGGACTCGTCGGCAACGAGTTGCTCGCCACGTCGGCGGTGCGCGAAGGCGACCAGCGGGGGCGCCACACGACGGTCGCCGCCGAACTCGTTCCGATGCTCGGCGAGGGTTGGTTGATCGACACGCCGGGCGTACGGGCGGTGTCGCTGTGGTTGTCGGGCAACGGGATCGAGCGGGCGTTCGCCGACGTGTTCGATCTGGTGGACGGGTGTCGGTTCCGCGACTGCAAGCACGACCAGGAGCCGGGTTGCGCGGTGCAGCGGGCGATCGCTGACGGTGACCTCGACCCGGTCAGGCTGACGGCGCTCGAAGCCTTGATCGTCGAGGAGGAAGCGCTGGAGAAGGAACAGAAAGCGCGTGAGAAGGCCGCGGATCGCCGGTCGAAGGACAAGCGTCGCCCCGAGGCCGCCGAGTACGACGGGATGAGGGACTGATGGGACTCGGAGCCAAGCGTGGTGAGAAGGAGTTGGTGGCAGCCGGCGGTCGCGGTGCGATCGCTCCGAACGGCAAGCCGGTCGAGTCCGTCTGGGACTTTCCTCGTCCGCCCTCGGTCGAGCGGGTCGACTGGCGCATCAGGGTCGTTCATCGTGGTGAGACGATCGTCGACGCCCCGCACGCGATGAGGGTGTTGGAGACGAGCCAGGCGCCGGCGTACTACGTCGCTGCGGAGTTCGTCTCGCTCGACCGTCTCGTGCCGGTGGCGCGCACGTCGGGCTGCGAATGGAAGGGCGTGGCGAGCTACGCCGACGTGGTCGCCGACGGGTCCATCGCCGCCGAGTCCTGCTGGACCTACCCGCACCCCACACCTGCGTTCGAACCGATCCGCGACCACTGGGCGTTCTACGCGCAGACACTCGACGAGTGCTGGGTGGACGACGAACGCGTCGACCCGAACGACGGAAGCTTCTACGGCGGCTGGATCACGAACAACGTCACCGGCCCCTACAAGGGCGCCGCCGGCACGATGTTCTGGTGAGTTGAAGCCTGTGGCTTCGGACGCCTGACGGCGTCCATTCGGCTGGGGCCGAAGAACTCATTTCTCGGGCTCTTCGCCGAACTCGCTCACGCTCGTCCCATGCAAGCTCGTGGCGTCGGGAATGCCGCCGGGGTCCAGTCGAGCCGCCCAGACTTCACCCCGTCTCGGTCTCGACGGGTTGCCGGGAGGACACGAGGCTCTCGGTGGGTGTGGTTGCGCTTTCCGCAACGGGAGCCGCCGAGAATCGCCCTGTCCTGCTTCTCGACTGCGCGGACGCGCAGCGCCCCCGTGGGATCATGGCTCGGGCGGCTTGTGGCTTGTTCAGAGGGCGTCGAGGGACCAGCCGGCGCCCGTCTCGTCGATGGTGCGGAGCCAGAACGTCGCTGCGACGACGGCGGCGATCGGGAGTGGACCGTAGAGGTGCGGGAAGAGTTCGTCGCTGGCGGGCGCCGGCGGTTCCCACTCGATCCTCGAGTCGACCTTCATCGGGTCCACCGTGAGGAGTACGAGCTGGTCGACGTCGGCGTAGAACCGGTTCGCCGTTGCTTCGACCTGTTCTCGGGTCGAGAGGTGGATGAAGCCGACCTCGTCGAGGGTCATGCCGCGCGTCGACATCGTGTACTCGCCCGACTGGAATGCCGCCGCCCAGTCATCGGGCAGCGCAGCGTGGAAGAGAGGCTGGTCGGGGTTCGCAGAGGCGTCGATCGGTTGGCTCACGTCGAGAGCTTGCCCGACAACCCGACCGGCGGCGTGCTGGAGCCCGACAGCGGGGGTCCATCGGAGGCGGACGACCGGTCTACAACTGGCCGGCGTCGAGCAAGCGCCGCACCTCGACGGCGCGTTCGCGCACTGCCGGGAGGTCGGAAAGCCGCTCCGATGCCCGCACTTGGCGTGCGATCCGCGGGTTCTTCACCAGCAGGTCGTGGTGGCGGGCGAGGAAGTCCCAATAGAGGGTGGTGAACGGGCACGCGTCGTCGCCCGTCCGCTTCTTGCGGTCGAAGCGGCACGGCTTGCAGTAGTCGCTCATCTTGTCGATGTAGTTGCCGCCCGCTGCGTACGGCTTCGTGGCCATCTTGCCGCCGTCGGCCCACTGGCTCATGCCGATCACGTTGGGGAGCATCACCCACTCGGCACCGTCGATGAAGTTCGACCACATCCAGTCGGTCATCGCCCATGGATCGACGCCGTGCAGCATCGACAGGTTGCCGAGCACCATCAGACGCTGGATGTGGTGGTTGTACGCCTTGTCGTGCAGCGTCGAGATGCAGGTGCCCACACAGTTCATCTCCGTCGTCGCTGCACCGGTGAAGGCTGGTGGGATCGGCCGGTCGGCGCCGAGCGCATTGGACGACCGGTAGTCCGGCATCCAGAGCCAGTAGACGCCCCACACGTACTCGCGCCAGCCGATCACCTGGCGGATGAATCCTTCCGCCGAGTTGATCGGGACATCACCGCGGTCGTACGCGTCCTGCACGGCGTCGCACACCTCGCCCGGCAGCAGCAGGCCGATGTTCATGTACGGCGAGAGCACCGAGTGCGCCAGATGCCACGACCGTTCGACCATTGCGTCCTCGTGGGGTCCGAACTGGGGGAGGACGTCGTCGACGAAGTGGCGCAAACGGCTCAACGCAGCGCGGCGTGACGTCGCCCACGTTCCGTCGGGCTCGGCGCCCCAGAGTTCACCCCCGTGTTCGGCGATGGCGCGTTCGAGGTCGGCGATCACCTCTCGGTCGAGGTCGTCGAGTTGCGAGGTCTGCGGGTCGGCCCACGGGTTGGCATCACCCTTCGGGGGCGGCTCGCGGTTCTCGTCGTCGAAGTTCCAACGGCCCCCGGTCGGTTCACCGTCGGAGTCGATCAGATAGCCGAGACGCCTGCGTTGGTGGCGGTAGAAGTCCTCCATCTTGAAGCTCTTGCGGCTGTCGGCCCACGCAGCGAACTCGTCGTAGTGGCACAGGAACCGGTTCGATCGGACGATCGTGACGTCGAGGTGGCGCAGCATCTCGAGACCGTCCCAACTCGCCGGCTCGGTGGCGAGCACCTCGTCGGGTCCGAACTCGGCGACGTGCTCGTGGAAGCCCTCCCGCAGCGACGACGCCTGCCGGTGGTCGACCGCGAAGCCGGCTTCGGCGAGTTCGGCGGCGAAACGACGCATCGAGGCGATCACGAAATGGGCGCGCTGGCGATGCCATCGCTTCGACGTGATCTTCCCGATCGATTCGATCAGCAGGATCCGATCCGTCGACGGGTCGGCGTCGGCCATCGCCCCGATGCTCCGGTTCAGTTGGTCACCGAGCACCCAGATCGTTCGCACCGCACGATGCTGCCCCACGTGCAGCGATCCGCAAACTCCTGCGACAGATCGATCCGGTCAGGGCTCATGGAGGCTCGATGGCCATCGTGGCGGTTGCGGTGTGGGTGACCGGGCCGATGGCAGCGCCGATGATCGCGATGTCGGTCGGGTCGACGTAGGTGACGGTGACCGACACCGAACTGCCGCTCGACGACACCGACACATCCATCGGCAGCGCAACGGCGCGCCGCGCCGCCGCCGACGCGGAACCTGCGGAATCGGCCGAGACGGCCGCAGCGCGGGCGCCTTCGCGGGCCGCCAACTCCACGGCGATCTCGTTGCGGATCGACACGCCGACCTGGGCGATCGCCAGCATCGCGACCACGATCAACGGCAGCGCGACGGCGAACTCGACGGCTGCCTGACCCGTGTCGTCACTCGAGCGGCGCTGGCGCGTGGCGGCCGGGTCGGCGTGTCGGTCCTGCGTCACGTCATACCTTGTCGATGACGGAGTCGATGACGCTGTTGAACAGCCTGCTCACCCTTGCCGCACCGCCTCCAGCGGTGGCCCACGCGATCACCAACAGTGCAACGAGTGCGGCAGCGAGCAGCACGAGTGCGTACTCGGTGGTGGCCTGCCCCCGATCTCCGCTCAGCGCGCTGCGCCGGTCGTCGATGATGTGGGCGACGGCGTTGGCCAGACGGTGCTGGAGTGCATCGCCGGCCTGGTGGACCGAGATGGCGAGCATCAGGATGGGTGTGGAGTCGAGCATGGTGGTTCCTTCGAATGAGGTCGCGACGGACTGAGTGCCGCCGGCGGGTCGTGGACGAAGTGTCGAGTCGGGCCGCTGGCGGCCGAGGTGGCGCGGCGCGGTCAGAAGCCGGTCGTGTCGAGCGACGACAGTGCGCCGAGCACGGCGGGCACGATCGCGATCAGGACGAACGACGGCAGCGTGCAGATGACGAGTGGGAACGACATGCGGATGGGCAGCTTGCGGGCCTGCGCCTCGGCGTGTCGGACGCGGCGTTCGCGGACGTCGACCGACAGTTGTTCGAGGGCCTCGCCGATCGGCGTGCCGTATCGCTCCGACATGGCGAGTGCGTCGGCCACGACGTTCGCAGCCGACCCGACGATCTCGGGCAGCGCTCGCAGCGAATCAGCGAGGGTGGCGCCGCGGGAGCGACGACGGTCGACTTCGACGAACGCCGGCCGGATCGGCAGTGGTGCGCGCTCGGTCAGCATTGACACCGCCTGGTGCGGGGTCATGCCCGCCCTCACGACGAGGATCAGCATCTCGATGGCGTCGGGGAGAGCGGCCTCGATCGCAGCTCGCTGGCGTCGCGTCCTCATGATGCTGCCCACCCGGGGCCACACGACGAGCCCGATGCCCGCCGCCACGGTGATCACCGGCCCGAGAACGATCAACGATGCGACTGCCCCGGCTCCGATCGACACCTGACGTCGACGTCTCCGTGAGATCGGGCGCTGCGGGACGCGCCCGACCACGTCCGCGGGTGCACGCGACCCGGGTCGGGCGGCGCTGGCCAAGACCATCAGGACCGTGAACGACGAGAGCGCTGCGGCGGTCATCATCGGCTGGCCGTTCCACTGCCCGCGATGTGGTTCATCCACACGGCACCAGCAGCGTTGAGCGCGAGGCCGAGCGTCACGACGATGCCGCCAGTGGCCGATGCGACCACGCCGCGAACGCCGTCGTCGGTGAGCAACAAGAGCGCCAGCACTGCGAGCGGCACCGAGGTGAGCACCTTCGCCGACATCTTGGCCTGAGCGCTCTGCGCGCCCCGCTCGAGGTCGTCCGATGCCCGTTGCCTCATGGTCACGGCGAACCGGTCGAGTGGTGCGGCGGCCGCACCGCCCAGTGAGGCGGCCGCGGCGAGAACGGCCGTCATGGTCGCGAGGAGTTCGATGCGATC